>JAUSNJ010000117.1 GCA_030645355.1 Rhodoferax sp. | reverse complement strand
CTGGCGGTGGACCGGCCGGGACACATCGGCGCCGGGGAGGCGTTTGAACTACTGCCCGGCCCGCGCCGCCTGTCCATCACCGAGTCGTTCAAGGCCAAGATGTTCAAGCACATGCGCTAACCGACCTTCTGAACTGATGTTCTGGATAGCTATGTAAGTAATAGCTACCTACACTTGTGCAACGCTGGCTAGAGGCTTATTTTCTATATAAGTGAGAGCCTCAATCTGGGCATCCTTTTCCAGCCACAGCTGCTGCACCCATTTCTGGTACGCCTCGCGCACGGCCGGATCGCCGGCGTAATCGCCTTGCACCAGATGCTGGGGAAGGGGCAGGGGGCGCACCCGCACGATGACGTGTTTGAGTTCGCCCTTGAGGAACTGCCAGAAATCGACCGGGCCGTCCGGGTAAACAATCGTCACGTCGAGAATGGCCTGGAACTTGTCGCCCATGGCGTTGAGCGCCAGCGCCATGCCACCGGCCTTGGGCTTGAGCAGGTGGCGGTACGGTGACTGCTGCTTGGCGTGCTTGGCCTTGGTGAAGCGGGTGCCCTCCAGAAAGTTCATGACGCTGGTGGGGATCAGCGCGTATTTGGCGCAGGCCTTGCGGGTGGTTTCCTGGTCCTTGCCGCGCATTTCGGGGTGTTTTTTGAGGTAGTCCTCGGTGTGGCGGCGCATGAAGGGAAATTCCAGCGCCCACCAGGCCAGGCCCATGACCGGCACCCAGATCAGCTGCTGCTTGAGAAAAAATTTGAGCAGAGGAATGCGCCGGTTCAGTAGATGCTGCAGCACCAGGATGTCGACCCAGGACTGGTGGTTGCTGTTGACCATGTACCAGCTGTGCGGGTCCAGCCCTTCGATGCCCTGCACGTCCCAGGTGGTGCGCTGGGTCAGGCCCATCCAGGCGCTGTTGCCCCAGATCCAGGCCTCGGCAATCGACAGCAGGATGGGGTCTATGGCCAGGCGTACGGCCTTGAACGGCAGGATCAGCTTGAGCGACGAGAACACCAGCAGGATGGGCACCCAGAACAGCGCGTTGAGCACCATCAGCAGTGTCGCGATCAGGAAAACCAGAGGGGTGGGCAGAAAGTTCAGCATGGCGTTGCTACAGATTTAGTAGCTCCTGGTGTAATGTTTACGAGGGCTAGAGGCCTATTTGCCATAGAAGCACAGGGTGTTGCGGCCTTCGGACTTGGCGTCATACATGGCACTGTCGGCCTGCCGCAGCAGCTCGGGTCCGTCCACGGCAGCGCCCAGAAACAGCGTGGCACCAATACTCGGGGTGATGGTGTGTGCCACGCCCTGCAGCGCGTAAGGCTCGTTGAGGCTGGACAGAATCTTGTACCCCACGGTTGCCGCGTGGTGCTTGGCGTCTTGTGGGTCCTGGCTCAGTCCCTGGATCAGTACGACGAATTCATCTCCGCCCAGGCGGGCCACGGTGTCCACGGCGCGCACGCACTGTTGCAGCCGCAGTGCCACCTCTTGCAGCATGCGGTCCCCCATGTCGTGGCCATGGTTGTCATTGAGGTACTTGAACTTGTCCAGGTCCAGAAACAGCAGCGCGCCGTGGGTCCGGTTGCGCTGGCTGGCCAGCAGCGCCGTCTCCAGCCGGTCGTTGAGCATGCGCCGGTTGGGCAGACCGGTCAGCGTGTCGTGAAAAGCCAGGTGCTCGATCGCCGTGAGTGACGCCTGCAACTGGGCCTGGGTGGCCAGCAGGTCGGCTTCGGCCTGCTTGCGCTTGGAAATGTCCATCAGTGTGCCGACCATGCGCAGCGGCTTGCCCCCCGGTTCGCGCTGCACGACCTTGCCCCGGTTGCTCATCCACACCCAGTGGCCATCGGTATGCCGCGCCCGGTATTCGGCTTCGTAGGCGGGTACCGCGCCGCTGAGGTGGGCGCGCATCGCCTCCAGTGTGCCGGGCAGATCGTCGGGGTGGATGAGGTGGCCCCAGGCCCGCCCATGGTTGCGCTCGGCCGGGTCGCGCCCCAGCATCGCGCAGGAGCGTTCGTCCAGAAAATAGCCCTTCTCGATGCGCAGGTCGTGGTCCCAGCAGCCCAGCTCCGCGCCAATGAGGGCCAGCTCCAGCTGTTCGGTGGTGTCACGCAGCAGGGTTTCGGCGTCTTTGCGGTCCTGGATGTCGCGCGCCATGCCCAGCACGCCTATGGTCTGGCCGTTGCTGCCACGCATCGGGGTCTTGACCACCTCATACATCCGTGGGTCGTTGTGGGCGGGTGACGGCATGGGGCCTTCAAAGGTCAGCGTCTTGCCGGTTTCGATCACCAGGCGGTCCGCCGCGCGAAACTCTATGGCCCGATCCGCACCCACCCACTGCGCGTCACCGGTGCCGACGATCTGTTCGCTGGTGGCGCCCAGGTGTTCGGCGAAGGCCGTATTGCAGACCAGATGCACGCCATTCAGATCCTTGAGCCACACCCGGTCGGGAATGGTCTCCAGCACGTTGTGCAGCAGGTCAAGCAGGGTGGACGCGTCGTGGGTGGCCAAGGGCTTGACTCCTGGTGAATTACTTCAGGCTGCCCGACAGAAATTGCGCGAGCCGCTCGCTCTTGGGCGCGGCCAGCACGCTGGCCGGGTGGCCCTGTTCCTCGATGCGGCCCTGGTGCAGAAAGATCAGGTGGTTTGACACTTCGCGGGCAAAACCCATTTCGTGGGTGACCACCACCATGGTGCGGCCTTCCTGCGCCAGGTTTTTCATGACCTTCAGCACCTCGGAGACCAGCTCGGGGTCCAGCGCGCTGGTGGGTTCGTCAAACAACATGACTTCGGGCTCCATGGCCAGTGCCCGGGCAATCGCCACGCGCTGCTGCTGGCCGCCGCTCAGGTGGGCGGGGTAGGCATCTTCCTTGCCTTCCAGGCCGACCTTGGCCAGGTATTTGCGGGCCGTCTCCACCGCTTGCGCTTTGGGCACGCCCATGACATGGACCGGTGCTTCGATGATGTTTTGCAGCACCGTCATGTGAGCCCACAGGTTGAAGTGCTGGAACACCATGGCCAGCTTGGTGCGCAAACGGGCCAGTTGCGCGGGGTCGGCGGCGGCCAGTTCGCCGTTGGGCTGGGCGACCAGTTTCAGGTCTTCGCCGGCCACGGTAATGCGGCCTTCATGCGGTTTTTCCAGCAGGTTGATGCAGCGCAGAAAGGTGCTCTTGCCCGAGCCGGAACTGCCAATGATGCTGATGACGTCACCGGCGTGGGCCACAAGCGACACGCCTTTGAGCACTTCGTTGGAGCCAAAGCGCTTGTGGATGTTGTCGACCTGGAGTTTGAGAGTTTCGTGCGTCATGGCGTCAGGCACCCAGCAGTTCACCGGTGCGAAAGGCCGTGGCGCCGGCGATCTTGCCGAGTTCGGCACCGGCCAGGGCGTAGCGCTCGCGGATGCGTGCGTACAGCGGGCCCGCGACTCCGGCCACGACGCGGTGGGTCTGATTGGCAATGGGGTCAATGATCTCGGCCACCAGGTCGCCGACCTGCAGCACCTGGCCCACCTGGGCGGCAAAGACCACCACGCCCGGTACCGGCGCATGCAGGGTCTGTGAGCCGGCCAACGGCGTGGCCTGGCAGCGTGCGGCCGGAAGGGCTGGTGCCGTTGTACCGGCAATCACCTGGGCATGCTGCAGGTAGGCGAACAAGGCCTTGGCGTCTGCCTGCGCCAGCGCGTGGCCGACGTCGGCTTCGCCACGCAGCTCAATCGTCGCGCTGCAGCAGCCCTGGGGCAGGGGCACGGTTTTGGCCGCGGTGGCCAGCGATTCGTTCAGCCGCCACCAGACGCCGGACAGGCATTCATCAAACGGGCCGCTGCCTGAGTTGCGGGCCAGCAGAACCGCCTGGCATTGCATCAGGCGCGTGAGCGGCTCCAACTGGGGCCAGCAGGTTTCTTCGGTATAGAAGTGCATGACCGACTCGCAATCACAGTGCAGGTCGAGCACGGCGTCGGCGTCGTGGGCCAGCGTGAGCAGGCAGCGGCGCAGGCTCTGCAGCTCGGTGTCCGGCGTCCAGTTGCGCAGGTAGTCGCCCATGGCGCGGCGCACA
>JAUSNJ010000108.1 GCA_030645355.1 Rhodoferax sp. | reverse complement strand
CACAACCTGTCGGGCCACTACGACTACCTGATCGAGGCCATTGCCACCGATCTGGAGGCCTTCTCCACGCTGGTGCGCAACCAGATCCGCTGCCTGCCCGGCGTGAAGGAGATTGCCACCAGCTTCTCGTTGAAGGAAGTGAAGGCGGCGGGCAGTCTGCCGGTTGGGGGTTAACCCTTAAAGCCCCACGAACTGACGTGAAATGAGAAATCACTGTCGCATTTTGCGAAGATAAGTCCCCTTCCGACTCCTACAGTCTGCACAACGCAATCAGCATTGCACGACACAGACACCTGAAGGAGACAGATATGGCCAAGGCGGTTCGCTTCTATGAAGCCGGAGGACCCGAGGTACTTCGGTACGAAGATATCGAGGTCGGTGACCCCGGCCCCGGCCAGGTGCGCCTGCGCCATGTGGCGGTGGGCCTGAACTTTGCCGATACCTATTTCCGCAGCGGCGTCTACCCCATCCCGCTGCCCAACGGCATGGGCGTCGAAGCGTCCGGCGTGGTGCAGGCTCTTGGAGAAGGCGTGACCAACGTCGCCGTGGGCGACCGCGTGACCTACACAGGCTTCCTCAACACCCTGGGCGCCTATAGCACCGAACGACTGATCGCCGCAGCACCGCTGATCAAGCTGCCCGAGAGCATTGGCTTTGAGACCGCTGCCGCCATGACCATGCGCGGCCTGACTTCGGCCTACCTGATGCGCCGCATCTATCCGTTCAAGGCCGGCGACACGCTGCTGTTGCACGCCGCTGCGGGTGGCGTAGGCCTGATCGTGTCGCAGTGGGCCAAGCTGTTGGGCATCACGGTGATTGGTACCGTGTCCAGCGATGCCAAGGCCGAGGTGGCACGCGCCCATGGTTGCGCGCACACCATCAACTACAGCCATGAGGACGTGGCCAAGCGGGTGAAGGAAATCACCAATGGCGTCGGCGTGAACGTGGTGTTTGACAGCGTGGGCAAGACCACGTTCATGGCCTCACTGGATTCACTCAAGCGCCGCGGCACTCTGGTCTGCGTGGGCACGGCCTCCGGCACCATCCCGCCGTTTGATCCGCAGATTCTGGCCATGAAGGGCTCGCTGTACCTGACGCGCCCTGCCCTGGCCGACTACATTGCCGATCCTGCCGAAAAAGCCGAACTGGCCGCCGAGATCTTCGGCCACGTGGGTGCCGGACGCATCAAGATCGAAATCAACCAGCACTACGCCCTGCAGGACGCGGTGCAAGCCCACCGGGATCTGGAATCGCGCAAGACGACAGGGTCCTCCATCTTTGTGATTTAAGACATAAGACCCCTGGAGACAAAAATGAAGATCGAACAAATGACCTGTGCCATCGGCGCGGAACTGATTGACGTGAATCTGGGCGACGCCGTGCGCGATGACGGTTTGTTCCAGGAAATCTATGCCGCACTGCTCCAGCACAAGGTGCTGTTCCTGCGTGACCAGGACCTGAGCAAGCTGTCACGCAAGGACCACATGGCCTTTGCCCAGCGCCTGGGCCAACTGGAAGACCACCCCATGGCGCCGAGCCACCCGGAGGCACCCGGTCTGGTGCAGATTTACAAGAACCCGGACAGCCCGGTGGACCGCTACGAAAATGCCTGGCACACCGATGGCACCTGGCGCGAATCCCCTGCCCTGGGCTGCGTGCTGCGCTGTATCGAGTGCCCACCTGTGGGTGGCGACACCATGTGGGCCAACATGGTGCTGGCCTATGAGATGCTGCCCGCGGACGTGAAGACCCAGATCTCTGAGCTGTGGGCCAACCACAGCTTCAACAGTTCCTTTGCTGCGGCCATGCCCCAGGAAAAACGCCTGGCCATGAAGGCGCAGTACCCCGATGCGGAACACCCGGTGGTGCGTACCCATCCTGAGACGAAAGAAAAAGTGCTGTTCGTGAACGCGTTCGCCACACACTTTGTCAACTTCCACAATAAGCAGAACGTGCGCTATGGCCAGGACTACAACCAGGCCGGCCAGGACCTGCTGCAGTACCTGATCGCCCAGGCCGAGATTCCCGAGTACCAGGTCCGCTGGCGCTGGAAACCCTACAGCATGGCCATCTGGGACAACCGCAGCACCCAGCACTACGCGGTGATGGACTACGCGCCTTGCCACCGCAAGATGGAACGCGCAGCCATTGTGGGCGACAAGCCCTATTGATCGCACGCAGCACCGCTTCCCCAACCCACTTCAAAACCAACTTAGGAGAGAACCATGAACTTCATGGATGGATCACTGTTTCCCGAAAACCAGCAAAAGCTCGTTATTACCTGCGCTCCGTACGGCCCCGAGTGGGAACCGTCCGACTTTCCCGAAGACATTCCGGTCACCATGGAAGACCAGATTCAGAAGGCGGTGGATTGCTACAACGCCGGTGCAACCGTCATCCACATCCACGTGCGTGAACTCGACGGAAAGGGCTCCAAACGCCTGTCCAAGTTCAATGAACTGATCGCCGGCATCCGGGCCCGCGTTCCCGACATGATCCTGCAGGTCGGTGGCTCCATTTCCTTTGCGCCGGAAGCCGACGGCGATGTCGCCAAGTGGCTGTCGGACGACACCCGCCACATGCTGGCCGAGCTGACACCCAAGCCCGACCAGGTCACCATTGCCATTAACAGCAACCAGATGAACGTGGTGGAGCAGATGTGCGCGGCTGACGTGGCCGGCACCAGCCTGGGCACCGTCGCTGGCATGGCGGCCTACAGCGAGATGACGATTCCGGCCGGCCCGGCCTGGGTCGAGGAGCACATCAAGCGCCTGTCTGCCAACGGCATCCAGACCCACTTCCAGCTCGCCAACATCACACAGATGGAAACGGTCGAGCGCAATATGCGCCGTGGCGCCTGCAACGTGCCGCTGATTCTGACTTGGGTGGCCATTGGTGGAGGCTTTGACGCTCCCAATATCTACAACCTGGCCAACTTCGTGCGCGCCTGCCCGGACGGGGCCGTTTTGACACTGGAAACCTCCATGCTCAACGTACTGCCCATCAACATGATGGCCATTGCCATGGGCTTGCACGTGCGTTGCGGCATTGAGGACAACATCTGGACGCAAGACCGCTCGCGCAAAATGGGCACGGTGGAACAGATTGAACAACTGGTGCGCATCGCCAAGGAATGTGGCCGCCCCGTGGCCAATGCCAAAGAAGCCCGTGAAATCTACAAGATCGGCACCTTCTACAAGAATGCCGATGAAACGCTGGCCGCAAACGGCTTTGCCCCCAACCGCAAGCCCGGCCACAAGGGTGCCACGCAGCACGCCGGTCACGCCATCGCGGCCTGATTCGTCACGAAGTCTATAAATACAACGAGGAGACCTACCATGACCGCATTGTTAGAAAAGAACCAGATTGGCCAACAGGACGACTACCTGATCAGCAAACCCCAGGCATGGTTCGCCTTTGCCATGACCTTTGCCCTGATGCTGTTCGACTACATCGACCGCCAGATCATCGTGTCGCTGTTTCCGCACATCAAGGCAGAGTGGAACTTGAGCGACAAGCAGCTCGGTGGCCTGGTGTCCATCATCTCCATCATCGTGGCGGTGGGCAGCATCCCGGTGGCGCTGCTGGCCGACCGATTCAGCCGCGTCAAGAGCATAGTGGTGATGGCGACGACCTGGAGCGTGGCCACCATCTCCTGCATGTTCACCAGCAACTACACGCAGCTGTTGGCCGCACGGGCCGTTGTCGGCGTCGGCGAAACCGGCTATGGCTCGGTCGGCGCTGCGCTGATCGCCAGCCTGTTCCCCAAGCGCCTGCGGGGTGCGCTCCTGGGCGCGTTCTTCGCGGCAGCATCACTGGGCGCCGTGCTGGGTGTGGTGCTGGGTGGCGTCATTGCCGCCAAATGGGGCTGGAAGGCGGCCTTTGGCGTGGTCGGTGTTCCCGGCCTGGTGCTGGCCTTGCTGTATCTCCTGGTGCGCGACTACAAGACGGTGGCCCTGACGCCGAAGCTGGACCGTGTGACCCAGACCCTGGGCGGCACGCTGAAGCACATTTTTGGCACACTGGCACGCACGCGTACCCTGTTGTGGGTGTGTGTGGGTGGCGCCATGCAACTGATCGTGGTGTCGGCCATCTGGTCGTGGTTGCCCAGCTATCTGAACCGCTTTTATGGCCTGGCGCCGGATGTGGCCGCCAAGCAGGCCGCGCTGGTGGTTCTGGTGGGCGCCCTGGGTAGCCTGGTGTGGGGCTTTGTAGTTGACCGCGTGACCACGCGTACGCCCCGCAACAAGCTGCCGGCTCTGTCCGTCTTGTGCCTGGTCACCGTGGGCATCTTCCTGCTGGCCTTCTCGGCAACGGCGCCGGGCGCTGCGCAGTTCAAACTGATCTTGCTGGGCGGTTTCTTGATGACGTGCACCGTGGGTGTGGTCTCTGGCGTGGCCATCGACGTCATCCACCCTGGCGTGCGTTCGACCGGCTCCGCCGTGCTGGCCCTGTTCCAGAATCTGTTGGGTCTGGCCGTAGGCCCGTTCCTGGTGGGGGTTCTCTCCGACCAGTGGGGGCTGCAACAGGCCATGGCCTTTGTGCCGATGTTCAGTGTGCTGGCCGCCGTGGCCTTCGTGCTGGCCGGGCGCTGCTACGAGCACGACGTGAACCAGGTGGCAGGCATCAAGCTGGACGCTCCAGCTACTCCCTCGACATCCCGCACGGCTGCTGCCGCGGCCTGATTGCTCCAGCTCCAACGACATATCCCCATGGCAGCCACGCTCACCGTCGACGTCACGTTTGACCCGATCTGCCCTTGGTGCCTGATTGGCAAGCGCCACCTGGCGCGTGCCCTGGCACGGCTGGCGGAGACCGAACCGGACGTGGTGGCCCAGGTGCGCTGGCTCCCGGTGCAACTGTTGCCGGATCTTCCGGCAGATGGCTTGCCGTTCGCCGAGTTCTATGTGCGCCGGTTGGGCAGCCCGCAGGCGGTCCTGGCCCGCCAGTTGCAGGTCCATGCCGCGGCGGTACCGGCCGGGTTGCAGATTGATTTTTCCCGTATCACCCGCATGCCCAACACGCGTTTGGCGCTGCGGCTGCTGGACTACGCGTCGAGAGCTGGCGGCGAGCGCCAACACGATGCCTTGATTGAACGACTCTTTGCTGCCCATTTTCTGCAAGGCCTCAACATCGGAGATGTGGCGACCCTGGTCGCTCTGGCCCGGGCCAGCGGACTCGATGGTCCTGCGGTACACGCGCTGCTGTCGGACACCGCCAGGGCGGCAAGTGTGTTGCCGCAACGCCCGACCGCCCGCGAGGGGGTTCCTTACTTTGTCTTCAACGGCCAGCACGGGCTGTCCGGCGCGCACCCACCCAAGGTCTTGCTGCATGCCATGCTCCGGTCTGTGGGCCGGGATGTGCGGCAGGAAGAAGGCGTCGCATGAACCAACCTATAGACCTGCCAGGGGCCAGTATTCCCGGGCCCGGCAGCCGCACGCTGCTGCGCCTGCAGGGCAAGACCATCGCGCTGTTCAATGTGGACGAAACGCTGTACGCCATTGACGACTCCTGCCCGCATGCCGGTGGGTCGCTCCTCACCGGCAAGCTGGACGGCCGCATGCTGCAGTGCCCGGCCCACGGACTGAAGTTTGACCTGGCCACCGGCTGCATGCGCGGCGGCGGCCTGTCCGTGGCCACCTACCCCATCTACTGGGTCAACAACCAAGCGGCGATAGCCATTCCATGACCGCCATTGCAAGCCTGACGCCGCTGGCACGTGGCCAGCAACTTTTTCCCGGCATGGTGGCCAGCCTCATCGTGGCGGCGGCAGCCAGTTTTCTGTCCGAGCATTACCAGGCGCCCGTCATGCTGTTTGCGCTGCTGCTGGGCATGTCCATGAATTTCCTCTCCAGCGAAGGCCCCTGCAAGCCAGGCATCGAATTCACGGCACGTGAAATCCTGCGGGTCGGTGTGGCCCTGCTGGGCATGCGCATCACCTTCTCACAGATCGCCGCGCTGGGCTGGCATCCGGTGGTCCTGGTGCTGGTGTCGGTGGTGGTGACGATTCTGGTAGCCATGCTGGTGGCACGGGCCATGGGCTTTCAGACCCTGTTCGGCTTGCTGACCGGTGGTGCCACGGCCATCTGCGGCGCTTCCGCGGCGTTGGCGCTGGCGGCCGCACTGCCGGCACACTCGGGCAAGGAACGGGCCACGCTGTTCACCGTGATCGGTGTGTCGGCACTGTCCACACTGGCCATGATCGTGTACCCCATGGTGGTGGGTGCTCTGGATCTCAATCCGGTCCAGGCCGGCATCTTCTTGGGCGGCACCATCCACGACGTGGCACAAGTCGTGGGTGCCGGCTACGGCATGTCCCAGGAAACAGGCGACACGGCCACCGTAGTCAAGCTGATGCGCGTGGCCATGTTGCTACCGGTCATCGTTTGCGCCACCCTGATCGCACGGGCACGGGGCGCCACCGAGGGCGGCAAACGCCCACCTCTGCTGCCCTGGTTCGCGGTCGGCTTTATCGCGTTGGCCGCCATCAACAGCACGGGCTGGTTGGCACCCATGGTGCAAACTGCAGCCAACGAAGCATCGCGCTGGTGCCTGGTGATCGCCATCAGCGCGCTGGGCATGAAGACCCAACTCAAGGAACTGGCCTCGGTCGGCATCAAACCCATTGTGCTGATGGTGGGAGAGACCGTGTTTCTGGCAGGTTTGGTGCTGCTGATGTTGCACTGGGGGCTGTAGGATGACCACCACCCCAGCCACCATCCTCATCATCCCCGGCCTGCGCGACCATGTCGCCGAACACTGGCAAACCCTGCTGGAGGCCAAGCTTTCCGGAACCCGCAAGGTCGTATCGGTGCCACCGCTGGAGGCAGACAAGCTAAAGTGCGCCGCCCGCGTCGAAGCCATCCAGCACACGATGGCCACCATCAGCGGGCCCATCATTGCAGTGGCGCACAGTGGCGGCGTCATCATGCTGGTGCACTGGGCACAGAAATACCAGCGCATTCTGCAAGGCGCCCTGCTGGCCGCGCCACCGGATTTCGAGACCCCTCTGCCTGCCGGCTACCCCACGCTCGACGTGCTGAGCGCCAACGGCTGGCTACCCGTTCCGCATACGCCGCTGCCGTTTCGCAGCCTGGTCGCGGCCAGCACCAATGATCCGCTGGCCGAACTGGAGCGCGTGCAGGCCATGGCCCGCGAATGGGGTAGCACCCTGGTGAATGTCGGCGCCGTGGGGCACCTGAACCCGGCGTCCGGATTTGGTGAATGGCCCCAGGCGGAAGACCTTATTCGGCAGCTGGAGCGCTAGCGTCCATCTTTTGGGCCCGCCAGGCCGCTGGCGCCATGCCAAATTGCGAGATAAACCAGCGCGTGAACGAGCTGTGCACCGAATACCCCAGCATGGCGGCAATGCGTCCCAGCGAGTAACGCGGATTCTCGATGTAGCGCACGACCAGATCGCGCCGTACACCATTGATCAGGCCTGAAAAGCTTTCGCCAGCATCCCCCAGTCGGCGCTGCAGGGTGCGCACATTCATGCCCAATGACTGGGCGATCTGTTCGATGGTGGCGCGCTCCATGGGCAGCAGCAAATAGATGGCCTTGCGCACCTCCAGCACCACTGACGGTTCATTGGTCCCCGGCAGCGACTCGACAAAGCGGCGTGCATAGCGCGCCATCTCGGGGTCGGCCTTGGGGTTGGGCAGGTCCAGGTCGGCGGCAGCGCAGACGATGCCGTTGAACTCGCTGTCGAAATGGATGGGGCAGCGAAAAAGGCGCTTGTGCAGCTGCACGTCGATGGGCTCCGGGTGCGTGAAGTTCACGCTGCGCGGATTCCAGTGCGTGCCCAGCAGCGCGCGGCAGGAGCGGTACAGAATGCCCACCGCCAGCTCGGTGGCCTGGCGGTTCTGGATGGGCGGTTCGATCACGATCTCTTCGCGGATGATGACCATATTGCCCACGTCCTCGATGAACATCGCCAACGACTGGTTCAGCAGGTGGCGGTACTCGATCATGGTCTGCAGCGCGTCACGCAGCGTGGCCTGGTGGGACAGCAGCAGGCTGACCTCGCCGAAATTGGACAACTGCCGCAACTCAGCCATGCGCAGACCGAAACTGGTGCACTGCGACTCGGCGGCGGACGCCTCCAGCAGCGAGACCCCGGCCTGGATCGGTATGAGCTGGTCCGGGTTGGCCAGCAGCTTGGTGCTAAGGCCATAGCGGCGCAGCACGGGCTGCGGATTCAGTCCAACATGTTGTGCCACCTCCAGGTAGTTGGCAAGGGCAGCGGTGCGAATCAGTGTGGCCACGGCGTCCAGGAGTAAAAGTGTACGGTCCGGCTCAGGAACGGACCCGCTGACATCATGCAGCAAATCACGCTGGCATGCCAAAAAAAGAGGGGCTTGCGCCCCTCTGTCAATTCATCACCCGAAATATTGTTGTTGGATCAGAAACGCATGCCTGCAACCAGAGTCAGGTTGCTGCGGTCCGCCAGGATGTTGAAATCCCCACCGGCAAGGCGGGTGTAGGCCACATCCAGATAGTACTTTTGACCCCACTCGGCGCGCAGGCTGGGGCGCACCGTGGTGCGTCCCTGCGAGTAGGTGCCGTCATACGAGTAGCCGCTGATGTCCTTGGCCAGGAACAACGACGGCACCAGCGTGGCGCCCCACAGCGCGTTCGGGTAGCGCGCCATTACGTTCAGGCGCAGGCCCACGGCATCGGTGGTCACAAAGCCGTCGGTCGAGCAGGTCTTGCCTGCCACGCCGGCGGGTATGCCGTTGGCGGCAGTGGCTTCCGAGCAAGCCGACATCGTGCCGTTCAACTGGACGTTGGGCGCAGCACCGTAGGAGAAGGCGCGGCCATAACGCAGCACGTTGGGATCCGGCAGGTTGTCCACATGGCTGACGCCGAGTTCGGCCACGACGATGACGCGCTCGGCACCGAGTACCTTGGGCAGCACCTGGTTGCCGCCGATCATGGCGGTAGTCACTCGCAAGCGGTCAAAGGCGTCGTACACGCTGCCCAGCGGCAGGGTGTTCAGGCCCTTGGAAATGTTCAGGGCTGCATTGACGACCAGAGGCTGCAAGGCGGCGGTCAACAGGTCGTTGCCGTTCCAGTTCAACTGCGCATTGGGGCGCACGGCGAATTCGCCGTAAACCCGGCTGCCCGGTGCCGGCTTGGTGTCAAAGGCCAGGCCAAACAGTTGCACATCGTTGGCATAGCTCACACCGTACTTCAGGCCGTTGGGGTCGGTCAGGGAGTTGAAGGCGTAGTTGAACACGGCGCCAGCGGGGCGCTGGGCAGCCGGCAGAGGGGCCAGGTTGATCGGCGTGTTGTTGGCCAGGGCCACGGTGGGCGTGTAGATGCGGAAGCCCGGCACCGTGCTGCTGGTGTTCATGGCGTAGCCGCGGAACTCGGTCTTGATGGAGTCAGCCAGGTAGCGCATCGACAGGCCCCACTGGCCCGCGTCCTTGGGGTTGGCGTCGGCACCGCGGTGCACGTAGTAGCCGCTCTTCAACAGTGCCGGCTCGCTCAGTGACGCCACGGTGGTCAGCGGGCTGCCCAAGGCCGCGGGGAAGGGGCTGGCATTGCCAAAGGCCGCCGCCAGGTTGCAACCTTGTGGCAACAACGAGGCCGCATCAAAGAAGGTGCCGCAGCCGGGGAAGGCCGGTGTGCGGTTCTCCAGTTTGATGAAACCGTCGGCTCCCCAGTTCTTGCCGGCAGCCAGGCTGGCCGAGAGCATGGAGGTGGCCAGTTTGCCATCTTCGGGCAGGTTGCCGGGACGCAGCGTGGCGGCCAAGTCCTGGGGGTTGATGGCGGCATTGATGCCGCCGCCAATGATCAGCGCCTTGCCCCAGTCCAGTGTGTGGCGGCCCAACTTGGCCTTGACCTCAGTGCCATCAGCGGGCTTGAACGTGCCGTACAGGTACACGTCGCGCAGCAACAGATTGCTGAACTTGGCCTCGGGTGCGAAACCGTTGTCGCTCAGGGCGCCTCCGGCCTGGTAGCCGTTGGCATAGTTGCCATAGGGGCGGCTGCCATTGGTCAGCTCGGTGTCGGTCCAGCCGTAGGCGCGGGCGAAGAAACCGTAGTCCTTGCCGTGGATGTCGAAGTCCACGGTGGCCTTGAGCACAGTGGAAACCGGCTTGTTCTTCTCGAAGTTCATGTCGGCGGCACCGGTGGTTCCCACCAGGCGTCCGGCGGGCAGGCCAACGACCTGGGAGTTGACGTAGGTGTAGGCGTCGGGGCTCGGGTCATCCATGCGGATCATGGTGCCGAACGTGGCGGTACCGGTGAGCTTGGCATCCAGCTCGCCGACCTTGAAGTCCAGCGCCAGTGCAGGGGCCGCCGCGCAGGCCAGTGCGGCCGCGAGTGCCACGTGGGTAGGTTTGAAGGTTTTCATCGTTGTCTCCAGTTTTGCTGTGGTGGGTGTTTGGATGGGTTGGATTCTTGACGCTCCACAGCTCAGGGACTTTTCAATAAGTGACAAGTAATTAGCTTTTCACGACAACCTAGGGACAACCCTTGGAAGCCCTCCCTGCCTACAATGCAGGCCACCCAAATGGCCTTGCGCCAGCCCCAGAAAGACATTGCATGAGCACCCAAACGCCAGCACCCGAGTTGCCAACCACCGATTCATCCGCCCAGCCCACCGAAGGCCAGGAAAGCGCCAAGCCCTTCATGCGCACCATCAAGAGCTTTGTGAAGCGGGCCGGGCGCACCACCACCGGCCAGGCCAAGGCATTCGAGGAACTGGGGCCCAAGTTCCTGCTGCCTTACCAGCAAAGCGCTATCGATTTCGAAGCAATATACGCAGATTCCACGAGGGCTAGAGGCCAGAATGACTCCAAACCATTTCCGGTGGTACTGGAAATCGGCTTTGGCATGGGCGAGGCCACGGCCCACATTGCCGGGGTGCTGCCCGACACCCGCTTCCTGTGCTGCGAGGTGCACGAGCCCGGCGTCGGCGCGCTGCTCAAGCGCATTGGCGAGCAGAACATCAGCAACATCCGTATCTGCGCCCACGACGCGGTGGAGGTCATCGACCACATGCTGCCCGAGCAGAGTCTGGACGGCGTGCACATCTTCTTCCCCGACCCCTGGCACAAGACCAAGCACAACAAGCGTCGCCTGATCCAGTCGCCGCTGGTAGCCAAGTTGGCGCGCCGCCTCAAGGTGGGCGGCTACCTGCACTGCGCCACCGACTGGGAGCCCTATGCGCAGCAAATCCTGGAAGTGCTCACGGCTGAGCCGCTGCTGAAAAACCGCGCGCTGGGGACCAACCCCGAGTTGCACGGATACGCACCCAAACCGCACTACCGCCCGCTCACGAAATTCGAGAACCGCGGCATCAAGCTGGGCCACGGCGTGTGGGATGTTGTGTTTGAGCGGGTTTAGAGAGATGTGCGCCGACAACGGTCAGGGCGGCAACGGGTTTTGCGTAGGTCAAGGAGGAGCCCGCGCAGCGGGCGGGGGACACGAAGCAAAACCCGTTGCCGTCCTGACCGTTGGACCTTAAGCAGACCATGGCCCTGCACCGGCCTAACCCTCCCCCCAGCCGAAACGGCGTGGGTGCAAGCTGCGTGGTGTTGCCCGCCGGGCCGTGGTTGACGATGCACGAAGGTCTGGTTGCGCGCTTTCCCGGCGTGCCTGCAGCGGTCTGGCTGCAACGCCTACAAGACGCGGATGTGGTCGATGACCACGGCCAGACCATTGCACCGGACGCACGCTATGAAGCCGGACTTCGCCTGTACTACTTTCGCGCGCTGGCCGCCGAGCCGCACATTCCGTTTGAGGCCACCATCCTCTGGCAGGACGAACACTTGCTGGTCGTGGACAAGCCGCATTTTTTGCCGGTCGTGCCCTCGGGAAAATACCTGCAGGAAACCGTCTTGATCCGCCTGAAGAACGCGCTGGGAATCGACGCCCTCTCCCCCATCCACCGCATCGACCGCGACACCGCCGGGCTGGTGCTGTTCTCCAAACAGGCGGCCAGCCGCGGCGCCTACCAGGAGCTGTTTCGCACGCGCCAGGTGGACAAGAGCTATGAATGCATCGCGCCCTGGAACCCCGACCTGCCGTGGCCGGTCACACGGCAGAGCCGCATCGTGCCCGCCGCGCACTTCATGCAGCAGACCGAGGTGGATGGCGTGCCCAATGCGCTGACCCACATCACGCCCATTGAGGTGCTGGGCCCGCTGGCGCGCTACGCGCTGAAGCCCGTCACCGGTCAGCGTCACCAGCTGCGCGTACACATGGCTGCGCTGGGTCTGCCCATCGTCAACGACGGCATCTACCCCACGTTGACGCCCGAGGGCAGTGCTGACTACAGCCAACCCTTGCAGTTGCTGGCAAAAACCATTGCATTCACCGATCCCATCGATGGCACGCGTCGTGTTTTTGAGAGCGCACAAAAACTCAGAGGGCTGGCTGCTGTTTCATAAAAACCGCTCGCCAGCCCTCGTAAAATATCAGCAAAGTGCTACATAAAATATAGCACTCTGGTCCTGTGGATTACGCCCAGAGAACCTTGCCCTTGCCGCTGTACCACTCCTCTACCTTGACACTGACGTTGTCTTCAATGCGCGCGCGGCGGATCTTCATGGTGGGTGTCAGGAAGCCGTTCTCAATCGTCCACGGCTCCTTGGCAACGACGATCATCTGCAGCTTCTCGTGGTTGACCAGTTCGGCGTTGACATCCGTGAGCAACTGCGTGAGCTGGGCTTCAACTTCCTTGCGGAAAGCCGGGTCCTTCTGCTTGGGCCGCACATCCTCGGCCAGCACCACCATGGCGTAGGCGGCAGGCTGTCCCAGGCCGGAAACCATGCTCATCTCGATCAGCGGATGGGCGTTGAGGCTGTTCTCGATCGGCGCGGGCGCCACGTACTCGCCCTTGGAGGTCTTGAACAGCTCCTTGACACGGCCGGTGATCTTCAGCAGGCCATCGGCGCGGCGCTCGCCACGGTCACCGGTGCGGAAGAAGCCATCGGCGGTAAACACCTCGGCATCCAGATCCGGACGCTTGTAGTAGCCCACCAGTTGGCCGGGTGACTTGATCAGAATTTCCCCTTCCTCGCTGATGCGCACTTCAACCCCGGGCAGGGGCACGCCGACACAACCGGGCAGGTTGATCTCGGGCGTGGAGTTGTGCGAATAGGCAAAGTCTTCCGACATCGCATAGCCCTCAATCATGTTGAGGCCCAGACGGCGATACCAGGAGATCAGCTCTGCGGGAATGGGAGCCGAGCCGCTGCCGGCCAGCAAGGCCTGGTCCAGGCCCAGGTTCTTCAGCACCTTGCGCTTGACGATGCCGCTCAAGATTGGAATGCTCAGCAAACGGTTGAGCTTCTTGGGAGGCATCTTGGCAAACACGCCTTGCTGGAATTTCAGCCACAAGCGCGGCACGGAGATAAAGGTCGTGGGCCGCGCACGGTTCAAATCGGCCACAAAGGTGTCGAGACTTTCTGCAAAGTAGACGTGGGTCTTGCCGTCGACCATGGATGCGCACTCCACCCACGCACGCTCGAACACGTGGGCCAATGGCAGGTAGGACAGGATGCGGTTGTCATCGATGTCGCCAATGCGGGACTTGATGTCCTTGGAGATGTTTTCGCTGACCTTGGTGATGCGCTCAAAGCTGTGCATCACGCCTTTGGGTGTGCCCGTGGAGCCAGATGTGTACAGCAGAATGGCAATGTCCTTGCCTTCGCGCGCAACACGCCCGGTCAACGGCTTGGTGCGGGCCACGATGGCGTCCCACTGCTCGTAGCTGTTCTTGGGTGCCAAGGGGAAAGAAATGCAGGGCAAGGTGGCTGGCACGCCGGGCTTTTGTGCTGCCCAGGTGTCGAGCTTGCCAACGAACAACAGGCTTGCACCGCTGTGTTCCAGAACGTATCCAATGGTCTCCGCCGTTTCGGTGGGGAAGATCGCCACCGTGGTGCAGCCCGCCATCCAGATCGCCAGTTCGGCCATGAAGAAGTGCGCACAGTTCTTCGACAGAATGGCGACCCGCGCGCCCGGCTCCAGACCCTGTGCCTTGAGGTGCGCAGCCATGCTGCGGGATTGCTCCAAAGTCTTGCGCCATGTGTAATCAATCACCTGGCCGCCACCAATGGGTTGGGTCAGATAGACCCTGTCAGCCAGTTTGGCCTCGTGGTCATAAACATAGTCCAGAATCAGTTTAGGTTTGGCCAACGGAGCTCTCCTTGAAAAAGAATGGATGAGAATACCCCAACCAAACGCGCCCGACACGGGGAAAAGCCCCTAGAAAAAAGGTCCCCCAAGGCGAAAAACCTGCTGTAAACGGTATATTTCGGGCTCCGCAGTCTCCTTTGGGACATTGCCCCCTCCCCCTACCCTCCCTGAACGGTTTTCTTTGAGCCCAGAATATTTGGCGGATCTGTCGCTTGCGGCGTTTGAAAAAGTGGTCGGCGCCACGCCCGGCTTTCGGCCCCGCCCCGGCCAGCACGAGATGGCCGCCTGCGTTGCATCCACACTGGCCCGCGCCGACGTGGGCGAGCACCCCACGCCCACCAAGGCCATTGCCGTCATCCAGGCCGGCACCGGCGTGGGCAAATCCGCCGCCTATTCCTCCACGGCCATTGCCCTGGCGCTCGAGCGCAAAACCCGCGTGCTGATCTCTACCGCCACCGTGGCGCTGCAGGAGCAGCTGATGACCAAGGACCTGCCCGCCTTGGCCCTGACCATGGACAAGCCCTTTGTGTTTGCATTGGCCAAGGGCCGCGGACGCTATGTGTGCAAGCTGAAGCTGGAGCGCCTGGTGGGCACCGGTGGCGCGCCCGAAGACTTGTTTGACGCCGACGACGACGCGCCCAAGCCGGCCAAATTTGGTTCGGTACTGTCACAGGAAGAAGCCGAAGAGCGCCGCATCCACCTGTACGAATCCATGGCCACGCTGCTGGCCACCAGCCAATGGGATGGCGACCGCGACACGCTGGCCGAGGCACCCGACCCACGCGACTGGTCCGGCGTGGCCGCCGAGCGCCACACCTGCACCGTGCGCCACTGCCCACGTTTTCGCGAATGCAGCTACTACGAAGCCCGCACCCGCCTGGCCGAGGCCAATGTCATCGTCGCCAACCACGACCTGGTGCTGGCATCGCTGGGCATGAAAACCCTGCCCGACCTGGACAGCTGCCTGGTCATCTTCGACGAGGGCCACCACTTGCCCGCAGTCGCCTTGGACCAGTTCTCCAGCGCCATGGACCTGAGCAACCTCCGCTGGCTGGACAAGCTGCCCAAGATCGTGGGCGAGGTCAGCAACGCCCTGCACCTGCATGCGGGCGAAGACGTGGCCACGGTCACCAGCCAACTCAAACAGGCACTCACCCAACTGGCCCGCATGGCCATGGACCTGGTGTGGGAGCAGACCGGCAAGAACCCGGACGGCGGCGGCCAGGACGGCACGCTGCGCTTTGCCCACGGCGTGCTGCCCGAGGCGCTGACTGAGCCCGTCATGCAAATCCACGCCCAGGCCAACGGCCTGTCCAAGGCGCTGGAGGCCCTGGGCCTGGAAGTGAAAGCCGTGGCCAAGGAGGACCCCAGCCAGGCCACGCTATGCGCCCAGCTCTACGCCAAGCTGGGCGCTCTGGCGCCACGCCTGGGCAGTGTGGTGTCCACCGCCAGCCTGCTGCTGGAACACGGCCCGCAACCCCTGGCCAAGTGGCTGCAGGCCGAGAGCGAACATGGCTACCTGACCATGACGGCGCACGCCTGCCCCATCGTGCCCGGCGACCTGCTGCGCCAGTTCCTGTGGAGCCAGGTGCGCGGCGCCGTGGTGACATCCGCATCGCTGACCAGCTGCGGCAGCTTTGACTATTTTCTGCACGAGGCCGGGCTGATCAACAACCCGAACGTGCAGGCACTGGAAGTGGCCAGCCCGTTTGACTATGCCCGACAGGGCGTGCTCACTGTGGTGCACACCCGGGCCGACCCCAAGCAGGCCGATGCCTACACCCGCGAGATGGTGGCCGAGCTGATGCGCGATCTGGAAGACGTGCGGCGCGGCGCACTGGTGCTGTTTACGTCCCGTGCGCAAATGCGCGTCGCGACCGAGGCGCTGCCGGGCCATCTGATGGACATGGTGCTGGTGCAAGGCACGCAATCACGCGCACGCCTGCTGGGCAGCCACATGGCGCGTGTGGAGGCCGGCTTTCCATCGGTGATCTTTGGCATGCAATCGTTTGGCGAAGGGCTGGACCTGCCAGGCCAACTGTGTGAAACCGTGTTTATCACCAAGCTGCCGTTTGCCCCACCGTCAGAGCCGGTGGACGAGGCCCGCGCCGAGTGGTTGCGCAGTGTGGGACGCGACCCGTTCAACGAACTGGTGATCCCCGCCACCGGCATCAAGCTGCTGCAGTGGACCGGCCGCGCCATTCGCACCGAAGATGACCACGCGGCGGTCATTTGCTACGACAAGCGCTTGGTGCTGCAAAGCTATGGGAAGAGGATGCTGGCGGGGCTGCCGCCGTATCGGCTGGAGCAGCGCAAGGCTGGCGCCCACTGACGCGTTGAGCCAACGCGCCTATCGATAGTCTGCGTTGCGAAGTCGCAAGACGTCGCAGGCCCAAAGGACTACGCTGCCCATCAGACCGTGTGCGGTGCGGAGCCACCGGTCTTGCGAACTCCCCGCAACCACTTCACAGATGGAGGTAAATCATGCGCAACTTGAGTCTATTTGAACCACGCCTGTTCAAGCCAGCACTGGGCGATCCACTGGATGCCATGTTCGACCGTTTCATCGCGCCATTGAGGAGCGAATGGGAAAACGGCGCGCTCGATATGCGACTGGACGTCACCGAAGTCGATGGAAAGTACGAGGTCTGCGCCGACATACCCGGCTTCAAGAAAGATGACATCAACGTGCGAATCGACGGCAACATCGTCCAGATTGACGCTGCATCCAAGAAGCAGAAAGAAACCAAGGGCGAAGGTGGCAAGGTGCTGCGCAGCGAACGCTGGGAAGGCGCTGTCTCACGCACATTCTCACTCTCACAAGACGTGGATGAAACCAAGGCCACGGCGAAGTACGAAGACGGCGTCCTGACGCTGCAGTTGCCCAAGAAGGCCACCACCACTTCCAAACGATTGCAGATCCAGTAGACGCATGGCCAAAGCCGCACGGAGCGCGTGAGGTCGTTTCCATTTACCCAGGCAGGCCAAAGCGTCATCCACAGTATTCGCGGATCACGCGGTAGCGTTGACCGCTGTCGCCTGTTGAAACCGCGAGTACATACCGTCCCACCTGCCATTCAATAGGCGCAATGGTCGTGGGCGGTGTTGCGCCCTTTGCGTGGCGCGCGAGTGTCACATGCGGCAGATACGGTCTGGGGTCCGGCGCACAGCCCACCTGTTGCAGACGGTTTCCAAGCTGCTCCCATAACGCACGCAACTGCAGGGGCACTTCTCCCACGCACAGCACCGCCAGTCCGCGCTGCCAGACTGCAGGTTGATCCAGAACCAGTCGAAACGGCACGAACGGTACCAGCGCCTGGTGTGCAATCTCTTCGCATCGGGTTTCATCCACGCTGCCTATGAAGTGCAGGGTGACATGCCAGTCCGTGGTTGCATAGCGCGCGGCCTGCGGGGGCCACGTCCATCGATTCACATGGTCAAGCAGTTGGCGCTGAACCGCGGCTTCCGGCCAGAGCGCAAGAAAGAGACGCCCCGTCCGGGAGGCGAGAAGCTGGTGAGAAGTCATGCCTGTGTTGTGGAATGAGCCATGAGTCAAAGCATAATCAGCCTCTATCCCTCGTGAAATATACGCTACACGCTATCATAACTGTAGCAACTTACGGAATGACGGACATTCCATGTGACTGGGCGCGGGGCAGTTGACCGCGTGGCGCAGGCCGTTGCTCATGGCTTGCAGCCGCTTGATCAGGGCATCGACCTGATCGGCCTTGGCCGCGAGCATCTTGCGGTCGATGTTGGGCCGCCCGTCCGCCGAAAACATCTGCGCGATCTCGTCCAGTGAAAAACCGGCCGTCTGCCCCAATGCGATGAGGGCGAGCTGCTCCAGCACGGTGGGCGCAAAGGTGCGGCGCAACCCCTGCCGCCCCACCGAGGCGATCAGCCCTTTCTCTTCGTAATAGCGCAGCTTTGAGGCCGGCATGCCGGAGCGCTTGGCGACTTCTGCAATGTCCATATGGAAAAAATGCCTTGACTTCAAGTTGACTTGAATTCGTATATTGCCCTCACCGAATCAACCCGTCAACTGAAAGGACGTTCCATGACACCCATTGATGAAGGACTTATGCGAGCCGCGGCCATCGGCATCGCAGCGACCGCCGTGATGGACCTGTGGCTGCTGCTGCTCCAATCCCTGAAGGTGCCCACGCTCAATTTCGCACTGCTGGGGCGTTGGGTGGGGCACATGCCGCACGGCCGTTGGGCGCACGATGGAATAGCCAAGGCGGCTCCCGTGCGGGGCGAGCTGGCGCTGGGCTGGGCCGTGCACTACGCCACCGGCATTGGCTTTGCGCTGCTGCTGGCCTACGCAGCTGGCCCGCAATGGCTGCAGGCACCCACCGTGGCACCGGCGCTGGCCTTAGGCATGGTCACAGTGGCCGTGCCCCTGTTTGTCATGCAGCCCGCCATGGGCGCGGGCATTGCCTCAATGCGCACCAAAACACCCGTTCTGAACTGTGTGAAGAGTCTGGCCAACCACACCGTTTTCGGACTCGGTCTGTACGTAGCGGCATTTGCCGCATCCACCTTCTTTTCCTAGGAGCAATGAGCCATGAAACACATCGCAGTTATTTTCCACAGTGCCCACGGCAACACAGAGCACTTTGCCCGCCAGGTCGTGGCCGGCGCGCGCAGCGTGCCCGATACCGAGGTCAGCTTGCTGAAGGCAGAAGACCTCACCCGCGACCCCGACCCACTGATCCCGTTCGACGGCTTCATCTGGGGCTCGCCCACCTACCTGGGCGGCGTCAGCGGGCCCTTCAAGTCCTTCATGGATTCCACCGGGCGGCTCTGGCGCACGCAGCAGCTCATGGGCAAGCTTGCCGCAGGCTTCACCGTGTCGGCGCTGCCGTCAGGCGACAAGCAAAGCACGCTGCTGTCCATGTTCACCTTCTCCATGCAGCACGGCATGATCTGGGTCGGCAACCCCTTCCTGCCCGAGCAGCAGAAAGGGGTGCCCTATGAGCAGGCATTGAACCGCCTGGGATCCTGGACCGGCATGATGGCGCAGGCCGGGCATTCGGCACCGGGGCAGTCGTTTGCCCCGGGTGACGAGCGCACCGCCCATGCCTTTGGCCAGAACTTTGCCAGCGTGCTGGCACGCATGGCGGTGACGGAAGAGGAGGTGGTCTGATGCTCCCCGCCCGCTTTGCCCCAGTCCTGTTCGGACTGATCCTGTCAGGGTTGATGTCCCTGGTGGTTTCCGGCATCTCCACGTACCGTGCGACGGGCCTTGTGGATGGCTTTTCAGTCCTGTGGATCGGCGCCTGGCTTGCCGCGTGGTTGGTGGCCTTCCCGCTGGTCCTGCTGGTGGCGCCGGTCACACGCCGTGTCGTGCAGCGCCTGGTGGTCACTCCCTAACCGGCCCGATTCCGGCTGCAAATGGGCCGGCGCGCCGTTCAGCCAGATTTGCTCTTCATCCAGTCGCGCGGCAGTTGCAGGGTCCGTGTCGAAGGTGATCCGCAATGCTTGCGCGACGTCAGGATTTTCGATGGGCAGCTCCCAAGTCAGGAAGACCTGGCTGCAGTCTTGCCCGGGCGAAAAATCGGCCGCATGGAAGCCGTCTCTGCCCCGCGCAATGACGGCGTGGGGCTGGGCGGTATCAAAGACCATCACCGTGCCCCGGACCAGCGGGATGCGCTGGCCCGTGGTAGGGAAGTGCACGTCCAGCCCCCGGTCCTCGCTCAGGAAGAGATTGCAGAAGGCCGCACCGCCATAGTGGGCTGCATCATGGTGGTACTTCGCGCCGCGACAGGCCATCAGGGCTACGTCACTGGAGGCCAGCACGTCCCGCAAACCGCGTGTGCGCGTCCAGTCGGATGCCGCCTGCACGCAGTACTTGTAGTCCGGCCAGCGCACACGCGCCCGCGCCAGCGGCAAGGGCTCTACGTCTCCGGATTCCAGCCCCAGGCGCTCAGATATGTCCCGCTCCCAATCCGCGACCAACCTTGCCGGTGGCGCCGGGATGTTGACCACATCGGTGAGCACGGCGTCACCCACGCTACGACTACGCAGGACGTCGCCACTCCAGAAAAAGGACGTGAGGCGGTCTGGCGCAGGACGCGGTTGCGGGGGGCGGCTCATCGGGGTCAGTGTACCCAAGGGAGGGTGCGATACTTCTCCGTACTGTCCCCTGAGAGGTTGTCGTTGTGAAATCGTTTCTTCAGCGCAGTCTGCCCTGGCTGTTTGGAAAGCCGGCGCCTGTGCGTCCCGCGGCGCGCGGCGCGCCGGCACCAGCACCTGCGGCAGAACGCCGTGCCTCCCAACCACCCGCAGATGATGAAGCAAAAGCCGCTTCCGAGCTGGCCGCCATCAGCGCGCGCCGACCCCTGATTGCGTCCAACGGAGCGGTGGCCGGTTTTGAGTTTCGCATTGGCGAGGACGTAGCGCGGCATCTGAAACGGCAGTCCGACGCCTACGCGCGCTCGGCCCGCGTAGCCGCTTTGCTGGCTGCGGCTTACGGCATCGGACAAACCGGACGCATCGGTTTTGCGCGCATGCCGGCCCCGTGGCTGGTACATGCAACCGAAGCCGACGTGGGGCCTGGCGTCCTGATCGGTCTGGAATCCATGCCATCGGCGGTGCCAATTCCGCAATCTTCAGCAGCCATCGAACAGGCCGCCCTGGTGCTGCGAGCCAAGGGGGTGAAGGTCGGTTGGGAGCCGGATTTTGATAGCCGCCTTCGGCCGGACTTTGTGATGCTGCGCCAGGGCGCCAGTGCCATGTCCACCTTGCTGGACTCCATTGGCACCTGGCCACCGGCGTGGCAAGGCTTGCCAATTCTGGTCACCGACATCTGCGACGTCGAAGAGCTGGAAATGGCCCTGTACAACGGTGTGACCTACGTCTGCGGCGTGCTGGACCGCGATGCCGGCTCCAGCGACCCCGCCAACCAGCAACCGGTGCCGCCGGAAGTGCGGCGTGTGGGAGTGCTGCTGAACCAGTTGGTGGCGGGCGCCGATACGGCGGTCATCGTGGACGAGATCAAGGGCGACATCGGTCTGTCGTACCGGTTGCTGCGTCTCATCAACAACGCCAGCTATGCGCAGCTGGGCAGCTATGCCAGTGTGGAACAGGCGGTGCTGCTGCTGGGGCGGTATGAGCTGTACCGGTGGCTGTCCATGCTGCTGGTGGAATTTGCCGGTAGCCGCAGGGCCGCATCCGCCCTGCAGGAAACGACACTTTGGCGCTCGCGCCTGCTGGAGTTGGTGGCCATCGAAAACCACGAGAATGCGCCCGACCAGTTCTTCACGCTGGGCCTGGCTTCCATGCTGGGCCAGTTGCTGAAGATCAGCCAGGCCGAAGTGGTCAGCACACTCAACCTGCCAGAGCCAGCCAGGCAGGCGCTGCTGGAACACACCGGACCCTGGCAACCCTACCTGGAGATGGCCCAGCGCCTGGAAGCGCGCACACTGGACCTGACGGTTGAGCTGGCGCCCCAGTTCCGAGACACCGCCCGCCTGCTGATGCTGTCGGATCAGGCGTGGCACTGGGCTGCGGAACAAACCATACAACGTGGCACCGCCTAGGCGGCGAGGTACCGGCGGTGTACCATTTGACCAAGAAGCTTTCCGAGCAAGCGAGGCCCGTATGCCCTTTCCCATTCCATCCCGGCTTTCACCCCCAACCCGCACCGCTCTCCTGATGCTGGTGGCCATCGCCCTGTCGGGCTGCGAATCCATGTCGGTGTCCGAATGCAAAGTTGCCGATTGGACCCGCGTGGGCATGACGGATGGAGCGACGGGCGTGAATGTGCAGCGCATTGCCGACTACACCGAGGATTGCGGCAAGGCTGGCATCGTGCCCAACGCGCAGGCCTACCGGCGCGGATGGGATGCCGGCATCGTCCAGTTCTGCACGCCGGCCAATGGCTGGCGCGAAGGGGTGGCTGGCAACTCAGGCAAGGCTTCGGTCTGTCAGGGCCAGGCCGGTTACGCCGGGTTCTCGCACTACCTGGAGCTTGGCATGCAAGCCCACCGCATGCAAGAAATGCTGCAGCGCAATGCCCAGGAATCGAGCCGCCTGCAGGCCCGACTGGAAGCGTCCAAGAGTGACGAAGAAAAAAAGAATCTGCGTGAAGACCTGCGCCATGTGGACCGTGAGCAGTCTCGTCTGCGCAGGCTGCTGATGCAGCAGCAAATGCTGGCCCCCTAGGCGCTGCGCCGGGCCGGCATCAGCCGATGTGTTGCGCGAACTGCGTCTTGATCTCCGCCATGGCCTCCGCGTTCAACCGATTGCCATATTGGGTGACCACGCGGCCGGCGGCCTGATTGGCCAGCCACGCGGCCTGCGCATGGCTGTGGCCGTGGGTGACGGCGTACAAAAATGCTCCGGCAAACATGTCCCCGGCACCATTGGTGTCCTTGGCGATGACACTGGCAGCGGGCACCGCCGTGCGTTGTCCACCTTCGAGCACCAGGCAGCCTTTGGCGCCACGGGTCAGGCACACGGTGCGCGCGGCCTGGCTCACCTGCTGGCAGAACACATCCAGATCCTGCGAGCCGCACCAGACCTGCGCCTCTTCCTCGTTGCAAAACAGATAGTCCAGACCGTCGCCCACCATGGCGTCCAGCCCGGCACGGCAGAAGTTGATCATGCTCATGTCGCTCAGCGTTGCCGCCAATGCAACGCCGGCCTCACGGGCCATCGCCCGCCCTTGCAGCGCCGCATCCAGCCCCGTAGGTGACGCGGCCAGGTAGCCTTCCATGTAGTACACCTTGGAGCGTGCAATGTCGTGCGGATGCAGTGCGTGGTGGTCCAGGTGGGCGGTGGCACCCAGAAAGGTGCTCATGCTGCGCTCGGCGTCCGGTGTCACCATCACCATGCAGCTGCCGGTCTGGCCGGGCGCCGGTTTGGTGTGGGTCAGGTTGGTGGCCACGCCATTGGCCACCAGGTCTTCCCGGTAGAAAGCGCCCAGCTCGTCATCGGCCACGCGGCACGAGTAAAACGCCCTGCCCCCCAACTGCGCCACCGCCACCACGGTGTTCCCCGCCGAGCCACCGCCCGTGCGCCGTGCGTGTGCGCCCTGCACATGGGCCAGCAACGCCGCGCGCCGGTCCAGGTCGATCAGCGTCATGTGCCGCTTCTCAACGCCCATTGTCTGCAACTGCGCATCGGTCACTTCGTATTCGGAATCTACCAACGCGTTGCCGATGGCGTAGAGGTCGTAATGTGTCATGTGGGGTCTTGTGTCTGAAAGGGCTAAGGATGTTTGCAGGGTCTATTGCTCGGCAAATGCCCGTTCAATCACAAAGTCGGCCTGCTTGGTCGTATTGCCTTCCATGAAGCCACGCTTTTCCAGCATGTGCTTGAGGTCGCGCAGCATGGCCGGGCTGCCGCACAGCATCACGCGGTCGGTCTCGGGATTGAGCCTGGGCAATCCAAACTCGGCTTCGATGGTCCCGGCTTCAAACAGGTCGGGAATACGGCCCCGGTTCTTGAAGGTTTCACGCGTCACCGTGGGGAAATAGTGCATCTGCTTGGTAACCATTTCACCCAGGAATTCATGGGCTGGCAGGTCAATGGTCAGGTAGTCCATATAGGCCAGCTCGGCCACTTCGCGCACACCATGCACCAGCACCACCTTCTCGAATTTTTCATAGGTCTCGGGGTCGCGCACAATGCTCAGGAACGGCGCCAGGCCAGTGCCGGTGCCCAACAGGTACAGGGTCTTGCCCGGCAACAGATAGTCGATCAGCAGCGTGCCGGTGGGCTTGCGGCCCACGACAATCTTGTCGCCCACCTTGATGTGCTGCAGGCGTGAAGTCAGCGGACCGTCCTGCACCTTGATGCTCAGGAATTCCAGATGGTCTTCGTAGTTGGCACTGACGATGCTGTAGGCACGCAGCAGCGGCTTGCCGGTTTCCAGACGCAGCCCGATCATCGTGAAGTGCCCGTTGGAAAAGCGCAGTGCCGGGTCACGCGTGGTGGTGAAGCTGAACAGGCGGTCGGTCCAGTGGTGGACGCTCAATACGGTTTCTTCCAGAAATGCACTCATGGGGACCCTTGCGATGATTCAAAAAACGAACTTGGGGAAAACCCTTTAGTGTAAATCGTTCGCAAGGTCCGCCTGTCGCGGGGTTTACCTACTGAACTTCAAGACGCCGCTGGATCGCGCTTCGCGCATCTCGCCCTAGCTTGAGAACGCGAAGCGAAGCCGCACCGAGGAAGACCCCAATCATGAGGGAGCCGAAGCCACCGGAGAAGCGGCCCATCCGGATTTCGGCAAACGCAGTAACGGCGAGGAACACTGCGAGCAACACACCGACTGCACCGAACCCCGACAGATACACGGCACCGCGCCGGGCAAACAAAGCTTGAGCAATGTTGTTCACGAAGTTCCCCCCTTCTGTTTCAACTGACACAAACTGTAACGCAGTGGACCACGTGTCAGGAGGTCAGCTCCCGCCCCACTGCGGCCCAAATCACAACCTTGCACCCTCCTCACCAGCCAACACGCCACCCGCAGGGTTTGGGGTATCGGTCCCCGCCGATTTGCTGGCCAGCAGGACAGATGAGGCGGGGGCCAATGCCCCAAACCCTGCCGCCACAGACGCCATATGCTACAAACTAGATAGCGGAATACGTATATCCTACGAGGGCTACAGCCCCAAAAGGCTTACAACCGCCTGGAGCCAAGTCCTACGCAAAGGCAGACGCATTAGCCACCGCCAGCGCCGTCATGTTGACCACACGCCGCACGGTGGCCGAGGGGGTCAGGATGTGGGCCGAAGCTGCGGCGCCCAGCAGGATGGGGCCTACCGTCACGCCGTGACCGGCCGTCATCTTCATGACATTGAACAGGATGTTGGCCGAGTCCAGGTTCGGGCAGATCAGCAGATTGGCCTCGCCGTGCAGTGTGGTGTCGGGCAGGGCGGAACGGCGCACGGTCTCGGACAGGGCTGCATCGCCCTGCATCTCACCATCGCACTCGATATCGGGCGCCATCTTGGTGAACAGCTCGCGCGCCAGACGCATCTTGCGGGCCGATGGACGATCCGACGAACCGAAATTGGAGTGCGACAGGAAGGCCACCTTGGGCGGCACGCCAAAGCGGCTGACTTCTTGCGCAGCCATCAGCGCGATGCTGGCCAGTTGCTCGGCCGTGGGGTCCTCGTTCACATAGGTGTCGGCAATGAACAGCGCATACTTTTCCAGCATCAGCGCGTTCATGGCGGCCAGACCGGTCGCACCAGCCTTCATGCCAATGATGTCGCGCAGGTGCTGCAGGTGCGTGTCAAAGCGGCCCACCATGCCACACAGCATGGCGTCAGCGTGGCCCAGCTTCACCGACAGGGCCGCAATGGTGGTGTTGGAGCGGCGCACGGCGGCCTTGGCGGCTTCCGGCGTCACGCCGTGGCGCCCCATCAGCTTGTGGTACAGCTCCCAATACTGGCGAAAACGCGGATCGTCTTCGGGGTTCACGCAATCTGCATCGCGCCCCAACTGCAGGCGCAGACCGGCCTTGGCCAGACGCGCCTGGATCACGGCCGGGCGGCCAATCAGGATAGGGTGAGCCAGACCTTCATCCACGGCCACCTGGGCGGCGCGTAGCACGCGATCATCCTCCCCCTCGGCATAGGCCACCCGCTTGGCCGCCGGTTTGACGGCCTTGGCGGCGCTGAACACCGGGCGCATGAACATACCGGTTTGGTACACAAAGCGGGACAACTGTTGGCGATAGGCCTCCATGTCCTGGATGGGCCGTGCCGCCACGCCGGACTCAAACGCGGCCTGGGCCACGGCCGGCGCAATGCGCAGAATCAGGCGCGAATCAAACGGGGTGGGGATCAAATAATCGGAGCCAAACACCAGCTCCTTGCCGGCGTAGGCGTTGGCCACTTCCTCGCTGATATCGGCCTTGGCCAGGTCGGCGATCTGGCGCACGCAGGCCAGCTTCATGGCCTCGGTGATCTTGGTGGCGCCACAATCGAGCGCGCCACGGAAGATGTACGGAAAGCACAGCACGTTGTTGACCTGGTTGGGGTAGTCCGAGCGGCCGGTGGCAATGATGCAGTCCGGGCGCACGGCCTTGGCCAGCTCGGGGCGGATCTCGGGCTCGGGGTTGGCCAGTGCCAGGATGATGGGCTGGCGTGCCATGGTCTTTACCATGTCCTGTGTCAATACACCGGCCGTTGAGCAGCCCAGGAACACATCCGCGTCCTTGACCACATCGGCCAGCGTACGGGCTGTCGTGTTCTGCGCAAAACGCGCCTTGGATTCGTCATAGCCACCGGGGCGGCCCTCATAAATCACGCCCTTGGAATCGCAGGCAAAGACGTTTTCCACGCGCACGCCCAGGCCCACCATCACGCCCAGACAGGCCAGCGCCGCAGCGCCCGCGCCGGACACGGCAATCTTCACATCCTCGATGCGCTTGCCCACCAGCTCCAGGCCGTTGATCAGGGCCGCCGACGAGATGATGGCCGTGCCGTGCTGGTCGTCATGGAAGACCGGAATGCCCATGCGCTCGCTGAGCTTCTTTTCGATGTAGAAGCACTCGGGCGCCTTGATGTCTTCCAGGTTGATGCCGCCCAGCGTGGGCTCCATGGCGGCGATGATCTCGACCAGCTTGTCGGGGTCGTTCTCGGCCAGTTCAATGTCGAACACGTCGATGCCGGCGAACTTCTTGAACAGGCAGCCCTTGCCCTCCATCACCGGCTTGCCGGCCAACGGGCCGATATTGCCCAGGCCCAGCACCGCTGTGCCATTGGTGATGACGCCCACCAGATTGCCGCGCGAGGTGTACTCCACCGCCAGCGACGGGTCGGCCTGGATGTCCAGACAGGGGTAGGCCACGCCCGGCGAATAGGCCAACGACAGGTCACGCT
>JAUSNJ010000106.1 GCA_030645355.1 Rhodoferax sp. | reverse complement strand
CAAGCTGCCTTTCACGACCGTCGAAGAAACCTATGAACTCGAGTACGGCAGCGCCACCGTGGAATTGCACACCGATGCCGTCAAGGCGGGTGACCGGGTCCTGCTGATCGACGACCTGATTGCCACCGGCGGCACCATGATGGCCGGACGGAAATTACTGGAGCGTTTGGGCGCCCACGTGATGGAGGGGGCGGCGATTGTGGATTTGCCCGAACTGGGCGGCTCCGACAAGCTGCGCGAATCGGGCCTGCCGCTTTTCACCCTGGTCGATTTCAGCGGGCACTGAAGCCCTGACAACCCCAACACCAGATTCGATCGGCGTGCCGCGCGTCACAGGTCTCCGTATTGGGTACCACTGAGCGGAGACGGACGGTCGTCCAGCTCCGTGTCGACAAAGGCCGGTGGCGGTTCGGGATTGCGACGCCCGGACCGGACAATTTCGCCCGGCGCGGACAAGGGCTGGGTTGTCGCTACCGATGCCAGCGCCTGCTTGAATGCCGCCACTTCTTCCGGATGCAAGGGTTCGTAGCCGCGCTTGGGTGTTGCCGCGGCTGCCGCAGTTGCGGGGGGGATCACCGGCGCGGCCACCGGGGTCACAACCGGAGCGACCGCACTGACGCGTGACAACCCGGCGGTCACGTGCTCATTGATTCGCCAGTACACGGCGGTGACCAGAATGTCGTGCCGGGTCTTGGCGTGCTGGGCGATCAAGCCTTCGATCTCCGCCAGGCGGGCCGTCTCGCCCGCGTACTGGCGCGCCAGGTCCATCATGATCAGGTACTGGCGTCCGCGGGAATCCAGTGACAAGACCTTGAACTTGTAGGTGGATGACAACACCCCGGCCTTGATCATGGCCTCGCGCACCACCGAATACAGCAACTCCCGGCGTTCGAGGCGCTCGTTTTTGCGATTGGCGGCACTGCCGGGCGGGGTGGACGCAGAACGCCCACGGGGCTTGCCGGAAGCACTGAATGGCACGGTCGCATCAATATGGCCCAAGCCCGAGCTTTCAGCAGGCACCGACTGGCGGTTGGGCGGTCTCTTGGTAAACCAGTTAAGGAGGGACATTCTTATGGCTTTCAGATTCGACGACCAAAAGAGTGTATGCCAGCTACTTACCAATGCAAAATTTCGAAAAAATCACACCCAGCAGGTCGTCCGATGTGAATTCACCGGTGATCTCGGCCAACGCGTTTTGCCCCAAACGCAACTCCTCGGCCAACAGGTCCAACGCCTGGTCGTGCACGGCCAGGTGTTGCGCAGCGCCCGTAAGGTGGCCCTCCACACGGCGCAGGGCCTGCACGTGGCGTTCCCGGGCAATGAAGACGCCGCCGCCACTGGCGGCCTGCCAACCGGCGGCCTCCAGCAAGCTGCGGCGCAGCACGTCAAGTCCCGCGCCTGTTTTAGCGGACAGCACGATGCCGGTGGTGGGCGCCGGGGCCGACACTGCATCAACCTTGTTCCAGACGTCAATAACCGGCACACTACTTGAGAGTTTCTGGGCGATAGCCCTCGTGATAATTGCATCTGCCGCTATGTAATCGATAGCATTTGCACGCACCAGGTCGTGCAGGAACAAAACCGCATCGGCACCTTCAATGGCCTCCCAGGCCCGCGCGATACCCATTTGCTCTACCGTGTCGTCGCTGGGTCGCAGGCCCGCCGTATCGACGATGTGAATGGGCACGCCTTCGATCTGGATGGTCTGCTGCACCTTGTCGCGGGTGGTGCCGGCAATGGGTGTGACGATGGCCAGCTCTGCGCCCGCCAGTGCGTTCAACAGGGATGACTTGCCGGCGTTGGGCTGACCGGCGATCACCACAGTTATGCCCTCGCGCAACAGTGCGCCCTGCGACGCCTTTTGCAGCACCGTTTGCAGGCCCCGCTGCAAGCGGTCCAGCTGGCCCCGCGCATCGGATTTCTCCAGGAAGTCGATTTCTTCTTCCGGGAAGTCCAGTGTCGCCTCCACCAGCATGCGCAAATGGATCAGCGCGTCGCGCAGCGCATGGATTTCGCGGGAAAAAACGCCGGACAGGGATTGGGTCGCACTGCGCGCCGCCGCCTCGGTACTGGCGTCGATCAAATCAGATATCGCCTCGGCCTGGGCCAAGTCGATCTTGTCGTTCAGAAAGGCGCGCTCAGAGAATTCACCTGGCTGCGCAATGCGCATGCCGCCCAGCAACGGCAGCCCGGACACCGGATTCACCTGCGCGGCAGCCTCCAGGCAACGCGCCAACAGCAACTGCAGGACCACCGGCCCGCCGTGGGCCTGCAGTTCCAGTACGTCCTCGCCGGTGAACGAATGCGGTCCCGGGAAAAATAACGCCAAGCCCTGGTCTATGGGAGAACCCTGCGCGTCATGGAACGGCAGATAGGTCGCCTCGCGTGGCCGCAGCGTGCGCCCCAACAGGTACTCCACCCATGGGCCCAGTTCCTTGCCACTGACCCGCACAATCCCCACCGCGCCACGCCCCGGGGCCGTAGCAATGGCGATGATTGGGTCCTGGTGCCGAGCGAGCATAGGAGACGGAGAAAAGGGGTTGTATTGCCAGGGATACCGTGGAACCGGCTCTGCCGGGCCACTGGTATCGCCCCCCTTTCAAAGGGGGGAGGCGCGTAGCGCCTCGGGGGGTTATTTAAATTTAGGCAAATTGAACTGCGGCGGCACGCCCATGCGGGTGTTGATGATCCACTGCTGGGCGATGGACAGAATGTTGTTGGTAATCCAGTACAACACCAGGCCAGCCGGGAAGAAGAAGAACATCACGCTGAAGATCAATGGCATGAACCACATCATCTTGGCTTGCATCGGATCCGGCGGTGTGGGGTTCAGCGCCGTTTGCAACAAGGTCGTCAACGTCATGACCAGGGGAAGGATAAAGAAGGGGTCGGGGGACGACAAGTCCTTGATCCACAGAATCCACGGCACATTGCGCATTTCCACGCTCGACAGCAGCACCCAGTAGAGCGCAATGAATACCGGGATCTGGATCATGATGGGGAAGCAGCCACCCATCGGGTTGACCTTTTCCTCGCGGTAGATGCGCATCATCTCCTGCTGCATCTGCTGCGGATTGTCTTTCAGGCGCTCACGCATCTCGGTGATCTTGGGGTTGACCGCTTTCATCTTGGCCATGCTGGCGTAGGCCTTGGCGTTGAGCCAGTAGAACGCAATCTTGAGCAACACGACCAGGGCCACGATGGACCAGCCCCAGTTCTGGATGAAGCCATGCAGTTTGTCCAGCAGCCAGTACAGCGGCTTGGCAAGAATCGTCAACCAACCGTAGTCCTTGACCAGCTCCAAACCCGGCGCCAGTTTTTCAAGCTCGGTCTCCACTTGCGGGCCAGCAAAGAATTTGGCGTCGATCACCTTGGTGGTATCTGGGGCAATCGTCTCCGGGGCCGTGATCATGGTTGCGCGGTAGCAGCAATCGGCAACTGACGAACCAATGTCCACTCCATCGACAGAAATCGTTCGCGAAATACCCTCTGGCAGCATCCAGGCGCTGGCGAAGTAATGCTGCACCATGCCTACATAACCATCCGTTGCCTGCTTTTCGTAGTCGGCCTTCTTTTTCTTGATCTCGTCAAACTCTACCTTTTGGTACTTCTTGGCCGTGGTGTATACCGCTGGGCCTGTGAACGTGGAGTAAAACGACGATTCCCCCGCGGGTTTGTTACCGTCACGCACCAGCTGCAAGTACAACTGCGGCGCCAATGGTGCCATCGACACATTGGTCAGTTCGTGTTTGACCGCCATATCGTACGCACCACGGCGCAAGGTGTACGTTTTGACCAGCTTGATACCGCCCACGTCCGCAGAAGTGAATTTGACTACCAGCTCGTTGTCGCCATCCTTGAGAGCGCGCGAACCATTGAACACCATGGGCGTCTTGTGTGTCGGGAAGCTACCGGTTGCACTGCCACCGATCACACCAGTCTGGGCCATGTAGACCCTATCCTTGCTGTCGTCCAGCAGAACAAAGTTCCTGCTCTTGTCCGCCATGTCCGTATGCTTCAGGAATTCGGTGCGCACCAGCGATCCGCCTTCGGTCTCGAAGGTCAGCTTGAGTACGTCGGTAGTGACCTCGATCCGCTCCTTGGGCGCTGCTGCGGCAACAGGGGCCGCCAATGCGGCTGGGCCTGCCGGCACCACCGCACCATTGGGGGCCGAGCCCGCAACGCTAGGCACACCCGCCGTATTGGCGCCGGGCACAACGCCCGGCGCGCCGGCCGCGACCGGTGCGGTCTGCTGGGCAGGACCGGGGAAAAAAGTCGCCTTCTTGCCGTTGTATATCTGCCATTGGTCCCACAGCATCACCATGGAAATGCCAAAAACTGCCCACAAGATGGTGCGGCGAATATCGTTCATGAGGGTTTCTTTTCAGTGGGAGAAGAGATCAGCCGGGTAAACAGCCGGGGAGGTTCAGTGGGAACCGGGTCGGAGCCGCCCGCGCACCAGGGGTGGCAGCGCCCTATGCGCGATACCGTCAGGTAACTGCCAACCGCAGCGCCGTGGGCCGGCAAAGCCTGCAAGGCATACACCGAGCAGGTGGGCTCAAAGCGGCAAGCCGAACCCAACCAGGGGCTCAGAAACAGGCGATAGGCTTTGACAAGGCCCATGAGCAGGGATTGCATCATGCGGCAATTGACGGCGCGACCCGCGAAAACAACTGCTGGAGTTCGGCCCGCACCGCGGCTTTGAGCACATCCGATGTGGCGCTGACAAACTGGGCTCGGTCGAACGAAGCGCGCAGGCGCACCACGTGCGCTCGCGTTGACAGTCGAGGTTCGAAATCAGCACTCACGGTGTAAATCTGGCGTTTGATCGCGTTGCGCGTCACGGCACGCTTGGCCCAGCGTTTGGGCACCATGGCGCCCAGCCACACCCCAGGAACCGGAAACAGGGAAGGTGCCCCAGGGTTCTGGGTCGCCAACGCAGTCGCTTCCAACGCGCAGCAATGCAGCGCAAAGTGCGCGGTTCGGGCGAGCGTAGAGCCGGCCAAAACTGCCTGAAATTGGGGCCGCGTCTTCAATCGTTGCACGGAAGTGCTCGATATGCCCGCGGCCAGCAAAAACTAGACTGCCAGGCGCTTGCGGCCTTTGGCGCGGCGTGCGTTGATCACGGCACGGCCGCCACGGGTTTTCATGCGAACCAGAAAACCATGGGTACGGGCGCGACGGATTTTGGAGGGTTGGTAAGTGCGTTTCATTTGGAATTCCTAACAGGCTCAGTTCTGATCCCCTCCTGTTCAAACAGACGTGAACAAAGGAAGATCTCGGTCTAATCGCCCCGAACACAATCAGGGGAACCATCGATTATCGCAAATTTTCTGAACAGGGGCAACACCTTACATCCAACACACCGCGTAATGCTGTAAGTTCCGTGCCGCAAACAAAATTGTGGATAAGGGTTTGATAAATTACAATCCAGCGCGCAGCAATCCATAACTATCCACAGAAGCTGAAAAGAATAATGCCAGAGGGACTTCCATCCAACCACGCCCTGTCACCCGGTCTGGACATCGGCCAAAGCCTGTGGCAAAGCTGTGTCGACCAGCTCGCCCAAGAACTGCCTGAACAGCAATTCAACACCTGGATCAAACCCCTGAGCGCCCAGGTCCTGGAAGACTTCTCCAAGGTCACCATCTTTGTCGCCAACCGCTTCAAGCTCGACTGGGTCCGGGCCCAATACAGTGGCCGAATTTCTGCCATGTTGGAGAAAATGTATGGCCAGCCAGTTCTTGTTGAGTTAGCGATCACTCCACGAGAAACCATTGCCAGAGTTATCTCTGCTCCACAGACAGCGGAGATGGTTTCGGCCGAGGAGAGCGTTGCGGCCGGTGAAGCCACACCGTCCGGTCTGCCCAAGAATCGCATCAACAGCATGCTGACTTTTGACAGTCTGGTGGAAGGTACGGCAAACCGCATGGCCCGTGCCGCCGCCATGCACGTGGCCACCATTCCAGGGCATCTGTACAACCCTTTGTTCATCTATGGCGGTGTCGGTTTGGGCAAGACCCACCTGATGCATGCGGTGGGCAACCGGCTGTTGGCCGACAAGCCCGGATCCAAAGTTCTCTACATCCATGCGGAGCAGTTTGTCTCGGATGTGGTTAAGGCCTACCAACGCAAGACTTTTGATGAATTCAAGGAGCGTTATCACTCCCTGGATTTATTGCTGATAGACGATGTGCAGTTCTTTGCCAATAAGGACCGCACCCAGGAGGAGTTTTTCAACGCCTTTGAGGCCTTGCTGGCCAAAAAGTCACATATTGTGATGACCAGCGACACCTACCCCAAGGGCCTGACCGACATCCACGAGCGCCTGGTTTCACGCTTCGACTCCGGTCTGACGGTGGCCATCGAGCCGCCTGAACTCGAAATGCGGGTCGCGATTCTAATCAACAAAGCCCGGGTCGAGGGTTCGGAAATGCCCGAAGAGGTGGCCTTCTTTGTTGCCAAGAACGTGCGCTCCAACGTGCGCGAGCTCGAAGGCGCCCTGCGCAAAATCCTGGCCTATTCGCGGTTCAACCAGAAGGAAATCTCCATCCAGCTGGCCCGGGAAGCCCTGCGCGACCTGCTGTCGATCCAAAACCGGCAGATCTCGGTGGAAAACATCCAGAAGACGGTGGCCGACTACTACAAGATTAAGGTCGCCGACATGTACTCCAAAAAGCGCCCGGCCAGCATCGCCCGCCCGCGCCAGATCGCCATGTACCTGGCCAAGGAGCTGACACAAAAGAGTCTTCCGGAAATTGGAGAATTGTTTGGCGGACGTGACCACACCACGGTGCTGCATGCCGTGCGCAAAATTGGCGGCGAGCGCCAGCAAATGACAGAACTGAACCAGCAGTTACACGTGCTGGAGCAAACGCTCAAAGGCTAATCAGGAATAAAAAGCGCCAGCGCCAAAAGTGGCTGCTAAAACTGGGAAAATGGCGGGATTTTAGAAAAAATGGGCACTATCTGAAGACAGGTGCCAAAACTGACATTTAAAAAGAGGTTGACATGATCGTATTGAAGGCAACGCAGGACAAAGTCCTCTCGGTACTGCAGTCCGTGGCCGGTATTGTGGAGCGTCGCCACACCTTGCCCATTCTTGCCAACGTGCTGATTCGCAAAACCGGCACCTCGCTGCAGGTCACCACCAGCGATCTGGAAATCCAGATCCGCACCACGGCCGAACTGGGTGGCGACACCGGCAACTTCACCACCACCATTGGTGCGCGCAAGCTGATTGACATTTTGCGCACTATGCCCTCGGACCAGACCGTGTCGCTCGAATCCAGCCAAAGCAAGATCATCCTGAAGGGTGGAAAAAGCAAGTTCACACTGCAGACCATGGCCGCCGAAGATTTCCCGCTGGTGCAGGAATCGGCCAACTTTGGCCCGGTGTTCAGCGTGCCGCAAAAAACACTGAAGAGCCTGCTGAGCCAGGTGTCGTTTGCCATGGCGGTACACGATATCCGTTACTACCTCAACGGCATCCTGTTTGTCGCCGAGGGCAAACAGCTCAGCCTGGTCGCCACCGACGGCCACCGCCTGGCCTTTGCGTCCGCCACGCTGGACGTCGAAGTGCCGAAACAGGAAGTAATCCTGCCCCGCAAGACTGTCGTCGAGTTGCAGCGCCTGTTGTCAGACGCCGAAGGCGCCATCGAGATGCAGTTTGCCAACAACCAGGCCAAGTTCGTGTTCGACGGCATGGAGTTCGTGACCAAGCTGGTCGAGGGCAAGTTCCCCGACTACAACCGCGTCATCCCCAAGAACCACAAGAACAGCATCA
>JAUSNJ010000099.1 GCA_030645355.1 Rhodoferax sp. | reverse complement strand
GGATGGCCTGGACGCTGCCGGTGGCAGTGTTCTTCACCTGCATCGTGCTGATGCTGTTCGTCATGACGGTGTGGGAGCTGAAATCGCCCACCATCGAGCGGCGCGGCTTCCTGCCGATCGCCACCACGCGCGGCGACCGGCTGTTCATCGGCCTGCTGGTCGCGGCCTACATCAACCTCGCCTTCGTCGCGGTCAGCGAACGCATGATCGAGTGGTTCGGCCTGTCGCAGGAACCGTCGATCTGGATCAGCTTCGGCGTCTCGATGGCCTGGCTGGTGCTGGTGATGCGCAAGGGCTGAGCCACGCCAGTCCACCATGGTTTTAGACGGCAGCCGGCGTTTGCTTCCCAGCAGGCCTGCCCGGGGTTCCAAGGGGGAAGCATTTGTGAGGAGACTTCAATGAAATTCCGCATGCATGCCGTCGGATTCGCGGTGGCGGCGCTGGCCCTGGGCCAGGCTGCCTGGGCCGGCGAGGCCGAGGCCAAGAAGTGGATCGACGCCGAGTTCCAGCCCAGCACGCTGAGCAAGGACGCGCAGATGGCCGAGATGAAGTGGTTCATCGAGGCCGCCAAGAAGCTGCAGGCCAAGGGCGTGAAGAGCATCTCGGTGGTGTCGGAGACCATCACCACGCACGAGTACGAGAGCAAGACGCTGGCCAAGGCCTTCAGCGAGATCACCGGCATCACCGTCAAGCACGACCTGATCCAGGAAGGCGACGTGGTCGAGAAGCTGCAGACCAGCATGCAGTCGGGCAAGTCGATCTACGACGGCTGGATCAGCGACTCTGACCTGATCGGTACCCACTACCGCTACGGCAAGATCATGAATCTGACCGATTACATGACCGGTGCGGGCAAGGACTACACCAACCCGGGCCTGGACCTGAAAGACTTCATTGGTACGAGCTTCACAACGGCACCGGACAAAAAACTGTACCAGTTGCCGGACCAGCAATTTGCCAACCTGTACTGGTTTCGCGCTGACCTGTTTGCGCGCGCCGACCTGAAGGCCAAGTTCAAGGCCAAATATGGCTACGACCTGGGCGTGCCGCTGAACTGGAGCGCCTACGAAGACATCGCCGCCTTCTTCAGCGAAGACGTCAAAACCATTGACGGCAAGCCGATTTATGGCCACATGGATTACGGCAAAAAAGACCCCTCACTGGGATGGCGTTTTACCGATGCATGGCTGTCGATGGCGGGCACGGCTGACGTTGGCATTCCGAACGGCATGCCGGTGGATGAGTGGGGTATCCGCGTCGGTGCCGACAAGTGCACGCCGGTCGGCGCCTCCGTGTCACGTGGCGGGGCCACCAACTCGCCCGCTGCCGTCTATGCACTGACCAAGTACGTGGACTGGATGAAGAAATACGCGCCCAAGGAAGCCAGCGGCATGACCTTTGGTGAGTCAGGTCCGGTGCCCGCACAGGGCCAGATTGCCCAACAAATCTTCTGGTACACCGCCTTTACCGCTGACATGATCAAACCCGGTTTGCCAGTGGTCAATGCCGACGGCACGCCGAAGTGGCGCATGGCCCCCGGCCCGAACGGACCGTACTGGAAACAGGGCATGCAAAACGGCTACCAGGACGTCGGCTCCTGGACCTTCTTCAAGGACCACGACGCCAACAAGACGGCAGCCGCCTGGCTCTATGCGCAATTTGTGACTGCCAAGACGGTGTCGCTGAAGAAGACCATCGTGGGTCTGACACCGATTCGCGAATCAGACATTCAGAGCAAAGCCATGACCGACATGGCGCCCAAGCTCGGCGGTCTGGTGGAGTTCTACCGCAGCCCGGCGCGCGTGGCATGGACGCCGACCGGCACCAACGTGCCGGACTACCCGAAGCTGGCGCAACTGTGGTGGAAGAATGTGGCGGTGGCGGTGACCGGCGAGAAAACGCCGCAAGCGGCGATGGACAACCTGGCCGAGGAAATGGACCAGGTGATGAGTCGTCTGGAGCGGGCGGGTATGGCGCACTGCGCACCCAAGCTCAATCCCAAGGGTGACCCCAACAAATACCTGAGCGACAAGGGCGCCCCCTGGAAGAAGCTGGCCAATGAAAAGCCCAAGGGTGAAACCATTGCCTATGACACGCTGCTCAGCGCGTGGAAAAACGGCAAGGTTCGCTAGTCGCTGCATTGATATTTCCAATGCTCTAAAGGGTGGCCGTGTGAGCAGATATGCCACACGGCCTTTTTTTGTAACAACAACCGCGACTTCTGATTCATGGCCACGCCCACGCAGCCCCTAAAAACCCACCGCGGCGAATTGATCGCCCGTTTGGCCGAGTCGTGTCAATATGACATTGCCGTTGTCGGCGGCGGGGCGACCGGCCTTGGTGTGGCGCTGGATGCCGCCGCGCGCGGCTTTAGTGTGGTGTTGCTGGAGTCGCATGATTTTGCCAAAGGCACCTCATCACGGGCCACCAAACTGGTCCACGGCGGCGTGCGCTATCTGGCGCAGGGCAATATTTCACTGGTACGCGAGGCCTTACGTGAACGCGCTACCCTGCTGGCCAATGCGCCTTATCTGGCGCAGCCGCTCGCGTTTGTCATGCCGTCCTACAAATGGTGGGAGATTCCTTTTTATGGCATCGGGCTCACGATGTACGACGCACTGGCGGGTAAGGCTGGCTTGGGGCATACCGAATTCTTGAACCGCGCGGAAACGCTGGCGCTATTGCCTGCGGCGCAAGCGAAGGGTCTCAAAGGCGGCGTCAAGTATTGGGACGGCCAGTTCAACGATGCGCGCCTGGCGCTGGCACTGGCGCGCACGGCGGCGGTCCACGGCGCTCTGCTGGTGAACTATTGCCGCGCTACAGATTTGTTTTACGAAGGTGGCAAAGTCGCGGGCCTAATGTGCGAGGACACGCTCACCGGCCAGCAATACCGCGTCCAGTCCCGCTGCGTCGTCAACGCCGCCGGGGTTTGGGTCGATGAACTGCGGCAGAAAGACGGCGCGGCCAACAGTGCTGATGGCAGACCCCCGACAAAGCCCATGGTGGCGCCCAGTCAGGGTGTCCATATCGTGGTGGATCGCGAATTTTTGGGTGGTGAAACTGCTTTGATGGTACCTAAAACCGCCGACGGTCGGGTCTTGTTTGCAGTACCGTGGCTAGGCAAGGTCATTCTCGGTACCACCGACACGCCACGTCACGACCTCGCGCGGGAACCGCTGCCGTTCAAGGAAGAGGTCGATTTCATCCTGACGGAGTCGGCGCGCTACCTGCGCCGGGCGCTGACACGCGCAGATGTCAAGAGCGTCTGGGTCGGATTGCGCCCGCTGGTCAAACCGCAAGACGACGACGGCGACAACACCAAGGGCTTGAGCCGCGAGCATACGGTGCTGGTCAGCCGCAACGGACTGGTGACGGTGACGGGTGGCAAGTGGACGACCTACCGCGCCATGGCGGAGGATGTCTTGAGCCAATGTGCCGAGAAGTCGTTAATCGAAAAAAGAACCGCTGGCGTGACCGTTCATTTGAAATTGATTGGTGCAGATCAACCGGGCGCAGAAACACACTCCATTAGTCAACCGCCTGGCTTGCACTCGTATGGCAACGAACAGTCGCTGGTGATGAGTCTGCCGGGCGCACAGATGGCGCTTTGTGAAGGGTTGACTGAAGCCATGGTTCGTTTTGCTGCCCGCTATGAATACGCTATTCATGTCGAGGATGTTTTAGCGCGCCGCTCCCGATTACTGTTTCTGGATGCCCGCCTGTCAAGTTCTTTGGCTGCACAGGTTGGCGAAATCCTCTTTCAGGAAACGGGGCTGGACCCGGACGTCGCGGCTTTTACAGCGCTGGCGCAGCACTATTTGTGCTTGCCAGAATAGAAGGCGCCAGCAAGCGCGGCTTGACGGATGGGGTCCACGAGAGTCTGGCGGTTACGAGAGTTTCATCACCACCATGCCAAACACGTTCGCTGCAGCGTCCGCGCGATGCGACATATTCGATATGTGTCGATATACCTCGCGCCGATAAAACAGCGCTGGCAGCTCCTGCAGCTCCAGCGGGGGTGCGAACAGGTCCTTGATCGCGGTGCGATACAAACGCTCCACCTGTCGCTCTTTTTTCCCCACTTCATGCGCGTGGTCGGTGGCCACACGCGGGTTCTGGGCCAAGCGTTGAATCGCCAGTTGCAGCTCTTGCGCCTGCCCGGATACCAGCGCCACCATGCGGCGGATGTAGTCGTCGGCAGCAACGCTGAGGATGTTCATTTCTTCCATCGTGGTCAGCGCGTAGGTCACCATGCCCTGGTATTC
>JAUSNJ010000084.1 GCA_030645355.1 Rhodoferax sp. | reverse complement strand
CAGGCGGCCTGCATGTCGGTGATCTTGAGGTTGTAGCCCAAGTGGCTGTAGGTGTACTTGTGATCGTAACCTTCGGGCAGGTCACCCAGCTTCCAGCCAAAGCGCTTGCCACAGGTGTTGTCCTTGCCGGGTGGGCAGTAGCAGTCGCGCCCCCAGTCGCGGAAACTCTCGGCAATGGTTTTGAGTTCGTCGTGGTTGGTGAAGACCGCGCCGCCTTCTCCCATCGTGATGTGGTGAGCCGGGTAAAAACTCAGGGTGGCGATATCGCCAAAAGTTCCGACCATCTGGCCGCGGTAGGTGGTCCCCAACGCATCGCAGCAGTCTTCTACAAGCCACAGTTTGTGCTTCTTGCACAGGGCCGTGACGACATCGAGATTGAAAGGGTTGCCCAGCGAGTGCGCCAGCATGATGGCCCTGGTCTTCGGGCCAATGGCGGCTTCGATCTTGCTGGCATCAATGTTGTGCGTCAGGCGGTCCACGTCCACGAACACCGGCACGGCGCCAAACTGCAGAATCGGGTTGACGGTGGTAGGAAAGCCCGCCGCGACGCCGATCACTTCATCCCCCTTCTGGATCGCGCGCGCGCCCAACTTGGGCGAAGTCAGTGTGCTGAAGGCCACCAGGTTGGCGGACGAACCGGAGTTCACGGTGATCAGGTGCTTGACGCCGATGAAGGCTGCCAGCTTTTTCTCAAACTCGGTGTTGAAGCGCCCGGTGGTCAGCCAGCCGTCCAGTGAGGCGTCGACCATGTTCTTCAGTTCGGATGCGTCCAGCAGCTTGCCGGAGGGCGGCACCACGGAGGCGCCGGGCAGGAACAGGTCGGGCGCCAGAGCAATGGCGGCGTATTCTTCAACGAGCTGGGCGATCTGCGCGCGCAGGGCCTGGGTCTTGGCGTTTTGCATAGGGTGTTCTGTCGGAAATCAGTCTGGGCTGGACGCCAATGCTAGCGCCTGGTAGGCGGCAATTTGCGCCAGTGTCACGGCATGCATGTCGGCGCCGGCTTGCCGTGCGCGGGCCCAGTCCACGATCAAACCCAGCGCGCCGTCCAGGCGCAGCGCGGGTTGCCAGTGCAGGCGTTGGCCGGCCTTGGAGATATCGAGTTTGAGGTAGTTGGCCTCGTGCGGGTGCTCACCGGCGTCCACCTGCCAGCTGGCGCCCTGGCCCCAGCGCTGGGCCAGTTGCCTGACGATCCACTCCACCGGCTTGGCGTCGTCGCCGTGCGGGCCAAAGTTCCAGCCCTCGGCGAACGCCGGACCGTCGGTGTAAAGGTGTTCAGCCAGCGTCAGGTAACCGCGCAACGGCTCCAGCACATGCTGCCAGGGGCGGGTGGCGTGCGGGTTGCGGATGGGCACCTGCTTGCCGGCCTCAAAGGCCGCCAGGATGTCGGGAATCAGCCGGTCTTTGGCCCAGTCGCCACCACCAATGACGTTGCCGGCGCGGGCCGTGGCCAGTGCCACACCGTGCTGGGCATGGTGCGTGGGGTTGAAGAAGGAGGAGCGGTAGGCCGCGCTGACCAACTCGGAGCAGCCCTTGCTGTTGCTGTACGGATCGAAGCCGCCCATGGGTTCGTTCTCGCGATAGCCCCAGACCCATTCCTTGTTTTCGTAGCATTTGTCCGTGGTGACATTGACGACCGCCTTGACGCCCGGCGTCTGGCGCACGGCTTCGAGCAGGTGGACCGTGCCCATGACGTTGGTGGCATAGGTTTCGACCGGGGTGTCGTAGGACAGGCGCACCAGCGATTGGGCCGCCAGGTGGATCACGATCTCGGGCTGCGCGGCCTGCATGGCGCGCAGCAGCGCGCTCAGGTCGCGCACATCGCCGTGCAACGACTGCATGCCGGTGCCCACTTGGGCCACGTCAAACAGGCTGGGTTGCGTGGGCGCGGCCAGTGCAAAGCCGGTCACGTGGGCGCCGAGCTGCTGCAACCACAGGGCCAGCCAGCTGCCCTTGAAGCCGGTGTGCCCGGTCAGGAAAACGCGCTTGCCGGACCAGAAGGCTGGCGTCATGCCCAGACCTTCCACGGCGCCTTGCCGCTGGCCCATAGCTCTTCCAGCAACACCTTGTCGCGCAGCGTGTCCATAGGTTGCCAAAAGCCGGTGTGCTGGAAGGCCGCCAGTTGGCCTTCGCTGGCCAGGGTTTCCAGCGGTGCGCGCTCCCAGATAGTCTCGTCGCCGTCCAGGTACTGCAAGACATCGGGGGACAACACAAAGAAGCCGCCATTGATCATCGCGCCGTCGCCCTTGGGCTTTTCCATGAACTGGCTGACCTTGTGGCCGTCAAACTGCAGCGCGCCAAAGCGGCCCGGCGGCAGCGTGGCGGTCAGCGTGGCCTTGACCTTCTGTGCCTTGTGGAAGGAAATCAGCTCGGTGATGTTGACGTTGCTGACGCCGTCGCCATAGGTCAGGCAGAAGGCTTCTTCGTCTTTGATATGTTCGGCCACGCGCTTGAGGCGTCCGCCGGTCATCGTGGCCTCGCCGGTGTCCACCAGCGTCACGCGCCAGGGTTCGGCGCTGCGCTGGTGCACGTCCATGGTGTTCTTGCTCATGTCGAAGGTGACGTCCGACATATAGAGAAAGTAGTTGGCGAAGTACTCCTTGATCTGGTAACCCTTGTAGCCGCAACAGATGACGAAATCGTTGACGCCGTGGGCGGAGTAGATCTTCATGATGTGCCACAGGATGGGCTTGCCGCCGATTTCGACCATGGGCTTGGGCTTGGTGTCGGTCTCCTCGGAAATCCGGGTTCCCAGGCCACCGGCCAATATCACTGCCTTCATTGCTGATCCGCCTTCATGTCAGGGATGATGCTACTATTTCGATAGCGTTATATGCAGTTCCTACGAGGGCTGGAGCGCTATTTTGTCACTAACCGTTTCGCCAGCCCTACACCTGCATATTCATGATGTCAGTGTAAGCCTGAACCATGCGGTTGCGCACGTGCAGCGAGGCCTGGAATCCGATTTGCGCTTTCTGGATGGCCACCATGGTCTCTTCCAGGCTGACCTTGGGGTTTTCCATCTGCACTTCCTGCTGCAGGCGGGTGGCTTCGTTCTGCGCGGCGCTGACGGAGTTCAGCGCGCCTTTGAGTGCTCCGGCAAAGCCACCGCCCACCCCTTGGGCCCCGGCCGACGCGGCAGGGCGCACGCCGGCGCCGGGGCGGACCGTCGTCGGCATGGTTACGGGGCTGAGCTTGAAATCCATGGTGGATCTCCCTGGTTGATTGGGTTGCCGCAATCCTATTACCCCCTTGCCGGTGCCATTATTTTGAATTGGCAGGCAAAGGCGGTGCTTATTACCCTAATGTTTTTGGAGGTGGGTCGAATAATCAATCCCATCCATACGGCGAGACACGCCCCATTTGCGTAGCAAATCATCGGAAGCCAAAATGCCAGCAGTTGCCACCCTACCCGTTAACCCGACACTTGCCCAGCGCCTGGCCGGTCTGGATCAGGGGCAGCGCATGCGACTGGCACTGGGCGTGGTGCTGTTCGTGGCGATTGGCGTCATTGGCCTGGTCATGGGGCGCCAAGCCGAATGGCGGGTTTTGTACTCGAATCTGGCCGACAAGGATGGCGGCGCCGTCATTGCGCAGCTCAGCACCCTGAACGTGCCCTATAAACATGCCGAAGGCGGCGGGGCGATTCTGGTTCCCGCGGACCGCGTGCACGATGTACGGCTCAAGCTGGCGTCGCTGGGCTTGCCCAAGGGCTCGGTCAACGGTTTCGAGATGATGGAATCCAACCGCTTTGGCATGACCCAGTTTCAGGAGCGGCTGACCTTCCAGCGTGGCCTGGAGGGCGAGCTCACCCGCTCCATCCAGGCGCTGTCGTCCGTGCAGAATGCGCGGGTGCACTTGGCCCTGCCCAACCAGAACGGATTCTTTCGCGAGCAGCAAAAGCCGTCGGCTTCAGTCTTGCTGAGCCTGCATGGCGGGCGCACCCTGGACCGCACCCAGCTGGCGGGCATCATTCACCTGGTGGCCTCCAGCGTGCCGGAGATGAGCCCGTCCGCGGTCAGCGTACTCGACGATACCGGCAAACTGCTCTCCAGCCCCTCGGACGGATCGGGTGGCGCACTGGGTGTGGACGCGGAGCAATTGCAGTATGTGCGCCAGGTGGAGCAGCTGTACAGCCGCCGGATTCTGGACATTCTGGAGCCCATTGTGGGCGTGCAAAACGTCAAGGCCCAGGTCACGGCCGAGCTGGATTTCTCGCAAACCGAGTCGACGACGGAATCGCACAAACCCAACCAGGCGCCCGAGGTGAGTGCGGTTCGCAGCCAGCAAGTCGTCGAGAGTTCCGGTGCGGCCGGCACCACCCCGCCATCGGGTGTACCGGGCGCCACCACCAACCAGCCACCCGGCGCGGCATCGGCTCCCATCAACGGCGCGGCACAAACCCTGGCCGCCGGAGGTCAAGCACCGTTGGCCGGTGGCGGCAAGCGCGAATCCATCATCAACTACGAGGTGGACAAGACCATCCGTGTCGTCAAGGGCGCGTCGGGCGTCATCAAGCGCATCAACGCGGCGGTTGTACTGAACAACACCATCGTCACCAACGACAAGGGCAAGACCAGCAGTACGCCGTTGACCGATGCGCAGATGGAGAAAATGACCGCGCTGGTGCGTGAAACGATTGGCTTCAGCAAGGAGCGTGGCGACTCCGTCAATTTGGTGAATGCCGCATTTGCTTCCGAAAAGGTAGCGATTGTCGACGTTCCGCTATGGCGGCAACCCGAGGTGGTGGACCTGGCCCGCAGTTTTGCCTGGCCACTGGGGACGTTGTTGTTCGGAGCCCTGGTGTTGATGGGCGTCATCCGTCCGGCGATCAAGGCCATGGGCACGGCGCCCGTTGCCAGTACTGCAGCTCCCAGCATTCGAATGAACCAATTGGATGCCCTGGAGTCAGAAATGCCTGAGCGTCCCCAACTGGCGGGTCACAGTTCCGCCAACGACGTGGCGCAGATTTCGGCCCACGAGAAGCAGCTTGACGATGCCCGGCAATTGACCCGCGACAACCCTGCCGCGGTGGCCAACATCATCAAAACGTGGATGAACGGCGAGGCGCCGGCCTGATGGCCGACGCAAAATAGCACCATGGCACAAGACGACGGACTCCAAGACGCGGCAATTCTGATGATGTCTCTGGGCGAGGCAGAAGCATCGGAGGTGTTCAAGCACCTGTCGCCCAAGGAAGTACAAAAGCTGGGCGAGGCGATTGCCAAGACCACGCAGATCACGCGCGAGCGCGTGGATGAAGTGGTGGGCAAATTTACCGGTGTCGCTGCATCCCAGAGCCTGCTGGTCTCCAACTCGGGCGACTATGTGCGCTCGGTCCTGAAGCTGGCCCTGGGTGACGACAAGGCCGCCTTGCTGATCGACCGGATCTTGCAGGGCGGGGACGTGTCAGGCATCGAAAGCCTGAAGTGGATGGACCCGCTGTCGGTGGCCGAGTTGCTGCGCAACGAGCATCCACAGATCGTGGCCGCCATCCTGGTGCACCTCGACTATGACCAGGCCGCTGATGTGCTGAAGAACCTGACCGAGCGCCAGCGCAATGAAGTCATGCTGCGGGTGGCCACCATGGAGGGCATTCAGCCCACCGCGCTCAAGGATCTGAACGAGGTGCTGTTCAAGGTGCTGGCCGGCGGTGACAAGATTCGCAAGTCGTCTCTGGGCGGGGTCAAGACCGCGGCGGAGATGATCAACCTGATGGGCACGGCCATTGAGGGCACGGTGATCGAGTCCATCCGCAACCACGATGCGGATCTGGCCCAGAAGATCATGGACAAGATGTTCGTCTTCGACGATGTGTTGAAGCTCGACGACAAGGCCATCCAGATGGTGCTGAAGGAGATCTCTTCCGATGTGCTGATCGTGGCACTGAAGGGTGCCCAGCCCGAATTGAAGGAAAAAATTCTCGCCAATATGTCGACCCGTGCGGCTGCGACCTTGCGCGAAGACTTAGAGTCCCGTGGGCCCATGCGCCTGTCCGAGGTGGAAGCGCAGCAGAAGGAAGTTCTCAAGACGGTGCGCCGTCTGGCAGACGAGGGGCAGATTGTCATTGGCGGCGGAGGTGGCGACGACGCCATGATTTGATGACACGTGTCCATAACCGTTTTATCGCCAGTGACGACATCGGCTCCGCAGTCGGCTGGGAATTTGGCGCGGTGGACCAGGCGTCGGTGCGCTTCGCAGCCAAGGTCAAGGCCAGGGAAGAGGCCGAAGAGCAAGCGCGGGACAACGCGTCCCGGCAGTTGGGCTTCTCGGAAGGCTATGCGCAAGGCCACGCACAGGCGACCCTGGAAGGGCAACGACTGATTGCGGAATACATCCAGACCCAGGGTCAGGATGCGGCGCGCCACTATGGGGAGTTGTTCGTATCGGCCGACGCCCAGATTGCCGAATCGCAGCAGGTGATGGCCAAAGGGGTGCTGGAACTGGCGTGCGAACTGGCCCGCCAGGTATTGCGCCACGAACTGTCCACCAATCCCAACGCCTTACAGCCCGTGATCCGGGAAGCACTGGGTGTGCTGGCGGCCGATTGCAAGGCGGCCGTCGTGCGGCTCAATCCGCTGGATCTGGATGTGCTGGAGGATGTCTTGCGCCAGGAATTTTCAGGGCTGGCGCTGACCTTGCTGGCAGACGTATCGGTGAGCCGTGGCGGCTGTCTGGTGGAGGCCGCCGGAACGGTGGTGGATGGCACGATGGAAAAACGCTGGAGTCGGGCCGTGGCGCGACTTGGCCTGGAGTCGTCCTGGGAGGTGTCCCATGATGCCGACTGAACCGACTGTATCCACCGAAAGATGGTCGGCCTATCTGGACCGTGCCCGGCACAGTGTGGCGTACGACAGCACGCTCGAGGTGCGTGGCACGCTGACCCGGTTGACCGGGCTCGTGCTGGAGGCCCGGGGTATCCAGGTGCCGGTGGGTTCCCAGTGTGTGGTGTCGATGAAGACCCGCCCGCCGGTGCTGGCGGAGGTCGTTGGATTTGCCGGAGACCGCGCTTTTTTGATGCCGGCAGGGGATGTGCATGGCCTGTCCAGCGGCGCCGGTGTCGCACCGGCGGCAGCCTACGTGCCCGTACCGCGCCTGGGGGAACCCGAGCCGACGGGTGCCGTCGCGGATGCCGGCATGCTGCGCCTGCCGCTGGGTGATGGTTTGCTGGGGCGCGTGGTGGATGCGCAAGGTTTTCCCATGGACCGTCTGGGCCCGATCGCAGATGTGATCTCCAAGCCGCTGGACCGCAAGCCCATCAATGCGATGGACCGTGCGCCTGTGCGGCGTCCGCTGGACACTGGTGTGCGCGCTATTAACGCGCTGCTGACGGTTGGACGCGGCCAGCGTATTGGTTTGTTTGCCGGGTCTGGTGTCGGCAAGAGTGTGTTGCTGGGCATGATGGCCCGCTATACCGAGGCCGATGTCATTGTGGTGGGCCTGATCGGCGAGCGGGGCCGTGAGGTGAAGGAATTCATTGAAGACATTCTGGGTGAGCAGGGGCGCGCGCGGTCAGTGGTCGTTGCCGCGCCGGCTGATGCACCACCGCTTCTGCGCCTGCAGGGTGCGGCGTATGCAACGGCCATCGCCGAGAGCTTCAGGGACAAGGGAAAACATGTGTTGCTGCTGATGGATTCCCTGACCCGCTACGCCATGGCCCAGCGCGAGATCGCCCTGGCGATTGGCGAGCCGCCAGCGACCAAGGGCTATCCGCCCTCGTGCTTTGCGAAACTGCCACAGCTGGTGGAGCGCAGCGGCAATGGGCTCAATGGCGTGGGTTCGATCACGGCGTTCTATACCGTGTTGACGGAAGGGGACGACCAGCAGGACCCGATCGCCGATGCCGCCCGGGCCATTCTGGACGGGCATATTGTGCTGTCGCGCACGCTGGCAGAGTCCGGACACTATCCTGCTATTGACGTGGAGCAGTCGGCCTCGCGGGTCATGCACAACGTGGTGTCGCGGGATCATTTTGAGTTGGCCAGGCGGTTCCGCGCGATCTATTCGAAATACGAACGGGGGCGGGATTTGGTTCAAATCGGCGCTTATGCGCAGGGGTCCGATCCGGCACTGGATGAGGCGATCAACCTGCACGACGGTATGAGCCAGTTCCTGCAACAAGACATGTACGAGGCTGCATCCATCGATTCTGTGCTCGACGAGATGGATGCAGCGACCAACCTCAACCTGGGGATTAGCTGACCATGTCCGCGCTGAAAAGTGTCCTGTTGGCCATTGAACATGCGTCGCTCCGCCGGGACGAACTGGCCAAGGCCGTGGCGCGGGTTGAGCGCAGCCAGACTTTTGCGCGTGACCAGATGGCGCAACTGAAGGGGTACGCAGCAGACACCGACGCCCGGTGGACGGGATCTGGCGCGCGAGGACTTTCCCTGGAGCTGGTGCGCCACCAGTACCAGTTCATGGACAGGCTGCAGCAGGCCATTGAGCTCCAGTCCGGCGTACTGGCGAACACGGCGCGCCAGCTGGAACTGGCAAAGGCCAATCTGATGCAGGCCGAAATTCGGCTCTCGGGTCTGAACCAGATATTGAAATCCCGACAGATCGCGATGCTAAGCCAGCAAAGGCGGCGTGAGCAGCGGCAAACCGATGAATTCGCCGCCCTGCAGTACACCCGCAACCGCGCACTACCAATGAGTGGAGAAAAACATGACCATTGAAACCAAATCTTCACAAAACACCTCGCGACCTACTTCAGGTGCAGATGCGCACCATGCCAAAAGCAAGCCAGGCGCCACGGGCAATTCCGGGCAAGGCGCGCCTGGTGGGTTCATGGCGATTTTGGCTTCCCTGGATACCTCGGAGCTCGCCGTTGCGGCGACACCCGTGACAACGGATCCCGCGCTGCAAGCCTATGCGCCGAGTGTTGCCGCAGCTGACGGCAACGGCGGCGGCCTGAAGCCCGCGCTCAGAGGGGGCCCTGACGGTTTGCGCGGTCTACCGACGGATGCCGATGGGGCCGGCGCCCTGGATACAGCGGTTGCACTGGGAGACGTGATCGGAAAACTGCTGCAGGATGTTCCTCCCGATGCGTCTGCCACCAATTCGCCGACACCGATTGACGCTGCTGCGACGGTTGTGCCTGTGGTGCCCGAGATGCCGCCGCAAGCGTCTGCGCTATTGGCGCAGTCGTTGCAGTGGACTGCAGCCCCGACCAGCAGCATGGAGCCGGGAAAATCGGACCAGGCGGCCGGTGGCGCTGCGGGTGTGGGGTCGGGAATCAGGCCGCCGCATGCCTCGGCCGAAATGCCGCAACGCGCACAGGATCTGGCCACTTGGGATGGTGAGTCCGCCAAGGAGTCCGTGGCCAAGACCGGCAGGTTGCAGCGCGATGCTGTCGTGAGGCAGGCTTCGGTCGATGCGGCGCTGGCGGTAGCGGCTGATGTTGCCGCGCAGCCGGATGCGCGCGTATCGGCCTTCCTGGCAACCAAACCGACGGATCAGCCGGCGACGCCCATGGCCACAGCGCTGGCGATGGCCAACACACTGGCCCCAGTACGCCGTGATGAGTCGACGCGTGAGCGGTCGGTCTTTCGGTCAACCGTTCCGGACGGTGGCGCCATGGCGCAGACCTATGCGCCGACCGCGGCCGGGGCGCAGGCGCCCGGCGCCGTGGAACTGCCCGTTCCCACTGATATGTATGTGGCCGAAAAGGTCGCCTATTGGATTAGCAATGATGTCCAGAATGCGGAAATGAAACTTGACGGCATCGGCACTGAACCGGTCGAGGTGAGCATTCGGATGCAAGGTAACGAGGCCCACATTGCGTTCCGCACGGACGAGATATTGGCCCGCTCGGCGCTTGAGAGTGCAAGTGTGCACCTCAAGGAACTTCTGCAGCGTGAGGGGCTGGTGCTTTCCGGGGTGTCCGTAGGTACGTCGGGCGCAGGAGATTCTGGGGATCAGGAGCGCAGGTCCCGCCAGGGATTGCGACAGTCGGTTGTTGTTTCCCAACAGCCAGCTGGCGGGGATAGGATCGCTGGTTCGGGCAGGGCCACGCGGGGGGCGCTGGATCTTTTTGTGTAAGGCCTGGGAATGTGTCACCATTGGCGTTGAACCATGTGGTCGCACTGTGACTCTTTCCCGCGGAGAACCGGGGCGGGTGTGGTGAGCGTCGTTTCTGTCAAATAAGGAGTCAATGTGTCTGCGAAACCTGAAGCTGCCGAGGACGGCGCCACCAAAGCGCCCGCCAAGAGCAAGAAAATGCTGATCATCATTGTCGGTGCGGTTTTGGTATTGGCATTGGGCGGTGGCGGAGCTTTCTTCTATATCAGCAAGCAACGCGCAGCGGCCGCTGAAGAGGGGGAGGACGCGCCTACGTCGAAGTCTGCGGAACAAGGAAAACCCAAGGCGCCTCCTGCCTATTTGCCCTTGGACAATATGGTCGTGAACCTGGCGGACCCGGGTGGCGAACGGGTGGCACAGGTAGGGATCACGCTGGAGGTGGCGGATGCGCAAGCCGCAGATAAGGTGAAGGCGTTCTTGCCCACGATTCGCAGTGGGATTCTGCTGTTGTTGTCGCAGCGAACGGCAGAGGAACTACTGAAACCGGAAGGCAAACAGCAGCTTGCGAAAGACATTTTGCGCGAAACCTCTCTGCCATTTGGCGGCGGCGAGGCGGCAGAGCATGATGATGGCACGGCTGCCAAGAAGAAGAAAGCCAAGGCCAAGTCGGATCATGCCGAGTTCCCGGTCGTTGGCGTGCTGTTCTCCAGTTTCATTGTTCAATAGCGGGTTCACAGGTATCTATATATGAGTGAGTCGTTTCTTTCCCAGGAAGAGGTAGATGCCCTTCTCGAAGGGGTCACTGGCGAGAGCCAGAAGACCGTTGAGGAGGCGGCTGAGCATGGAGAAGTACGCGCTTACAACATCTCCAGCCAGGAGCGTATCGTTCGCGGGCGGATGCCGACGATGGAAATCGTCAATGAGCGATTTACCCGCAACCTGCGCGTGGGGTTGTTCAACTTCATTCGACGGAGCCCGGAAATATCGGTAGGCCCCGTAACGGTTCAGCGCTATAGCGCGTTTCTGCGGGAGTTGGCGGTGCCCACCAACTTCAATATTGTCGCCATCCGCCCCTTGCGGGGAAGCGGCCTGATCGTGTGCGAGCCTGCGTTGGTGTTTGGCGTGATTGATACCCTGTACGGTGGAATTGGCAAATTCCAGACGCGCATCGAAGGACGTGATTTCTCTGCAACGGAACAACGGGTGATCAACCGGCTGGTCGATGTCATCACGTCAGAATACAAAAAGGCGTGGAAGGGGATCTACCCACTGGAGCTGGATTACCAGCGTTCGGAGATGCAACCGCAGTTTGCGAACATTGCCACGCCCAGTGAAATCGTGATTTCCACCTCTTTTCAGCTCGAAATTGGCGACATTACAGGCGCGATCCACTTTTGCTTCCCTTATTCGACCCTTGAACCGATTCGGGATGTGCTCTACTCGTCGACACAGGGTGACTCGATTGAGGTTGATCGGCGTTGGGTCAACGTATTGACCCGTGAAATACAAGCCGCGGAAATTACCCTGGTCGCCGAGTTGGCGCGGGCTGATGCAACGGTTGAACAATTGTTGACCATGAAAAAAGGTGATTTCATTGAGTTGGATCGACAGCCCAAGATTCAGGCAACGGTAGATGGTGTTCCAATATTCGAATGCCAATACGGTACGCACAATGCCAAGTACGCCATCCGTATAGACAAGGCCCTGCGCGGCAATGACCAAAACTGGTTGGGAGAAAAAAATGGCATCTGAAGACAAACCTGACGAATCGGCCGCCGACGATGGCATGGCTGATTGGGCCGAGGCTTTGCTGGAACAAAAGGCGACGGAGCCCAGTGCGGATGGCCAGGGCGGGGTATTGGCGGGCGACGCGCCCAAGCCTTTTTCCTCGATGTCTGGCAGCGTGGGCGATTCCCCCATGCATGACATCAATATGGTGCTGGACATCCCGGTCCAGCTCTCCGTCGAGTTGGGGCGCACCAAAGTCCCGATCAAACACATCCTTCAACTGGGTCAGGGGTCGGTTGTGGAACTGGACGCACTGGCCGGAGAGCCAATGGACGTTTTGGTCAATGGTTATTTGATTGCACAAGGCGAGGTTGTCGTTGTCAACGACAAGTTCGGTATTCGGCTCACCGATGTGGTCACACCGTCGGAAAGGCTGCGCCGGGTCAGCAAGAGCTGATGGGTCGTGATGACGCAGTCGCTGGTTTCGGTTGGTGTTTTTCTTGCGATATTGGTCTGTCTCCCTTTTGCGCTGAAGTGGCTCAAGCAGCGGTATGGAGGCGGCGCTGTTGAAGACAGTGGGCAATCTCGCTTCATTTCTGCGTTGGCCGTGGGCCCGCACCAAAGGGTGGTGACTGTGGAAGTGGGCCCGGAGGGGCGGCGGGTTTGGCTGACGCTGGGCGTAACAGCCCAGAGCATCACGTGCCTGCACTGCGTTGACGCGAACACTCTGACAGGAGCCGACTGTGCGACTCGGGTTGAATCGAACGGAATAAGGGGTGCGGCTTGAACCGGTCAGTCTTGTGGGTCAGATGTATTTTGGCGGTCAGTGCGTTGGCACTGCAGGGCTCGGTCATGGCGCAAACTAGCGGGCAGCTGCCCTTGCTGGTCGGAACGGGTGGCTCTAATATGAGTTTCTCTGTACCAGTCCAAACACTGGTATTTTTCACAGCTCTTTCATTTTTGCCGGCTGTGTTGTTGATGATGACGGGCTTCACCCGCATCGTCATCGTGTTGTCGCTTCTGCGGCAGGCTTTGGGAACCCAGTCGTCCCCGCCCAATCAGGTCATCGTTGGGTTGTCGCTGTTTTTGACATTCTTTGTGATGGGTCCAACCTTGGACCGCGTGTATGCAGACGCCTACTTGCCGTTGACCAAGAACGCGATTACGTTTGAACAGGCGTTGGAAAAAGGTGAAGGACCGATTCGCAGCTTCATGGTGAAACAGACCAGGCAGTCAGATTTTGCATTGTTTGCCAAGCTGGCGAAACTGGCGCCCGACGTGAAAGCGGACACCGCACCGATGCGTGTCCTTGTACCGTCGTTTGTCATTAGTGAACTGAAGTCCGCGTTTCAAATTGGCTTCATGATTTTCATTCCGTTCCTGGTTATTGATATCGTGGTTGCCAGCGTGCTGATGTCACTAGGCATGATGATGCTGTCGCCGGTGCTGGTCGCCTTGCCTTTCAAGTTGATGCTGTTTGTATTGGCGGATGGGTGGAACCTGCTGATCGGCTCCCTGGCGGCCAGCTTTGTTATGTAAGAGAGAGGTCTGGCAATGAATGCACAAATGGTCTTGACCATGGGACAAGACGCACTTTTGATGCTTTTGATGGTTTCCGCACCGGTGCTGGGTACGGCATTGATCGTGGGTCTGTTGGTCAGTCTGTTCCAGGCTGTGACACAAATCCACGAAGCAACCCTGGCGTTCGTGCCCAAGTTGATTGCGGTGATTGCAGTGTTTGCAATTGCCGGCCCCTGGATGTTGACGATGTTGGTCGAATACATCCGTCGGACCATAGAAGCCATTCCCGGGGTCGTGGTCTAGTAATGGAATCGTTGTGATATCTGTCTCTGAGGCGCAGCTTGCTGCCTGGATATCGCCCATTTTCTGGACGTTTTTACGGGTTATCGCTGTCTTCACGGCTGCCCCGGTCTTTTCATCCCGCGCAATTCCCATGCGCGCAAAGATTGCATTGGCTTTTTTCGTTGCCCTGGCAGCCCAGGCAAGCCTGCCGGATATGCCTGTCATTGGCTTCAATGACCCGCAGGCTTTAGGTGTTGCCGTTCAGCAGGTGGGGGTCGGGTTGGCGATCGGTTTTGCTGTCCGCGTCGTTTTCTCTGCCGTGGAACTAGCCGGTGAAGTTGTGGGGTTTCAGATGGGGCTAAACTTCGCGGCTTTCTTCGACCCGACCATCGGCGCACAGTCCAGTGCAGTGGCCAGATTTTTTGGGCAAATGACGTCTTTGCTGTTTCTGGCGATGAACGGGCATCTAATGGTGCTTTTCGCGATTATTCGCAGTTATCAATCTTTTCCGCTGGATCAGAATTTCCTGGAGTCGTTGGCCCATATGAAGCTGCAACGGCTTGGGGCTGACTTGTTTGCCAGTGCGTTGTGGATCGCCCTGCCTATGGTCGGTATGTTGATGTTTGTCAACTTGGCTTTGGGAATTGTTTCCCGTGTGGCGCCTCAAATGAATATTTTTGCTGTCGGTTTCCCGATTACCCTCGTGGTAGGTTTGATCGGTATCGCGGTCACGTTGCCCATGCTGGATCAGCCATTTATGGTACTGATGGAGCGGGCCATCGATGTGTTTTCCAAGGGGTAGTCGGAAACGTCAGACTAATTCATTGCGGATGGCGTAGACCGCGAGTTCCGCATTGTTGGATAGTTTCAGTTTTTCCAGAAGTCGAGCCCGATAGACGCTGACGGTTTTGGGGCTGAGCATGAGTTCCTCGGCAATGTCCGACAGGCGTTTCCCCGAAGCAATTTTCAACAGGGTCTGGAGTTCTCTCTCTGACAGCGTCGCATGCAGTGACTGGGTACTGGGTGATGCAAGATTGCTGACCAGCATTTCCGATATTTCTGGAGTGACGTATTTTCGGCCTTTTGCCAAGGAGCGGACGGCGGGAATCAGCTCGCTGGGATCACCTGCCTTGTTCAGGTATCCATCGGCGCCAGCACGCAGGCAGCGAATAGCATATTGGTCCTCGGCGAACATGGAGACAATCAGCACCCGGATGGCGGACTGGTCTTCACGTAGACTGGCAAGGACTTCTAGTCCACCGCGACCGGGGAGATTCAAATCCAGGATCAATACATCACAAGGGGTGGTCCGGATGAGCTCCCGGACCTCGGAATAGCTGCCCGATTCTCCAACCACCTGAATGTCGACGGCCTCCGCCAGCGTATCCCGAATGCCGCGGCGAACCATGGCATGGTCATCACAAAGGATTACCTTGATCACTGAAACTGAGCCTCCAAAGAAGCGCTCTTTGCCGCCGCCAGTGGCACGGAAAGCGTCACAGAGGTACCGGAGCCACTGCTGGTGCTGATGTCAAGCCAGCCCCCGATGGTCTTGACACGCTCGTGCAGTCCGCGGATTCCGAACGCATTGGGTTTTTGCATCTCCTGTTCAGTGATGCCGATGCCGTTGTCGCTGATTTCCATGGTCAGGAACCCTTCTGCATCCGATATTTCGATTTTTACAAGACTGCATTGGGCGTATTTCGAGACGTTAGTCAGTGCTTCCTGGGCCGTCCTGTATGCGGTCAATTGAACAGACTTTTCAGGGCACAGATCTTCGCGGTTTGACCTCAAAATGGTCTTGATTCCTGTTCTTTTTTCGAAGTTCGAGGCGAGCCATTGGACAGCAGCAAAAAGTCCCTGATCCAGGATTGACGGTCGCAAGTTCATCATGATGCGCTGGCTGGCGCCAAGTGCATGCTGAAGCATATCCGTGGCCGCCTTTGCGTGTTCGTGAATGCCTGGATCCGAGGCATGCCGCGATATCCAGGCCAAGTCAAGTTTCGCTGCGGCCAGGGAGCCTCCAATATCGTCGTGTATTTCGCGTGCGATGGCGGCGCGCTCGCGGTCAATGGCGGTTTGCAGATGGCCCGTCAGTTCGGATAGCCTTTTTTCGGACATCGCCAGATCACGATCTGCTTTTTCCTTGGCTTGCCGTGTTCGATGGACATCTATGGATCGCAGGATGACACGTTCCAGCTGGCTCAGGTCGTCCTTGTGCAGATAGTCGCTGATGCCGGTTTGTATTGCGGCGACGGCCGCTGTTTCACCGATCGCACCAGACAATAGTACGAATGGCGGGCGATTTCCGCCGGTCGGGAGGGCCAACCATGCATCCACGGCCGTAAATCCGGGAAGACGATAGTCCGCAAGGATGACGTCGAAAGCCGATGATGCAGCCAGCTCGGAAAAGGCACCCAGTGTTTCTACTCTGATAATTGAATAGGAGAACCCCGCTTTGTCAAGAGTCCTGCAAACCAACTGGTGGTCCTGCGTCGAGTCTTCCAGATGAAGAATATTCACTGGGGCGGTGGGTAGCATCGTGTCCATTGTCAAAGCGGCATTGTCTGCTGATTATGGTTCACCCCAGTCCGCGTGCACAAGTAATTCGGGCGTGTATATTGATGCCGTGGATCGCAAAAGTTACCCAACGTTACCGATTCCTGCTAATCTAGTAGCATGAGATCTTTGGTTTCATGAACGGGAGTGAGACTGAAGTGGAGAGTGGTTTATTAGGACCTATGACAATGCAGCCATCATTGACGACACCAACTGTCCCCGCTGTGCAAATGCCGGTCATGCTAGTTGCCGAAGTTCAAGATTCGTTGCTGGTGGTCGTGCACGATTTGACGCGGCTGGACGGGTTGCTTGCCCATACCATGGAAAATCTCATGGAGCGATTTACCAGCGCCAGTGCCAATTTGGCGACTCCCACTCTGATGAACTCCAAGGAACTGGACGACGTTCGCAGTACGTTGCGGGCAGCAGTTACAGAGTTGCAGTTTCAAGACATGGCATCCCAACTTATTGTGCATACTTCGAAGATCCTTCAGGGATGCGCGTATCGTTTAGCGTCCGAGTCCATGGGCGCCGAAGATGGGGAGGCGGTGCCCTTTGTCGAAGAGGTTCCTGAGCGACCAAACCCCGTGACACAAGACGAGATGGATGCTGGCTCTATCGAGCTCTTCTGAGTCTTTTTATCTAGTTACCAAATTGAAATAGTCGGAGCTTCAAATGCCTTTAATTCTCGCCGTTGATGATTCACCTTCCATGCGCAAGATGGTTTCTTTTACTTTGACCGGCGCTGGTTACCAGGTTGTAGAGGCAGTGGATGGGCAGGATGCCTATGAGAAAGCGCAAGCACAGTCATTTGATCTGGTTTTAACAGACCAGAATATGCCTCGGTTGGACGGATTGGGTCTCACCAGAAAACTGCGCGACCACCCGCAGTTCAAGACAACGCCCATTCTCATGCTGACCACGGAGTCCAGTGATTTGATGAAGCAGGCGGGACGGGCGGCAGGCGCAACGGGCTGGCTTGTCAAGCCCTTTGACCCCGCAAGACTCCTGGATGTCATCAAGAAAGTGATCCGCTGATTGCATCGCCTTGGAATGGCTTACAGAGAATAGGAGATTGGTATGTCTGAGACGCATCAAGACAGCGGCGGTGGAAATGGTGATTTCGATCTAACCCAGTTCTATCAGATTTTTTTTGAAGAGGCCGGAGAGAATCTGGATCTTATGGAGCAGATGCTGCTCAATTTGAATCTGGAGACTGCGGACGACGAAGTGCTGAACGGCATTTTCCGATGTGCCCATTCGGTAAAAGGCGGTGCTGCCACGTTCGGCTTTGCCGATGTTGCCGAACTCACCCATCAGATGGAGTCACTTCTGGATCGACTGCGTCGGCATGAGTTGCAGCCGAATTCGGCGATGGTGGACGTTTTGCTGGAATCTGCGGACGCTTCCAGAAGTTTGCTCGCTCGGCACCAGGCGGGTGGTGAGGGTGATGCAATGCCGACAGGAGATCTGGTCCGGCGAATCAGCGAGTTGGCGGCCGGAAATGCAACAGGCATCACACCGCCTCCAGTTGCACAAGTCCCACGTAGTCAAACCGTGGTGGTGAAGACGCCATCGCCAGCGCCAGAATCAATCAACAAATCGACCCGATCACTGGAAATCCGTATTGGCCCTCTGGAGCGCCCTGAGCAAGCCGATGCCGTCCAGGAGTTGTTTCGGGATATTCCTGGCTTGGGAACGATCTCCGCATTGCCTTCGGATGCCAAGAATACGCGTGTGTTCTTGGTTGAGACGGGGTCTACAGACGAGGATCTGTTGGATTTGTTTGCTTTTCACGTCTCTCGGGATTACATAAAGATTGCAGAACGAGCAGACGCAGGATTCGACTCTGGAACTGCGGCTCAAGCAGGTAGTGCTTTAGCGGAGGCGGGAAGCCCGGACGATCCACTGCCAGGAGCGCCCTTGGCGCCTCTTCCGGGATTTGGGTTCTTTGATGGCGCTCCTGGTGCACCAGTCTCCGTTGCTGAGAATGCGCCGGGGGAAATCAAGGTTGCACCAAAGACGCCGCCCAGATCTCCTGCCGCAAGTGCGGCTGCTCAACCGGAGGCTGCGACAATCCGTGTTGCCATTAGTAAAGTGGATCAATTGATCAATCTTGTAGGCGAACTGGTCATAACTCAGGCGATGTTGGCGCAAAATAGCCGTGCGTTGGACCCTGCCGTCTACCAGCAACTGCTGTCGGGGCTGGCGGATTTGGACCGAAATACCCGAGATTTGCAGGAATCGGTGATGTCGATCCGCATGATTCCCATGTCTATTGTTTTCAGTCGTTTTCCTCGGATGCTGCGCGACCTTGCCAGTAAGCTTGGCAAAAAGGTTGATTTCGTGACCCAAGGAGAAGCGACGGAGTTGGACAAGGGTTTGGTGGAGAAGATCACCGATCCATTGACCCATTTGGTCCGCAACAGCTGCGACCATGGAGTCGAGTCCCCCGCAGAGCGATTGGCGGCTGGAAAATCTGAGACAGGCACTATCACGCTCTCGGCCTCGCACCAAGGCGGCTCCATTGTCATTGAGGTGCGTGACGATGGAAAGGGGATGTCCCGGCAAAAGATACTGAGCAAAGCCAAAGAGCGTGGATTGGACGTGTCTGACCAGATGTCTGACGCGGATGTTTGGCAATTGATATTTGCTCCCGGCTTTTCAACGGCCGATGTGGTCACGGATGTGTCCGGTCGTGGCGTCGGGATGGATGTGGTCAAGCGCAATATTGCGGCGCTCAACGGAACTGTGGAAATTGACTCAGCCGAAGGCTACGGCATGAAAGTTTCGGTGCGTCTGCCATTGACACTAGCCATCATGGATGGGATGTCTGTCGGTGTTGGAGGCGAGGTCTACATACTTCCGTTGTCGTCTGTTGTTGAGTCCTTTCAGGTCAAGGCGGATGCGGTGAGCACGGTGGGGCAGGGCTCGCAATTGGTTAAGGTGCGTGATGAGTACATGCCGGTTATCGAGCTGGAGAAGATATTCCAAATCCCAAGATTTGATTTCGAGAAGTCATGCGACATCATGGTCGTCGTCGAGGCGGATGGTAGCCGCGTCGCTCTGTTGGTCGATGAGCTACTGGGGCAGCAGCAGGTTGTCGTCAAAAACCTGGAATCCAATTACCGCAAGGTCCCAAATGTATCTGGTGCAACGATTCTTGGGGATGGAAAAGTTGCCCTGATCCTGGATACGGGAGCTTTGGTTCGCCGGTCTCGGCATTGATGTCAAGATATTGAAGGAGCGCAACATGGGCGTGATGGAAAAACTGGATGAATTGACATCTTCTGATGCGCGGGAATATTTGACCTTCCGGCTGGATCAGGAAGAGTACGGCATCGACATCCTGAAAGTTCAGGAAATTCGTGGTTACGAGCCTCCAACCAGGGTGGCGAATGCACCGAATTTCATCAAGGGCGTTGTCAATCTGCGAGGCACGATTGTGCCGATTGTGGATATGCGTTTGAAATTCAGTTGTTCGAAAGCGGACTACAACTCGTTCACGGTTGTGATCATTCTGAATTTGAGAAATCGTATCGTTGGCATCGTTGTTGACTCTGTTAGCGATGTGATGGAGCTGCCTGCGGAGAGCCTCAAGTCTGCGCCGGATATCGAGAGTGTGATCGACAGCGCCGCAGTATTGGGGTTGGGGTCTCTGGGAGACCGAATGTTGATTCTGCTTGACATCGAGCGTCTAATGTCTGCCCCGGATATGGGGCTGGTGGGTACGTCTGATTGACATTGCCGCGGGGTTTCGAGGTTCAAGCCGGGTGCGCCCTAGTGGTTTCAACGTTAGGCTTTGTCTGAAACGGAATTGAATGTGAGTTCGTCAGTGGGAATGCAAGGCCGTGAGTTTGCATGGACCGATGCGGATTTTGACCGAGTGCAGGCAATGATCTACAAGCGGGCAGGTATCAGTCTGCACGATGGAAAACATGCCATGGTTTACAGCCGTCTGTCCAGGCGGTTGCGAGAGACCGGGTACCAAAGCTTTCATGACTATCTTGGATGGCTTGAGTCTGCGGAGGGGCCAGAGTGGCAGGAGTTTGTCAATGCGTTGACGACAAACCTGACATCGTTCTTTCGTGAACACCATCATTTCGAGATCTTTGCGGATCTCCTAAAGTCAAAACCCTTGGGAACTCCTTGGCGTGTCTGGTGCAGTGCAGCTTCGACCGGAGAGGAGCCTTATTCCATTGTGATGACTGCGCTGGATGTCCTTGGGCAAAACCCGAAGTTCTCGCTCACGGCTAGTGACATCGACTCAAAGGTCCTGGCTTCTGCGGCGCAAGGAATTTATCGACTGGAGGGGCTAAAAGGCATCGATACGAACAAAATTCAGAGGTTCTTTTTGCGTGGGAAAGGCGGGAATGACGGGATGGTGAGGGTTAAGCCCGAACTGGCGAGAGTGATCGAGTTTTTGATGGTCAATTTGATCAAGGATGACTGGCCATTCAAGGAACCATTTGACGTGGTGTTTTGCAGAAATGTAATGATTTACTTTGATGCGGAGACACAGCGAAAAGTACTTGAACGAATCTTTAGAGTCATGAAGCCTGGAGCGTTGCTCTTCGTAGGCCATGCAGAGAATTTCAGTGACTCCCGCGATATGTTTGTCCTGAAAGGGAAGACGGTATATGAAAGACGATAGCGTGGCTGGATCAGAGCAAGGCAACGCTGACCTGTTGTTGTTCTCACCGCATACAAGGTTTACATGAATCTCCCCCAAAATAGTGTTGGATCCACCGCTTTCAGGGCCGCTGGAGGTGTAGTGCCGCCAGTGAAGGTTCTGGCGAATGGTCGCGCATCAAGGGTCGACCAGCTCAAAGCACAACCGCGAAAGCCCGGCGAAGCCTCTTTTTTTTACGCTGATCACCACTTTCAGTACGATGCGGTCAAAGTCTTGCCAGGGGAATACTACGTTTCCAATGAGGATCTCGTGGTCATGACGGTGCTGGGATCCTGCATCGCGGCATGTATTTGGGATGGCAAGGCACGTACAGGCGGGATGAATCACTTCATGCTACCTGATGGAGATGGGGTGGAAGGGTCGGGGCGCTATGGATCCTTTGCCATGGAGTTGCTAATTAACGAAATGTTCAAACTTGGGGCAAGACGGGAAACGATGCAGGCCAAGATATTTGGCGGCGCGCAAGTAATGGCAGGTTTTACAACGATGAATGTCGGTGAGCGCAATACCCAATTTGTGTTGGACTATTTGTCTACCGAGCGAATTCCGGTTGTGTCTCAGGATGTTCTCGATATTCATCCTCGCAAAGTGTGCTTCTTTCCGGTCACAGGCAAGGCACTTGTAAAGAGACTGGCACATTCACATCCTGAAACGTTGGCCGTCGAGGAGCGGCGTGGAAATGCGGCGAGTGTTGCAAAGTCGAATGCCGGTGGCTCGGTCGATTTGTTCTGAGAGCGTCACGTGAAGAAGATTCGTGTTGTGGTGGTGGATGACTCCGCGCTAGTTCGCGGACTGCTAACCGAGATCATCAATCGCCAGAAAGACATGGAGTGTGTTGGGGCCGCCAATGACCCACTGGTTGCACGTGAAATGATTCGCGAGCTCGACCCTGATGTGATCACATTGGACATAGAGATGCCCAAGATGGATGGGATCGATTTCTTGGCCAGGCTCATGCGCCTACGGCCGATGCCAGTGGTGATGATCTCCACGTTGACTGAGCGCGGAGCGGAAGTCACCATGCGGGCCCTAGAGCTTGGAGCAGTCGATTTTGTAGCTAAGCCCAGGATCGGTTTAGCAGATGGCATAAATGAACTGGCTGGTCAAATCGTCGAAAAAGTCAGGGTCGCAGCGTCCGCACACATTCGACGAGTAACCCCCGCCAGTAGCTTGCCGGGAGGGCCTCATTCTGGGGTGACGCAACGTGCAGAAATAATGCCCTTGGCGCGCGTGTCGACCGAAAAACTGATTTGTATTGGCGCCTCGACCGGGGGAACAGAAGCGATCAAGGAGATTTTGATTCGGATGCCCGCTAACGCGCCTGGTATCGTCATTACGCAACATATGCCTCCGGGATTTACTACTAGCTTCGCCGCTAGATTGAATACGCTATGCCAGATCACGGTGCAGGAGGCTGTAAATGGAGAGCGGGTTCTTCCTGGGCATGCGTACATTGCTCCTGGTGGAAAGCAGTTTCGAGTCGATAAAAGTGGGGCTAACTATGTATGTGTGGTGGAGGACGGTGAAACCGTAAACCGGCACAAGCCCTCAGTCGAAGTACTGTTTAAATCTGTTGCGCGCGTGGTGGGTCGCAATGCGTTTGGGATCATGTTGACAGGCATGGGAAATGACGGCGCCAAGGCAATGAAGGAGATGAAGGATGCAGGCAGCTACAACTACGTACAGGATGAGGCCAGCTGCATAGTCTTTGGCATGCCTCGTGAAGCTATCATTCACGGTGCAGCAGATGAGGTGCTGCCACTATTGGACATTGCAGGCGCGCTGTTAACGAAGCTAGGGACGTCAACCGACCGCTACCGCGTTTAGATCCATTGATTTAAAGCGAAAGTACGCGGAGGAGTTAAAGTCATGCTATGATCGAAGGCTTCGCTGATTGCGGCGATTGAGAACTTCAGCAGCAACTAACGCTTCAAAAAGTTTTCAAGAAGTTTGACGAAAGCGTAAAAACTGTGTCATAATTCAAGGCTTCGCTGATCACAGTGAAGCAAACGAAGAAAGTAAAAAATCTTCGGTTCATTAAAAATTTACAGCCGATAAGCGTGGGCGTTTGAAGGCGATTGCCAAGTTCTTCGGAACTAGGTCTTAACTGACCTACAAACGCTCATGAAGTAAAAAAGATGTGATATTCGTCAAAGAAAATCACGTCGATTCCAATTTATGAGTTGCTCGAAAGAGCAAAAAATTCAAGATCGAACTATAGAGTTTGATCCTGGCTCAGATTGAACGCTGGCGGCATGCCTTACACATGCAAGTCGAACGGCAGCACGGGAGCAATCCTGGTGGCGAGTGGCGAACGGGTGAGTAATATATCGGAACGTGCCCAG
>JAUSNJ010000065.1 GCA_030645355.1 Rhodoferax sp. | reverse complement strand
TAAAAATCAGTGTGTTATAATTCGCGCCAAGATATATTGAATTTTAGACTTTGAGTCTAAAATGACGTTTTTGTTGAAAGCTGCATACGGTTTATGCGGCTTTTTTGTTTAGGTATATATGGTTCGACCATACGTTTGAATCATTCATGGCTAAATAAACTTTTCCTGAATTGAGGAAATTTGGCATATTCATTGCTTTAACTTCCAGAAATTTAATCAGATTTTCATCGTACTGAGTGTCGAAATTTTTTGGCAGTTATACAGTTTTAAAAGTTTATTTACAGGGGCTAGGTCATGACGACTCCTAATCCATCTTCAGAAAATATGCTCGAGCGTATGTTCAAACTGAGTGAAAATAAAACCAGTTTTCGTACAGAGCTTCTTGCAGGTGTAACCACATTCTTAACCATGTGTTACATCATTATTGTGAATCCAATGATTTTATCCGAAACGGGGATGGATCATGGTGCTGTCTTTGTAGCGACTTGTCTTGCAGCCGCAATTGGCTGTTTGGTTATGGGTATTGTTGCAAATTATCCAATTGCATTAGCACCGGGTATGGGCTTAAACGCTTACTTTACCTATTCGGTGTGTATGGGTATGGGTGTGCCTTGGCAGACTGCTTTAGCTGCAGTGTTTGTATCAGGTTTGGTGTTCATTGCGATCAGTATGTTTAAGATCCGTGAAGCCATTGTGAATGCAATCCCAATGTCGCTTAAGCTTGCGATTGGCGGCGGAATTGGTTTATTCCTTGCGCTGATTGCTTTAAAAAATGCAGGCGGTATTGTGGACAATCCAGCGACTTTGGTTGGATTGGGCGACTTTAAGCAACCGACGGTTCTTTTGGCTTTATTTGGCTTCTTGATGGTGGTTGTACTGCATCACTTTAAAGTGCGTGGTGCTATTATTATCAGCATCTTGGCTTTAACTGCAATTTCAACAGCAATGGGCTTAAGCGAGTTTAAAGGTGTTGTTGGTGAGATTCCATCAATTGCTCCAACTTTCATGCAAATGGACTTTGAAGGTCTATTTACGGCAAGCTTAGTGGGTGTCATCTTTGTATTTTTCTTGGTCGATTTATTTGACTCAACAGGTACATTGGTTGGCGTGTCACACCGTGCAGGCTTACTGAAAGATGGCAAGCTTCCACGTTTGAAAAAAGCATTATTTGCAGACTCAACCGCAATTGTTGCTGGTGCAGCATTAGGTACATCTTCGACGACACCATATATTGAGTCGTCTGCGGGTGTTGCTGCTGGTGGCCGTACAGGTTTAACCGCAGTTGTGGTCGGTGTGTTATTTATCTTATGTTTGTTTTTAGCACCTCTAGCTCAATCTGTACCTGGTTTTGCAACAGCTCCAGCATTGTTATTTGTTGGTGTGTTGATGATTCAGGGGATTACCCATATTGATTGGGATGATATTACTGAAGCTGTACCTGCGTTCTTAACCATTGTATTTATGCCATTTACCTACTCAATTGCAGATGGTATTGCGATGGGCTTTATTAGCTATGCATTGGTTAAATTGTTCACCGGTAAAGCGGCGACTGTACCTTACATGGTGTGGATCGTGGCTGTGCTTTGGGCATTAAAATTCGCGTTATTTGGTGGCTAATTCATCAAATAGTGATAAGGGTGTAAACTCAGTTTACGCCCTTTTTTATTTTTAAAGAGGAAAAGATATGAGTCAATTGGAGCTCATTCGTGCTTTACCAAAAGCTGAATTGCATGTGCATATTGAAGGGACATTTGAGCCAGAACTCATGTTTGCAATCGCACAGCGTAATCAAATAGACATTCCTTATATGTCGGTTGAAGAAGTGAAACAGGCTTATAATTTTCACAATCTACAATCATTTTTAGACATTTATTATGCAGGTGCAAATGTACTGATTCATGAGCAAGACTTTTATGACTTGGCTTGGGCATACTTTGAAAAATGTGCCGAAGATCGTGTAGTGCATACCGAAATGTTCTTTGATCCACAAACGCATACTGACCGCGGTATTGCTTTTGAAACAGTGATTAATGGTCTGCAACGCGCATGTGATGATGCCAAGGCAAAATTTGGCATTAGTTCGCATTTGATTATGTGTTTCTTGCGTCATTTAAGTGAAGAAGCAGCCCTTGAAACTTTAGCACAGGCATTGCCGTATAAAGATCAAATCATTGGTGTAGGCTTGGACTCAAGCGAAGTTGGGCATCCTCCTTCAAAGTTTGAACGTGTCTTTGCTAAAGCACGTGAAGCAGGCTTTTTAGTGGTTGCGCATGCGGGTGAAGAAGGTCCAGCAGAATATGTGTGGGAAGCTTTAGATTTGCTTAAAGTGAATCGTATTGACCACGGTGTGCGTTCTGAAGAAGATCCTGTATTAATGCAGCGTTTGATCGCAGAGAAAATGCCACTGACCGTTTGTCCGCTCAGTAACTTAAAGTTATGTGTCGTTGACGATATGGCACAGCACAATATCCGCCGTTTGTTGCAACAAGGTGTGCAAGTAACAGTAAATTCAGACGATCCATCGTACTTTGGTGGTTATATGAATGATAACTTTATTGCCATTACAGATGCGTTAGACTTAACAGCAGCTGAGCTAAAACAATTGGCGTTGAACTCTTTTGAAGCGTCGTTTATTTCGGCAGAAGAGAAGCAAAAATGGGCGGCTGAAATTGTAGCCATTGCTTAATCTAA
>JAUSNJ010000044.1 GCA_030645355.1 Rhodoferax sp. | reverse complement strand
GATCGTCGTGCCGGGCCGGCTGGTCAACGTGGTGGTCTGACCGGCACCCGATGCCACGCACCAACCTGCGCCCGCGCCGAGGCCTGCTCCTCGCCTTGCTGGCCGGCCTCACCGGCGGCGGGCTGGCAGGCTGTGGCTTCGAGCTGCGCCAGACGCCGCCGCTGCCCTTCAACCGCATCGCGCTGATCGGCTTTGCGGCCCGCTCGCCGCTGGCCGACGAGTTGCGCGAGCGGCTGGCCGGCACGGTGCAGGTGGTGGCCACGCCCGGCCAGGCCGACGTGGTGCTGCAGGCGCTGGACGACCGGCGCGAGCGCAGCGTGGTGGCGTCCACTGCGGCCGGCCAGGTGCGAGAGCTGCAGCTGCGGGTGAAGTTCGAATTTCGGCTGAACTCACCCGGCGGGCGCGAGCTGGTCGGCCCCACCGAGCTGATGCTGTCGCGCGACATGAGCTACAGCGAGAGCTTTGCGCTGGCCAAGGGCCAGGAGGAAGCCGAGCTGTACGCGGCCATGCAGGCCGACATCGTGCAGCAGGTGCTGCGTCGCCTGGCACGCGCCGATCTCGCCGCACCGCGCGCGGCGGGTGCGTCCGCGGCCGCATCCGCCTCCGCACCCCAACGCCCCTGAACCAAGGCCGCCCACCATGCAATTGCGCGCCGACCAGCTCACGCACCACCTCGCCCGCGGCCTGCAGCCGCTCTACACCGTGCACGGCGACGAGCCGCTGCTGGCGCAGGAAGCCGGCGACGCGATTCGCGCGGCCGCGCGCGCTGCGGGTTATGTCGAGCGCAAGGTGTTCACCGTCAGCGGCGCGCATTTCGACTGGTCGGGCCTGCTCGGCGCGGCGCAGGCGATGAGCCTGTTCGCCGAGCGCCAGCTGATCGAAATCCGCATTCCCAACGGCAAGCCGGGCAAGGACGGCAGCGAGGCGCTGCAGCGCTACTGCGCGCACCTGTCGGACGACGTGGTCACCATCGTCCACCTGCCGCGGCTCGACCGCCAGCAGCAGCAGGGCGCGTGGTTCGGCGCGCTCGACCAGGCGGGTATCAGCATCGCCGTGCAGCCGGTCGAGCGCCGCGAGTTGCCGGCCTGGATCGCCCGGCGCCTGGCGGCGCAAGGCCAGCGTGTGGCCGAGGGCGAATCGGGCCAGCAGACGCTGGCCTTCTTCGCCGACCGGGTGGAAGGCAACCTGCTGGCCGCGCACCAGGAGCTGCAGAAGCTGGCCCTGCTGTA
>JAUSNJ010000043.1 GCA_030645355.1 Rhodoferax sp. | reverse complement strand
TGAACGTGGTCGAAAACGTGTGCGCGCACCGTGGCATGCGTTTTTGCCGCGAGCGCAACGGCCACGCCAAAGACTTCTTCTGCCCTTACCACCAGTGGAACTACAGCCTCAAGGGTGACCTGCAGGGCGTGCCCTTTATCCGCGGCGTCAAACAGGAGGGCAAGGTCAATGGTGGCATGCCCAAGGACTTCAAGGTGGCCGACCATGGCCTGACCAAGCTCAAGGTGGCTGTGCGGGGTGGCGTGGTGTTCGCCTCCTTTGACCATGAGGTGGAACCCTTCGAAGAATTCCTTGGCCCCACCATCCTGAAATACTTTGATCGCGTGTTTGATGGCCGCAAGCTGGAGATTTTGGGCTACCGCCGCCAGCGCATTCCGGGCAACTGGAAGCTGATGCAGGAGAACATCAAGGACCCCTACCATCCCGGCCTGCTGCACACCTGGTTTTCCACCTTTGGGCTGTGGCGCGCGGATAACAAGTCCGAGCTGAAGATGGACGAGCACTTCCGCCACGCCGCCATGATTTCCACGCGCGGACAGGGCGGCAAGAACGCCGAAGTGGTGTCGGGCGTGGACAGCTTCAAGGACCAGATGAAGGTTAACGATCCGCGCCTGCTCGACATCGTGCCGGAACCCTGGTGGGGCGGCCCGACGGCCGTGATGACCACGATCTTCCCCAGCGTGATCATCCAGCAGCAGGTCAACAGCGTGTCCACCCGCCACATCCAGCCCAACGGCCACGGTTCCTTTGACTTCGTCTGGACCCACTTCGGCTTTGCAGACGACACCCCCGAAATAAAAGAGCGCCGCCTGATCCAGGCCAATTTGTTCGGGCCAGCGGGCTTTGTATCTGCCGACGACGGCGAGGTCATCGAATGGTCGCAGGAAGGCTTTGAGCAAAAACCTGCGCACCGCACCGTGATCGAAATGGGTGGCCACGACATCGCGGACGCGGACCACATGGTCACCGAGACCCTGATTCGCGGCATGTACAACTACTGGCGCAAGCTAATGGGGGAATAACCATGATGGACTTCAAGACTTACTTTGAACTGCTCAACCTCTACAGCGACTACGCCATGGTCTGCGATTCGGCCGAGTGGGAAAAATGGCCCGAGTTCTTTGTGGAAGAGGGAACCTACCGGCTGCAACCGCGCGAGAATTTTGACCAGGGTCTGCCGCTGTGCCTGCTGGCGCTGGAGAGCAAGAACATGATTCGCGACCGGGTGTACGGCGTCAAAGAGACGATGTACCACGACCCTTACTACCAGCGCCACATCGTGGGCACACCGCGCGTGGTGTCCGTGGAGCGCAACCTATACGGCGAGCGCATCACCTCGGAAGCCAACTACACCGTGATTCGCACCAAGTACGACGGGGACTCCACGGTGTTCAATGTCGGCTACTACCGCGACGTGATCGTGCGCACCCCGGAGGGGCTGAAGTTCCAGTCGCGCCTGTGCGTGTACGACAGCGAGATGATCGCCAATTCCATCATCTATCCCATCTAAGGAAACGCCATGGCTGACAACTGGATCGATGCCGTCGCCCTGGCCGATGTGCCCGAGGGGGATGTGATGGCGGTACAGGTAGCGGGCAAGGAGATTGCCCTGTACGAAGTGGAAGGCGAGGTCTTCGCCACCGACAACATCTGCACCCACGGCCATGCGCGCTTGAGTGACGGCTTTCTGGAGGGCAAGGAAATCGAGTGCCCGCTGCACCAGGGCAAGTTTGATGTGTGCAGCGGCAAAGCCCTGTGCGCACCGCTCACCGACAACATCAAGACCTATGCAGTACGCATCGAAAACATGCGCGTGATGTTGAAGCTCGACTGATAGAGCGCTACACGCGCTCGATGACCAGGGCGATGCCCTGGCCCACACCAATGCACATGGTGCACAGCGCGTAGCGGCCACCGCTGCGGTGTAGCTGGTTGACCGCAGTGGTTACCAGGCGGGCGCCGCTGGCGCCCAGCGGGTGCCCCAGCGCAATGGCGCCGCCATTGGCGTTGACCCGCGCATCGTCATCCGCCAGCCCGAGGTCGCGCAGCACGGCCAGGCCCTGCGCGGCAAAGGCTTCGTTCAACTCGATGACATCCATCTGGGCCAGATTCAAACCCGTGAGTTCCAGCACCTTGCGTGTAGCGGGTGCCGGGCCGAAGCCCATGATGCGCGGCGCCACGCCAGCACTGGCCATGCCGACCACGCGGGCGCGTGGCGTCAGGCCATGGCGTGCGGCGGCTGCCTCGCTGGCCAGCAGCAGCGCGCAGGCGCCATCGTTGACGCCCGAGGCATTGCCCGCCGTCACCGTGCCATCCGGTCGCACCACGCCCTTGAGCTTGGCCAGTGCTTCCAGCGAAGTTGCGCGCGGGTGTTCGTCCTGGGTGACGATGATGGGGTCGCCCTTCTTCTGTGCGATCGACACGGGTGTGATCTCGGCGTCAAAGAAGCCGCTTTGTTGGGCGCGAATCGCGTTCAGCTGCGACCTTAGCGCCATGCGGTCCTGGGCCTCGCGTTCGATGTGGAAGTCGGTGGCCACGTTCTCGGCGGTCTCGGGCATGGAGTCCACGCCGTACTGGGCTTTCATCAGCTTGTTGACAAAGCGCCAGCCAATGGTGGTGTCGTACACCGCGTTGCTGCGGCTGAAGGCGCTCTCGGCCTTGGGCATCACAAAGGGCGCGCGGCTCATGCTCTCCACGCCACCGGCAATCATCAGTTGCGCCTCGCCGCTCAAGATGGCGCGGGCCGCCGTGCCCACGGCGTCCAGGCTGGAGCCGCACAGGCGGTTGATCGTGGCGCCCGGCACTTCCGGCGGCAGACCAGCCAAGAGCGCCGACATGCGGGCCACATTGCGGTTGTCCTCGCCGGCCTGGTTGGCGCAGCCGAACAGCACGTCGGTCACAGCCGACCAGTCGACCTGCGGGTTGCGGGCCATCAGCGCGCGCAGCGGAATGGCGCCCAGGTCGTCGGTGCGCACGCTGGAGAGTGCGCCGCCGTAGCGGCCGAAGGGGGTGCGAATGGCATCGCAAATGAAAGCGCGGGTCATACAAATTTCCTGAGCCAGGGGCTGACGCGGTAGCGTTCGCCACGGTAGTGGGCATCCAGCACATCGAGCAGGCCAATGACGGCGGGCGCATTCCATTGGGCCAGCCATTCGAACGGGCCAGCGGGGTAGTTGACGCCCAGCTTCATCGCGGCATCGGCACCCTCGGGGGTGCAGACACCCTGCAGCACGGCATCGGCGGCTTCGTTGATCAGCATGGCCAACGTGCGGGCCACGACCAGGCCCGGCGTATCGGCCATGCGTTGCGGCTTGAAGTCCAGGGCGGCCAGCCATCGCGCTGCTGTGCCGGTCCATGCCGGCGAGGCGCGCAGCGAAGGTGCCCAGGCCAGCGCGGCGCCATGGCCAACCGATAGCGGTCGATCGAACACCGCCACCTCGGTGCCCAGTTGCGAAGCGGTTCGGCCATCGGTCAGGCGCAACTGCGCACCGTCGACCTCCAGCCCCAGCCAGTCGCTGGCCTGCACGCGCAGGAACGCCTGGCCGGTCTTTTCCAGCGCCGTGGCAAAGCCTTCCGCCAGCGGACCCTGGCCATGCAGGCGCAGCAATTTGGCGGTGGGCAAGGGCATGGACTCGATGCTCTCGGGCAACACAGTCGCCGCGCCATCGCCGTAGGCATAAAAGCCGCGGCCCGACTTGCGGCCCAGCAGTCCGCCGTCGACCATCTCGCGCTGCACCAGCGAGGGCACAAAACGTCTGTCAAAAAAGTTGGCCTCATAGACCGACTGGGTGACCGCGAAGTTGGTGTCGTGGCCGATCAAATCCATCAGCTCGCACGGCCCCATGCGAAAGCCCGCCGCGCGCAGGCAGGCGTCCAGCACGGCCGGCGTGGCGGCCTGTTCCAGCAGCAGCGCCAGCGTCTCGGCGTAGTAGGGGCGCGCTATGCGGTTGACGATAAAGCCGGGGGTAGAGCGCGCATGCACGGGCACCTTGCCCCAGTCTTTAGAGAGATCGAAGATAGCAGCCGCCACGGCCGCATCGGTCTGCAGGCCTGACACCACCTCGACCAGCTTCATCAGCGGCACGGGGTTGAAAAAATGCATGCCGACCAGGCGGCCCGGATGCCGCAGACCGTTGGCAATGGCCGTGACCGAGATCGACGAGGTGTTGGTCGCCAGCACACAGTCCGGCGCCACGATGGCTTCGAGCTGCTGGAACAGGGTGCGCTTGATGGCGAGGTTTTCGACGATGGCTTCCACCACCAGCCGTGCGGACGCCGCTGCGTCGATGGATGCGACGGCTTCAATGCGTGACAAGGCCAGCGCGGCCTCTTCGGAGCGCAGCTTGCCCTTGGCGACCAGCGCATCCAGTGTCTTGGCCAGTTTGTCTTTTGCCTCAGCAGCCGCGCCGTCGCGGGTGTCAAACAGCATCACGGGGTGTCCGGCCTGGGCCGCGACCTGCGCGATGCCGATCCCCATGATGCCGGCGCCGACGACCAGCAAAGGTGCGCCGTTCAGTGTGTGGGTCATGTGTGTGGAATCCAGTTGGCGTGGCGTTTGTCCAGAAAGGCGGCAAAGCCCTCGCGGGCTTCGTCGGTGCCGCGCACCCGGCTAATCGTTTGCGCGGTCAATTCTCGCACCGCGTCGGTGATGGGACCTGTCGCCAATTGTGCATACAGCTGCTTGATCTCGCGCTGGGCCATGGGGCCGCCCGCCAGCAGTTCGGTAACCGTGGCATCGACCGCCGCGTCCAGCGCATCCACGGCAACCACCTTCTGCACCAGACCGATGCTGAGGGCCTCTGCGGCCAGAATCCGGGTCGCTGCCAAAGCCAGGCGCAGAGCCTGGCGTTTACCCACCGCGTTGACCACGTAGGGGCCAATCACCGCGGGCAGGATGCCGAACTTGGCTTCGCTGACGGCAAAGGACGCGTTGTCCGCCGCGATGGCGATGTCACAGGCGCAAGCCAGGCCGACGCCACCGCCCAGCGCCGCACCCTGGATGCGGGCCACCGTGGGTTTGGGGCAGTTCGCAATGCGCGCCAGCATGGCGGCAAAGCGGCGCGCATCATCCAGATTCCATTCCCGTGAGGCCTGGCTGGCGCGTTGCATCCATTGCAAGTCGGCGCCCGCGCTGAAGTGCTTGCCCTCGCCCGCCAGCACGATGACGCGCACGCTGGCGTCAGTCGCCAGCTCGGCGAAGGCCGCGTCCAGCTCGGCAATCATGGCCTCGTCAAAGGCATTGAAAACCGCCGGGCGGGACATGGTCACCTGCGCCACGCCGGCGGCGCGCTGGGAGACGGAGAGGGTGCTGTATTCGGGCATCGTCAATAGGTTTCCAGATGCAGGCGGCCTTCGGTCTTCAGCGCTGCGCCTATCGTGTCCCATGCCAGGCCGGCCTGCTGTGCCACATCGCGCAGCGCCAGCACCACGCCGTCCTCCATGCTCTTGAGTCCGCAGACATAGAAGAACGTGTTGGGGTCGGCCAGCAGCAGGGCCAGATCGGCGGCACGCTCGCGCATCAAGTCCTGCACGTAGCGCTTGGGCTGGCCCGGTGTGCGCGAGAAAGCGAAGTTGATGTCGATGAAATCCTTGGGCAGGCTTTGCAGCGGCCCGAAGTAGGGCAGCTCTTCCTGGGTGCGGGCACCAAAGAACAGCATCAGCTTGCCGCCCTCGAACTTGCCGGACTGGCGCAGGCGCCGCCGCCATTCGGTCATGGCCCGCATCGGCGCGCTGCCGGTGCCGGTGCAGATCATCACGATGTGGGAGCGCGGGTGGTTAGGCATCAGGAAACTGGCGCCAAAGGGGCCAATCACCTGCACCTTGTCGCCCACCTGCAGGTCACACATGTAGTGGGAGGCCACGCCGCGCAGGGGCTGACCCTGCGGGTCTTCCAGCACGCGCTTGATCGTCAGCGACAGGTTGTTGTAGCCGGGGCGCTCGCCATTGCGCGGGCTGGCAATCGAATACTGCCGGGGATGGTGCGCTCGGCCATGGGCATCCACACCGGGCGGAATGATGCCAATCGACTGGCCTTCGAGCACGGGGAACGGCATGCTGCCAAAGTCCAGCACGATGTGGTGGGTGTCGTATTCGTGGCCCACGGCGGTGACGCGCACATTGCCGGCCACGGTGGCGGTGATGGTCTTCTCGGCGGCCTTGGGGCCATAGAGATTGGTGTAGGCGTGGGCTGCCGACCAGGGCGGCAGCGTGGCGCCGTACTGCGCGCTCTGGAAGCTGGTTTCTCCGCTGGCCGCAGCGGGCAGCACCGGTGCCACGGGCATCTCGGCGGGCGGTGCGTCGGCCGCCACGCCCTGGGCCGCCAGCTGGTCCGCCGTCAGTTCGGCGGGCAATTCATCCCAGCCCAACTGGTCGGCCACGCTGTAGGCTCGCACGCGCGGCATGGTGCGCCAGTTGTCGATGGAGCCCGTCGGACACGGAGCGATGCAGGCCATGCAGAGGTTGCACTTTTCGGCATCCACCACGTAGTTGCGCGTGTCGTGGGTGATGGCCGCAACCGGGCAGATCGCTTCGCAGGTGTTGCAGCGTATGCAGATCTCGGGGTCGATGACGTGCTGCCGGATGGCGTGCATTTCGCTCATGTCCATGACGGTCTCCAGGCAATCAGTTGAATCGCACGTATTCGAAGTCGGCGGACTGGCGGTTGATGCCCATCATGGGCGGCGCGATCCAGTTGGCAAACTTGCCGGCTTCCACCACGCGGCCCATCAGGCTGCCAACAAAGGCGCGGTCGGTTTCGCTGGGCAACCAGTTGTCGACGTTGGCCTTCCACTCGGCTTCGCTGAGCACACGGCCATCCGGCGACACCTTGACCTGGGCCAGGGCACCGATGTTGCGGTGGAAGGCCTTGTGCGGTGTCTTCAGGCGGAACGGAATGCCGGCCTTTTCGATCACCTTGTTCCAGCGCTCGACGCCACCAATGGAGTCCTTGATGTAGTCGTCGCGCAGCACTTCGTTCAGCGCGTTGAGCATGGGCACTTCTTTCTCAATCAACTGGCCACCGACTGCGTTCAGCACTTTGTAGGTACCGCCCTTGAGCTGGTGGTCGTCCATGCGCTTGCCTTCCTCGTAGCGGCCCTTGAGGCCGGTGTTGTAGAAGGTGGCGGCGTTGCTGGACTCGTCCGCGCCGAACAGGTCGATGGAGACGCTGAAGTGGAAGTTCAGGTAGCGCTGCAGCGTGGGCAGGTCGATGACGCCTGCGGCACGCAGCTTGGTCACGTCGTCGGTCTTGAGTTCGTTCATGGCCTGGCAGGTGCGCTGGATCACGCGGCTGATGCCGGACTCACCGACGAACATGTGGTGGGCCTCCTCGGTCAGCATGAACTTGGTGGTGCGGGCCAACGGGTCAAAGCTGCTTTCGGCCAACGCGCACAGCTGGAACTTGCCGTCGCGGTCGGTGAAGTAGGTGAACATGAAGAAGCTCAGCCAGTCCGGCGTCTCTTCGTTGAAGGCTTGCAGGATGCGCGGGTTGTCCTCTTGCCCGCTGCGGCGCTCCAGCAGGGCTTCGCCTTCCTCGCGGCCATCGCGGCCAAAGTATTTGTGCAGCAGGTAGACCATGGCCCACAGGTGGCGACCTTCTTCCACGTTTACCTGGAACAGGTTGCGCAGGTCGTACTGGCTGGGGCAGGTCAGGCCCAGGTGGCGCTGCTGTTCCACGCTTGCTGGCTCGGTGTCGCCTTGCGTCACGATGATGCGGCGCAGGTTGGCGCGGTATTCGCCGGGCACGTCTTGCCAGGCGTCTTCGCCCTTGTGGTCGCCAAAGTGGATCTTGCGGTCCTTCTCGGCCGGGTTCAGGAAGATTCCCCAGCGGTAGTCGGGCATCTTCACATGGCCAAACTGTGCCCAGCCCTGGGGATCGACGCTGATGGCGGTGCGCAGGTAGACGTCAAAGTTCTGCGAGTCGTCCGGCCCCATGTCGCCCCACCACTTCAGGTAGTTGGGCTGCCACTGCTCCAGCGCGCGCTGCAGGGTGCGGTCTTCGCTGAGGTTGACGTTGTTGGGAATCTTGTCGCTGTAGGTGATTGAACTCATGCTGGTCTCCGGTGGATGTTTGCTATGAAATTAGTAGCTGATAAGGTAATGAATACGTGGGCTAGACCCGATTCCAGTCAAAGACGGCCTTCTCGCCCTTGCCGTACACCTTGAGAGCACCCTTTTCGCCGACGGCGTTGGGGCGCTGGAAGATCCAGTTCTGCCAGGCGGTCAGGCGGCCGAAGACACGGGTGACCATGTTCTCGGGGCCGTTGAAACGCAGGTTGGCTTCCAGGCCGGTCAGTGAGTCCGGCGACATGGAGACACGTTCCTCGATGGCAATACGCACTTCGTCGGCCCAGTCGATGTCGTCGGGGTTGGAGGTGACCAGGCCCAGCGCAAAGGCGGCATCGGCATCGAGTGCCTCGCCGATCTTGGCGCGCACCGCGTCCAGCGGGCTCTGCTCGTCGTAGAAGCGACGGCCCAGGCGGCTCTGTGTGGTGGCCATGGGGTACAGACCAAAGTTGGTCTCGGTCACCGTGATGCGGGGAGTGGCAGCCTCGTCGTCGGGCAAGATCAATTGGTAGCTGCGGTCGCAGGCCAGGGCCAGTTCCAGCAGGGTGCCGGCAAAGCAGGAGCCCGCCTCGATCAGCGCAAACAGGCTGCGCGAGGACACATCCAGACGGCTGAAAGTGCGGCGTAGCAGGCCGATGGTTTCACGCACCAGCCAGTGGCTTTGGTGCGCCAGCAGCGTGGCATCGAGCGCCAGCACGGCGGCAGCATCGCCAGTGGTCTTGATCAGCCAGGTGCCGATCTCGGTTTCATTGGTGCGCATTTGCAGGATGGCATCTTCCAGCTCGCGCGCCATGGCCAGCGGATACCAGGCGGCACCCGCGGCTTCAATACCGGCAATGTCGCTGGGCTGCGCGCCGGTGGGGGCTTTCACCGTCCAGGTGGCGGTGCGCTTGGCACGGTCGATCTCCACCGTGACATGGGTGTAGCGCAGCGCGTCGGCTTCCAGCGTGCGCTCCAAGGGTGTCAGGGCCACACCCTTGGCATCCGCCGGGCGGTCACTCTGCGCGGCCAGGGCCAGGGCGCGTTCCTGCACCTTCTGGGCAAACACGGCGGGTTTGGCCACGGCATCCACCAGGCGCCAGGCCACGGCCTTCTCACCGCGCACACCCTCGGCACTGGTGCAGAACAGGTCGGCCAGGTCATGGCGCACATGGCGTTTGTCGGTCACGCGGGTCAGGCCGCCGGTGCCGGGCAGCACGCCCAGCAGGGGCACTTCGGGCAAGCTCACCGCGCTGGAGCGGTCGTCCACCAGGATGATTTCGTCACAGGCCAGGGCCAGCTCGTAGCCGCCACCGGCGCAGGCGCCGTTGACGGCTGCCAGGAACTTCAGGCCACTGTATTGGGAAGAGTCTTCCAGGCCGTTGCGGGTCTCGTTGGTGAACTTGCAGAAGTTCACCTTCCAGGCGTGGCTGCTGACACCCAGCATGAAAATATTGGCGCCGGAGCAGAACACGCGGTCCTTGGCACTGGTCATGACGACGGTGCGCACTTCGGGGTGCTCGAAGCGGATGCGCTGAATAGCGTCGTTCAGTTCGATGTCCACGCCCAGGTCGTAGCTGTTGAGCTTGAGCTTGTAGCCAGGGCGCAGGCCGGCGTTTTCGTCAAAGTCGGCTTTCAGTGTGGCCACCGGGCCATTGAACTCCAGCTTCCAGTGTTTGTACTGGGCAGGGGTGGTTTGGTATTCGACGCGGCTGGGACTGTTCACGGTCTGCTCTCCTTGGTTTGAAGCATTAAAATGCGTTGATCGACATCAGTACACGCATGATAGTGCATCAATTCAAACGACGCAATGCATTTTTGTGCATCTTTCGAAAATTTTTCAAACCGGCAGCTGAAGAACCTTTCGAACCATGGCCCGCAGGGCCACAAAGGTCGGCTCCAGCGGCTGCGCGCTGGTGTCAAGCTTGTATTGGGCCTTGGAATAAAAGGCCGCGCGGCCAGTGAGGATGCCCTTCAGGTCTTCCATGGCTTCCTTGCTGGCCGCCATGGGGCGCAAGTCGCCCTGGGCGGCCACGCGCTTCATATGGTCCTCGGGGTCGGCCTGCAACCAGACGGTGGTGCAGTGGGCCAGCAACTGGTTGAAGGTAGCGGCGTCCGACACCAGGCCGCCCGGCGTGGCGATCACCGCCTCGGGGTAGATCTGGATGGCTTCTTCCAGCGCCCGCCGCTCATAGCGCCTATAGGCGTTGACGCCATACAGCGCCTGGATTTCCGACACGCTGCAGCCGGCAAACTTTTCGATCTCGCGGCTCAGCTCCACAAAGGGAAAGCCCAGGTCATCGGCCAGCATCTGCCCCAGCGTGGACTTGCCCGCGCCGCGCAGGCCAATCAGGGCGATGCGTGGGCTCAAGGCCGCGTTGCCGCCACCCGTGCCCAGCATTTCGCCAATGGCAATGCGCACGCGCTGCAGCGTGGCGTCGTCGCGCTGCTCCAGCAATTCGCGGATCATCAGCCACTCGGGTGAGGAGGTGGTCACATCGCCAATCAACTCGCCCAGCGAACACTGCAGGGCACCGGCCACCTGCAACAGCACCAGGATGGAGGCATTGCCCACGCCGTATTCCAGATTGGCCAAATGCCGCTCCGACACATCGGCAACGTGGGCCAGGGCCTTGCGGGTCATGCCCCGGCGTGCGCGCAGGGCGCGTACGCGGTCACCGAGTGCCGATAGGAAGGGGTTTTTCTCGCTAGCTTCCGTTCCCTCGTCGGGAATGCTCAAAGCTTGGGCGCCCTGCAAATCGGGGGGCGGGATGCTAGGTGTTAACCCGGGCGTATGCAATATAGTGCTTGACATGACGAAGCGGTAGTCTTATGGTTCAGGCATGCACAATAATTCATTGCGCAACTTTAAGCAAGCACAAAAGTCAGCACGGAGCCTTCTCCCATGTCATCTACCCAATTTCGCGAACAGATTGCGGAACTCAGTGCCCAACTGGCCGGGCGCGCGCTCGATGCCAGCCTGGATGCCTGGCTGAATGCCGAGCACGGCGCCGCCAGCGCCACCTATGCAGCGCTGAAGCAAAGCTGTGAAGCCGGCATCGCCGAGGGCTGGTTGTGTGACCGCGAAGGCGGCGGCATCCGCTACGGCCGCATCTTCAAACCCGCGCCCGATTTGCAGGGCTTCTCGGTCGATGTCGTCGACATGAAGGACATCGCCGGCCCCCACCACACCCACCCCAATGGCGAGATCGACCTGATCATGCCGCTGGACGACGGCGCCCGATTTGATGGTCGCCCCGCCGGTTGGCTGGTCTGCCCACCCGGCAGCGCGCACCGCCCCACCGTTACCGGGGGCCGTGCCCTGGTTCTTTATCTGTTGCCTGAAGGCAGCATCACTTTCACCCGCTAATTCAAAAACATGACTGAACTCCTTTCCAATTTTTTGGCTGGCCAATGGCAAACCGGTAGCGGCACCGGCACCGCCCTGTTCGACCCCGTGCTCGGAACCGAGCTGGTGCGTGTGGACGCCACCGGCCTGGACCTGGCCGCAGGCTTTGCTTTTGCCCGTGAACAGGGCGGCGCGGCATTGCGCGCGCTGAGCTACCGCGAGCGCGCCGCCATGCTGGCCGCCACCGTCAAGCTGCTGCAGGCCAACCGCGACGCCTATTACGAGATCGCCACCGCCAACAGCGGCACGGTCAAGAACGATTCGGCGGTGGATATTGACGGCGGCATCTTCACGCTGGGCATGTACGCCAAGCTCGGCGAGACACTGGGCGACCGCAACGTCATGCTGGACGGCGAAGCCGTGCGCCTGGGCAAGGACCCGCTGTTCCAGTCTCAGCACGTGCTGGTGCCCACCCGGGGCGTCGCGCTGTTCATCAATGCCTTCAATTTCCCCAGTTGGGGTTTGTGGGAAAAAGCGGCGCCGGCCCTGTTGTCCGGTGTGCCCGTGATCGTCAAGCCCGCGACGGCCACGGCCTGGCTGACACAGCGCATGGTCAAGGACGTGGTCGATGCCGGTATCTTTCCACCGGGCGCGCTATCCGTGGTGTGTGGCAGCTCGGCCGGACTGATGGACGCGCTGCAGACCTTTGACGTGGTGTCCTTCACCGGCTCGGCTGAAACGGCAGCTGTCATCCGCTCCCACCCCGCCGTGGCCCAGCGCTTTGTGCGCGTCAATATCGAGGCCGACAGTGTGAACTCGGCCCTGCTCTTGCCCGACGCCGCGCCGGGCAGCGAAGCCTTCGATTTGCTGGCCAAGGAAGTAGTGCGTGAGATGACGGTCAAGTCCGGGCAAAAATGCACGGCCATCCGCCGCATCTTCGTGCCCGAGGCCAGCTATGACGCAGCCGCGCAAGCCATATCCGCCCGGCTGGCCAAGACCACGGTGGGCAATCCGCGCAATGACGCGGTGCGCATGGGCGCGCTGGTGAACCGGGCGCAACTGGCCAGCGTGCGTGAGGGCTTGGCCACTCTGCAGCAACAGGCGCAAACTTTGCACGACGGTGCCACGCACACCTTGCTGGATGCCGACCCTGCCATCGCCTGCTGCGTTGGCCCCACGCTGCTGGGTGCACGCGATGCCGATGCCGCCCACCGTGTGCACGACACCGAGGTGTTCGGCCCCGTTGCCACGCTGCTGCCCTACCGCGACACAGCCCACGCGCTGGCGCTGGTGCGCCGTGGCCAAGGCTCGCTGGTGGCCTCGCTGTATGGTGGAGACCCGGCAACGCTGGCCGCCACCGCGCTGCAACTGGCCGACAGCCATGGCCGCGTGCACGTCATTTCGCCCGACGTGGGCCAGTTGCACACCGGCCACGGCAATGTGATGCCGCAGTCGCTGCACGGCGGCCCCGGCCGCGCGGGCGGTGGGGAGGAACTGGGCGGACTGCGTGCGCTGGGCTTCTACCACCGGCGCAGCGCCGTGCAAGCCAGCACGGCGGTGCTGGCGGCGCTGGGTTCATAGCAAAAAGCGAGACAACACCATGAACGCATCGAGTACTCCCACCGCTGCTCCACCGGGCGAGCACTTCAACTTTGCACAACACCTGCTGAGCTGCAACAGCCAGCGTGAGAGCAAAGCCGCCTTCATCGACGACCAGGGCACGCTGAACTATGGCGGCCTGGCCGAGCGGGTGCGCCGTGTGGCTTCTGGCCTGCGCGCGCTGGGCATCAAGCGCGAGGAACGTGTGCTGCTGCTGATGCACGATTGCAGCGACTGGCCGGTAAGTTTTCTCGGCGCCATGTATGCGGGCATCGTGCCGGTGGCGGTGAACACCCTGCTGACGGCCGATGACTACGCCTACATGCTGGAGCACTCCCGCGCGCAGGCGGTGCTGGTGTCGGGCGCGTTGTTGCCCGCCCTGACGGCGGCCATGACCAAGTCCGACCACGAGGTGGGCAAGGTCATCGTTTCGCGTCCCGTGGCACCGCTGCACCCGGCCGAAGTGGAGTACGAGACCTTTGTGCAGGCCCAGTCTCCGCTGAACAAGCCGGCGGCCACCAGTCCCGACGACCCCGGCTTCTGGCTCTACTCATCCGGTTCCACCGGGCGACCCAAGGGCACGGTGCATTCGCACGGCAACCCCTACTGGACGGCCGAGCTGTATGGCAAAGGCGTGTTGGCCCTGACCGAGAACGACGTTTGCTTTTCGGCCGCCAAATTGTTTTTCGCCTACGGCCTCGGCAATGCATTGACTTTCCCCATGAGCGTAGGGGCCACCACCCTTCTGATGGCCGAGCGCGCCACGCCCGATGCCACGTTCAAGCGCTGGCTCGGTCAAATAGGTGGCCTGAAGCCCACCGTGTTCTACGGCGCCCCCACTGGCTTTGCAGGCATGCTGGCGGCTCCGAGTCTGCCGGCACGCATCGACGTGGCCTTGCGCCTGGTGTCGTCGGCGGGTGAGGCCTTGCCCGCCGAACTGGGCGAGCGTTTCAAGCGCCACTTTGGCGTGGACATCGTGGACGGCATTGGCTCCACCGAGATGCTGCACATCTTCCTGTCCAACTTTCCCGACCGGGTGCGCTACGGCACCACCGGCTGGCCCGTGCCGGGCTACGACATTGAATTGCGTAGCGAGGATGGTGGCCCTGTGCCCGACGGCGAACCCGGCGACCTGTATATCCACGGCCCGTCCGCGGCCATGATGTATTGGGGCAACCGCGCCAAGACCCGCGAAACCTTCCAGGGCGGCTGGACCAAGAGCGGCGACAAATACGTGCGTAACGACGATGGCAGTTACACCTATGGCGGGCGCAGCGACGACATGCTCAAGGTCAGCGGCATCTATGTGTCACCGTTTGAGGTCGAGGCCACGCTGGTACAGCACCCCTCGGTGCTGGAAGCCGCCGTCATCGGCGTGCCCGATGCCCAGGGCCTGACCAAGACCAAGGCATTCGTCGTGCTCATAGCGGGTGCGCAGGCCACCGAAGCCGAACTGCAGGCCTTCGTCAAGGACAAGCTGGCACCCTACAAATACCCGCGCCAGATTGCGTTTGTGACCGATCTGCCCAAGACGGCCACCGGCAAGATCCAGCGCTTCAAGCTGCGTGAACTGGAGTCCGCTGCCCCATGAGCGAGGCCGTGGCTTTTGTCGACATAGCCTGGGGCGGGCGCAACGTGCGCATCGAGCACCAGTGGATTGCGCCCGAGCGCACGGCGGCGCCGTTGATCGTGTTTCTGCACGAAGGACTGGGCTCGCTGGCCATGTGGAAGGACTTTCCACAGCGCCTGTGCGATGCGACGGGGTTTCGTGGCCTGGTGTATTCCCGCCCGGGTTACGGCCGCTCCACACCGCGTGCGGCAGAAGAGGCCTGGGGGCTGGACTTCATGCACCAGCAAGCCCAGGTGGTGCTGCCAGCCTTGCTGAAGGCGTTGGCGATCGACGCGGCGGTTCAAAAGCCCTGGCTGCTCGGCCACAGCGACGGCGCCTCGATTGCCCTGTTGTACGCCGCCCGGTTCCCACAGGCCATTGCCGGCGCGGTGGTCGTTGCGCCGCACATTCTGGTCGAAGACCTGTCGGTGTCCAGCATCGCCGTGGCCCGCGCGGCGTATCTGGAAACCGACCTGCGCCAGCGTCTGGGCAAATACCACGACGACCCGGATTCGGCCTTTTGGGGCTGGAACGACATCTGGTTGCACCCGTCGTTTCGCGAGTGGTCCATCGCGCCCGAAATTGCCGCCATTCGTTGCCCGCTGCTGGCCGTACAAGGCCTGGACGACGAATACGGTACGCTAGAGCAGATTCGTGGTATCGCGCAGCGCGTGCCACAGGCCCAGTTGCTTGAATTGAGCGATTGTGGCCACTCCCCGCATCGTGACCAGGCCGACCGCCTGATCACCAGTGCCAGCGCTTTTATGAAACAACAAACAGGAGACAAACCATGAGCCCTTCCCGCAAGAACCTGATCAGCACCGCAGTCGCAGCGCTGGCCCTATCGACATTCGCCACTCTCCCGGTACAGGCCCAGGGCCAGCCGGCACTGAAGGTCGGGCTGATGTTGCCTGCCACCGGCACCTTTGCGGCGCTGGGCACGGCCATCGAGAACGGTTTCAAGCTCTACGTCGCCGAGCAAGGCGGCAAGCTCGGCGGCCGCGAGATCCAGTATTTCAAGGTCGATGATGAGAGCGACCCATCCAAGGCCACTGACAATGTGAACAAGCTCATCAAGCGCGACAACGTGGACGTGATCGTTGGCACCGTGCACAGCGGCGTGGCGTTGGCCATGGCGCGCGCGGTCAAGGAAAGCAACACGCTGCTGATCGTGCCCAACGCTGGCGCTGACGCCATCACCGGCCCGCTGTGTGCGCCCAATATCATCCGGTCGAGTTTTAGCAACTGGCAGCCGGGCTACGCTACGGGCGTGATCGCCGCACAGAAGGGCTACAAGAAGGCCATGACTATCACCTGGGGCTACGCGGCCGGTCAGGAAACGGTAAAGGGCTTCAGCGAGGCCTTTGAAAAGGGCGGCGGCAAGGTCATCAAGGACCTCAGTCTGCCTTTCCCGAACGTCGAATTCCAGGCGCTGCTGACCGAGATCGCGGCGCAGAAGCCCGACGTGGTGTTCGCTTTTTTTGCTGGCGGTGGTGCAGTCAAGTTCGTCAAGGACTACGACGCTGCGGGCCTGAAGAAGAGCATCCCGTTGATGGGCTCGGGCTTCCTGACGGACGGTACGCTCGAGGCACAAGGTGCATCGGCCCAGGGACTGCTGACCTCGTTGCACTACGCCGACAGTCTGAACACACCGCGCGACAACGCCTTTCGCAATAAGTACGCCGTAACCTACAAGGCCCAGCCGGACGTCTATGCTGTGCAGGGTTATGACGCAGCACAGACCTTGGCTGCAGGTCTGGTTGCCGTGAAGGGCGACTTCAAACAGCGCGACGCTATGGTCGCTGCGATGCGCAAGATGACGGTGGACAGCCCGCGTGGCAAATACACGCTGAGTGCCGCCCACAACCCGGTGCAGGACTTCTACATCCGTGAGGCCAAGGGCCGCGAGAACGTGATGACCGGCATCGCGGTGAAGGTGCTGCCAGACCCCGCGCGCGGCTGCAAAATGTAAATGGACATCGCGACCTTCCTCATCCAGTGCCTGAATGCGCTGCAGTACGGGCTGCTGCTGTTCCTGGTGGCGTCCGGCCTGACGCTGATCTTCGGCATCATGGGCGTCATCAACCTGGCGCATGGCAGCTTCTACATGATTGGCGCCTACATGGCCTATGCGTTGGCGCCCATCGTCGGCAGCACGTTCGGCGGTGGCTTCTTTGCCACGCTGGCCGTGGGCCTGGTGCTGGCGGTGCTGCTGGGCTATGTGCTGGAATGGGCGTTCTTCAGCTTTCTGTATGAGCGCGAGCATCTGCAGCAGGTGCTGATGACCTACGGGTTGATCCTGATCTTCGAGGAGCTGCGCAGCCTGATCGTGGGCAATGACGTTCACGGCGTGCAGCCACCCGAATGGCTTGCTGGCACTTTTGCGCTGGGCGAGGTGATGACCTATCCGGTGTACCGCCTCTTTATCAGCGGCGTGTGCCTGGCGCTGGCTGCAGGCATGTGGTTCGTCTTTACGCGCACGAGGTTGGGCATGATGATCCGCGCCGGCTCCACCAACCGCGAGATGGTGCAGTCGCTGGGCATTGACATCAAGTTCCTGTACCGCGTCGTATTCGCCGCCGGCGTGGCGATTGCCGTGCTCGCCGGCATGGTGGCCGCGCCGGTCAGCAGCGTTTACCCGAACATGGGCAACCAGGTACTGATCATCTGCTTTGTAGTGGTGGTGATTGGCGGTATCGGATCCATCCGTGGCGCACTGCTGGCGGCTCTGCTGATCGGCGCCGTCGACACCTTCGGTAAGGTGATCTTTCCGCAGGCCGCTGGCGTGCTGGTCTATGTCTTGATGGCGCTGATCCTCTTGTGGAAACCGGACGGCCTCTTCAAGGCGGGCTAGGCGCGATATCAACCCCATGAATAAATCCAAATTCCTCTTCGTTGCCGCCGCTTTTGTGGCACTTGCACTGTGGCCCCTGACGGTCGGCCAATACGGTGTGGACCTGGTCACCAAGATCATGGTTTTTGCCATCTTTGCGCTCAGCCTGGAGCTGCTGGTGGGCAGCACCGGCCTGGTGTGCTTTGGCCAGGCGGCGTTTTTTGGCATTGGGGCCTATGCCACGGTGCTGCTGACCCCGCAGGACGGCTCGCCGTCGCTGTTGTGGTTGTTGCCCGCCTGCGTGCTGCTGGCGGCGCTGTATGCGCTGCTGGTCGGTGCGCTGTCGCTGCGCACCAAGGGCGTGTACTTCATCATGGTGACGCTGGCCTTTGCGCAGATGGCCTACTACGTGGTGCATGACACGCCGCTGGGTGGCGGCACCGACGGCATCTACCTCATGACCAAGCCGGTGCTGGGCACGTTGCTGGACCTGGACAAGCCGCAGGCGTTTTATGGCTTCACGTTGGCCTGCCTGGCGGGCGTGTTCGGCTTTCTGACCCTGCTGTTGCGCTCGCGCTTCGGCCGCGCGCTGGCCGGCATTCGCGTCAACGAGCAGCGCATGCGGGCCACGGGTTTTTCGACCTACCCCTACAAGTTGGCCGCGTTTGTCATCTCCGGCGGCATTGCCGGGCTGGCGGGCTTTCTGTTTGCGGTGAAGGATGGGTATGTCAACCCGGAGCTGATCAGCTGGCACCTCTCGGGCGAGGTGCTGATCATGATCATCCTGGGCGGCCTGGGGCATTTGCGCGGCGCGCTGATCGGTGCCTTTGCCTTTGCGCTGTTGCAGGAGTTTTTCAAGTCGGAAGCCATCTTTGGCGAGTTTGCCAAGCACTGGCATTTGGGGCTAGGCCTCAGCATCATCGCCTGCGTGGCACTGCTGCCGCGCGGGCTGGTGGGTGTGCCCGGGCAGCTGGCCGCACGCCTGAGCGGACGCCTGACCGGTGCGCGTGGCGCGCCATCGCAGGAGGTGCCCCATGACTAATGCGACTGACGTGCTGCTGCGTGGCTCCGAGATCACCCGCCGCTGGGGCGGCCTGGTGGCGCTGAACAAGGTATCGCTGGAACTGCAGCGCGGCACCGTGCACGCCGTGATCGGCACCAACGGCGCGGGCAAATCCACGCTGATCAATATCCTGTCGGGCGAGATACCGCCGTCCAGCGGATCGGTGGAGTTGTTAGGTCAGGACGTGACCGGCTGGTCGCAGCCCCGGCGCGCCCGCGCGGGCCTGGGGCGCAGCTACCAGCGCAACACCATTTACCCCACATTCACGGTGCTCGAGAACTGCCGCCTGGCCGCGCAGGCCACGGTGCCAAAACCCTGGGCCTGGTGGAGCGATGCCCAGCGGTGCACGGCCAGCATGTCTGCAGCGCGCGCAGCGGCCACGCGTGCCGGGCTGGACGACTTGCTGGCTAGAGAGGCCGGGCTGCTGTCGCACGGCCAGAAGCGCCAGCTGGAAATCGCCATGTGTCTCGCGACAAAACCACAGGTGCTGCTGCTGGACGAGCCGCTGGCCGGCATGGGCGCCGAGGAGACCGAGCGCATGCTGACGCTGCTGGCCGAGCTGAAGTCCAGCCACGCCATCCTGCTGGTGGAGCACGACATGGACGCGGTGTTCCGCATCGCCGACTGCATCACCGTCATGGTCAACGGCACGGTGATTGCCTGCGGCACGCCCGACTTTGTGCGCAACAGCCCCGAAGTGCGCATCGCCTACCTGGGGGAACATTAAAGTGAACCGTGACTTGATCGTTGATGCCCGTGGCATCCACGCCTGGTATGGCTCCAGCCATGTGCTGCACGGCGCCGCCTTGCAAATTGCGCGTGGCCAGACCGTGGGCATGCTCGGGCGTAACGGCATGGGCAAGAGCACGCTGATCCGCACGCTGCTGGGCCATGTGGCGCAGCGCGACGGCCACATCACGCTGTTTGGCAAGGACGCCTCGCGCTTTAAGCCGCATGAGGTCGCCCGCCTGGGCGTGGCCTATGTGCCCGAAGGGCGCGGCGTGTTCCCCAACCTGTCGGTGCGCGAGAACCTGGTCATGGCCGCGCGCCGCGGTGTCGATGGCCGCAACGACTGGTCGTTCGAGCGTGTCATGGAGACCTTTCCGCGCCTGAAGGAACGCCTGACCAATCTGGGCGCGCAACTCTCCGGTGGCGAGCAGCAGATGCTGTCGATTGGCCGCGCGCTGATGACCCACCCCGAGCTGATCGTGCTGGACGAGGCCACTGAAGGCCTGGCGCCGCTGATCGTGGCCGACATCTGGCGCGTGATAGGTGAGATCCGCAAGAGCGGCATCGCCACCCTGATCGTGGACCGCGACTACCGCCGCGTGCTGGCCCATGCCGACCAGGCGCTGGTGCTGCAAAAGGGGCAGGTGGTGTTGCAGGGTTCGGCGGAGGATGTGGCTAATAGCCCTGCACTGTCTAATTACCTGGGCGTTTGACGAGTTTCTGCGGAATTCTTCGGAGAGAAATAGGTCGGTAGCCCTCGTGAAATAAGCCTATGTAGCTATCAATTCAGGAGTGTGTGACGGGCGACTCGGCTACTGTCAACCATTACAGTTCGGTCCCCGCACCCCGCTGGAGTTGCTTCATGCAAGTAGGCCCTCAACAGTTGGCCTATTGTTTTTTAGAAACCGAACTTGCCGTTGGCATTCTTCCATTCGGCACGTGCCGGAATGGTCTCCATGGTGTCCCAATGTTCGGCAATCTTGCCGCTTTGAACACGGAACAAATCGTAGAACGACGTGGGCTTGCCTGCGAAGACACCTTCGCTGACCACCAGGACGAAATTGCCTTCGCCCAAGACCTTGTGGATGGTGCTGTACTTCATGGTGATACCGGCCTTCGCCATGTCACCCAGTGCCTTGCCCAGACCGGACAAGCCGTCACCGATCTGCGGGTTGTGCTGGACATAGTTGTCGCCGTCATAGTAGCCAGCCAGTTTTTCCAACTTGCCGTTGACCAGGATGTCGTCCACAAAGGAGCGAACCAGTGCTTTGTTGGCTTCGGTCTTGTCCAGGTCGGTCACGGCGGTGGTGCCATCCAGCATGGTGTGGCCACTGGGATTGGGTGCTGCCTTTTCCTGCAGGTTGTCCCAGTGTTCGACGACCTTTCCATCTTCAAAGCGGAAGATATCAAAACCAATCTTGGGACCAAAGAAGTTGTAGTCCGTATGGGCGACGACGAAATTGCCATCCTGCAGCACGCGCACCGTATTCACCTTGGCGGAACCCTTTGGCAAAGCTTGCAATACGGCGCCAAATCCTGCCAAGCCATCGCCAACTGCCAGGTTGTGTTGGATGTACTTTGCAGGGTTGATATAGCCGACGGGTTTGGCGTCACCCGTTTCAATACTCTTGAGAAGCTCAGTGACTTGGGGTTTGTAGTTTGCAGACATTTTGATTTCCTGGGTTGTAGTGATTCCGCTGGACGCGCAGCCTGTCAAGGCAACCGTGATGGCTGCAACTGACAGGAACGCGGCGTTTGATGCTATACGTTTCATTGGGGAGAATCCTTCTTCAATGCTTTGGAGTGAGAGCGATGAGAGTATCTTTCTCAGCGGCGGGTTTGACGAGGTAAATACCTGACTGATAGTTATCCAAATCGGACATACTCACGCAATGACACAGCATGCAGACATTCCACGCCTGGGTTTTCATCCCCCGGATGGCTACGTATTGGATATCGAGGTGTTTCGTGCCAATGACTGGTTGGAACGCGTACCCGAAGACCACTTCAGGTATCCCTCGCGGCTGGACTTTCACCAGCTCATTCTGGTCACGCAAGGACGATTGGGGCATACGGTTGACTTCCAGTTGGAGTCTCTGCGTGCAGGGTCTCTATTGGCGATGCGACCCGGTCAGGTTCAGTGCTTCGAGGCCCCCACGCCCTGGGATGGCTGGGTTGTCATATTCCGTCCTGAGTCCGTCCAGTTGCCCACCGGAGTGGGTAGCCAGCCATGGGGGCTTTCGGTCGATGACCTACCCGTTCATCTGGCGTTGGGAAAGGCGAGCTTTGAACCTGTGCGCGCCGCCATGGCGCAAATGCACCAGGACGCCAAGCTCACGGGCGCAATGCAACTGGTAGGTGTCCTGGAGCGAGCGCAACTTCAGGCCCTATTGATTCGATTGCAGCTCGCCAGTGAACAGCTGCAGGCCTCGCCGACCATTGACTCATCATTGGCCAGGCATTTCAGGAAATTCCGACAAGCAGTGGAGCAGAGATTCCATGAATGGCATCACATTTCAGCCTACGCCAAGGCCCTGGGTATCTCTGAGAAAACATTGAGCAGAGCGACCCGGGAAGCGACGGGACTGCCCGCAAAAGCCTACCTGTCCAAACGCATTGCCCTGGAGGCCAAACGCATGCTTGCCTACACCCGCTGGCCGATTGCCCAGGTGGCCGACAAGCTGGGATTTGACGAAGCGACCAACTTCATCAAGTTCTTTCGCCGAGAAGCCGGGTTTGCTCCCAGCGAATTCAGAAGGCACCACCGGGGGGCCTGAACCGCGCTCAGGTAGTAGTCGCCGCGTACTGGCCCATGCCGACCAGTCCCTGGTGCAGCCTAGTCTTCCAGGTTCTCGTGGTGCGCCACCGCACCATGCTTCCAGTACGCGGCCGCGCGGATGGCGTGCCGGTCGTGGCCTTTCTCGTCCACCAGGATTTTGCGCAGCGTCGCCATGGCGGCGGCTTCGCCGGCGCACCAGGCATAGCCTTCTCCCGCGGGCAGGACCAGCGCGCGCACGGCGTCGACCAGTTCGCGGGTGTTGGACACCCATTGCACGTCAAACACCGCCTCGCTGCCCAAGCTGCGGCGGTCGGCCACGTCGGGCACTTGCAGTATGACGATGGCGCGGGCGCCACGCGGCAACTCCTCCAAGCGGCGCGCAATCGCCGGCATGGCGGTATCGTCACCGACCAGCAGATGCCAGTCGTAATCCAGCGGAATGATGAAAGAGCCGCGTGGACCGGCGATGGTGGCGCGCTGGCCGGGTGTGGCCTGTGCGGCCCAGCGCGCGGCGGGGCCGTCGCCGTGCAGCGCGAATTCGAGTGTCAACTCACGCGCGGTGGCGTCAAAACTACGCGGCGTGTAGTCGCGCCGTACCGGCTCGGCCGCTCCCACGTCCAGCATGAACTTGATGTGGTCGTCGAAGGATGCGCTGTTGAAGTCGGCCAGGTCCTCACCGGTGAATACGACGCGCGTGACGTTGGGGCTCAGGGGCTCGACCCGCACGACCTGCAGGTCGCGGCGTTTGATCTCGTGGCGCACGCGTTGTACGCGGCTTCTGGAGATTGCAGTGTTCATGGTGTGTTTTGTCGAGCCCCCATGGCGGCTCAATCTAATAGTTGATAATGTCTTTTATTATGCGCAAATCAGTTGATAGTGTCAACCAATCGGCGGCGGCCGATGACAGCGTGCTGGAAATCATCCACGCCGTCATGCACCAGTACCGCGCGCAGCAGTTTCGGGTGCTGCGCGACGGACCGCATGACATCACGCACATGGACAGCAAGGTGCTGGGCTTCTTTGGCCGCAACCCCGGCGCCACGCAAAGCGATCTGGCGCAGCACAGCGGGCGCGACAAGGCCCAGTTGGCGCGCCTGATCAAGGGCCTGCGGGACCGGGGACTGCTGAACGGCGAAGCTGATCCCAGCGACCGGCGCAACACGCGCTTGACGCTCACCGACGCCGGTCAGGCCGTTCGGCGCGCCCTGCAACAGCAGGGCAAGCGGCTGAATGCCACGGCGGTGGCGGGCATGGGTGATGCCGAGCGAAAACAGCTGGTCGCGCTATTGCAGCGCGTGAACCAGAATCTGGCAAACGTGGCCGACGAGGCGTCTAAAAAGTAGTGCGCCTGCCGCGACGGCTGGATACTGCATCGCATTGGCGTCGACTGTGGCCTGTTCGGTGGCCCAACTGTTGCAGGCCACCCACTTCACCGGGCCCACGCCAGGTAGACAAGCAGGCCGACGGCGGAGGCCTTGACCGACTGTCCAGTATCCACCTGCGCCTTGAATGTGGGGTCGTACCTGCGGAACACCAGCGCCCGGTTGTCGGTACGCGGCGGCTCTCCCATTGGGCGCCAGGTCAGGGCTGCAGCGTGGCCTCCTCGATCAACACCTTGTAGACATAGCCGGCGCCAAAGTCCTTGTCGACCCGCACCACGCCGGTCACGGTCACCACGTCGCCCACCTGGGCCTTTGCAGATGAGGTGACCAAAACATCGTTGCTGTTGTCGCTGGCGGAACCGGACCCATCGCGCAGATGGATCCAGTTCTTGCCCATGATTTGCGGGCTGAACTTGACGACCTTGCCGCGCACCTGCACCTGCTGGTCTTTGAGCTCAGCGCCCTTGGTCGCTACTTCGGCCACGGTGCGCGCGTTGGCACCGGTCGCCTTGGCTACCAGGATGGGGGCGGTGTCCACCACCTTGGCCACGCCCGCGTGGGGGTCCGACGTGTTCTTGGCGCTGCCGGCCAGGGTGCCAAAAATAATCGTCGGAAAGGTCTTCTTCAGCGCCTTGCTCTCGAAGTTCTTCATCACCATGGCGTCCTCAATCACAACCGTGGCGCCTTTCTTGAGAGGGGCCTTGCCGACAGCAGCCCAGGTCTCGCCCTCCTTGGTTTTTACGCGGACATAGGTGTAACTGTCGACATCCCGAACCTCCAGAATTACACCGGTCACGCTAGCCGCCCAGACCGACGATGCGATGGAAGCTATGACCAGCATGCCGGCAATGGTCAGGGGTTTTGGCAGGTATTTCATGACGCAGGTTCTCCGTGGATGTGAAGTGCAGCATAGCGCCTGCCGAGCGGCCCCCATTTGATCCAGGCCAGAGGATTAGAAGATCTCGGTATCCACTTCGCTGTTGGCCTGCGCGTTGTACCGTGACCCCACCACCGTGTGCTGGTTGATCAATGCATCCAGCTTGGCCATCGTGGCTGCGTCCAGCGACACGTTGGCCGCGTCCAGGTCTTCTGCCAGGTGCGACAGGCTGGTGGTGCCGGGGATGGGGATGATGTGTTCGCCCCGGTGCAGCAGCCAGGCGATGGACAACTGGGCCAAGGTGCAACCGACTGCTTCGGCCACCTGTTTGACGCCAGTGAGCAGGCGCAGATTGGCCGCATAGTTGTCGGGTGCAAAACGCGGCATGCTGCGGCGTATGTCGGTGGCGTGCAAAGAGGACAGGTCCAGCAAGGTGTCGCACAAGAGCCCACGGCCCACCGGGCTGAACGCCACGAAGGCAATGCCCAGCGCCCTGCAGGCTTCCAGTACCGCAATCTCGGGGTTGCGTGTGGCCAGCGAGTATTCGGTCTGCACCGCCGCAATCGGGTGCTCGGCATGCGCGCGGCGCAGTGTGGCGGCCGACACTTCCGACAGGCCCACGCTGCGAATATGCCCCTTGCGCACCAGCTCGCCCAGGGCGCCCACGCTCTCTTCAATCGGCACGGACTTGTCCCAGCGGTGCAGGTAGTAGAGGTCAATCACATCGGTCTGCAGGCGGCGCAGGCTGTCTTCACAGGTCTTGCGCAAGGTCGCAGGCCGGCCATCGATGACGCGCACCAGCTTGCCGTCGCCATTGACATCCACGCCTTGCATGCCGCACTTGCTGGCCAGCGTGATCTTGTTCCGGTGCGGCTTCATCACCTTGCCCACCAGCGTCTCGTTGGCACCAAAGCCATACAGCGTGGCCGTGTCAAACAGTGTGACGCCCGCATCCAGCGCCGACAGCAGCACGCGCTCGCCCTGCTCGGCAGACACCGGCGCGCCGTAGGCGTGGCTGAGGTTCATACAGCCCAGGCCGATGGACGCGACTTGGAAGGGGCCTAGGGTGCGGGTTTGCATGGTGGTCGGTAGCGTGGAGAAAAGCTTAGTTTAGGGGATTGCCCGTTCGCGCTTTTGTGCGTTGAGCAACAGACCTAGCCGATCCTTTGCCGCGATGATGGACGGGCTACTCAAACCACTTCTGAAAGGCTCCGCCATGATTGAAAAAAGCGCCAGCGTGCATTGGGAAGGCTCCGGCAAGCAGGGTCAAGGGCAGATCAGCACCGAGACCGGGGCCCTTCAGCGCTATCCCTACGGCTTTGCCAGCCGCTTTGAGGACGATCGTCGCGGGACCAACCCCGAAGAGATACTGGCGGCTGCGCATGCGGCCTGTTTCTCGATGGCATTTTCATTCGCCTGCGACAAGGCAGGATTCGCCACCCGTGTGCTCAACACCCAGGCCCGCGTGCGACTGGCCCCTCTGGGCGAAGGTTTTGTGATCGACCGCATCACCCTCATTCTGAAGGCCAGCATGGCTGGTATTGACGAAGCACGGTTCCAGGAGATCGCCGAGTCGGCTAAACGCGACTGCCCGTTATCCAAGGCGCTGGCAAGCGTTGCCGAGATCAGTTTGCTGGCCACTCTCGACAACGGTGAATCTGTGACCACCAGCGCATCGCTGTTCAACGCCCATGGCGATAGCCGCTGAACCCCTGCAACACCGCAAGCCGGCGTGTCTTCGTGATCGCTTCGCCTACGGGCTGGTCAAGTTCCTGCGCCTTTTTGCGGACGCCTTCTTCGCCAACCGCTATGGCCATCGGGCGGTAGTGCTGGAGACAGTGGCTGCTGTACCCGGCATGGTGGGCGGCACGCTGCAACACTTGCGTGCGCTGCGCCGCATGGAAAGCGACCGGGGCTGGATTCGTGTGCTACTCGACGAGGCCGAAAACGAACGCATGCATTTGATGACCTTCATCGCAATTGCACGGCCATCACGCCTGGAGCGGCTGCTGGTACTTCTGGCACAAGGTGCCTTCTACAACCTGTTCTTTTTGCTCTATATTTTCTCTCCCAGGACCGCACACCGCTTCGTGGGCTATCTGGAGGAAGAGGCGGTTTACAGCTACACCGAATACCTGGCAGGGGTCGACGACGGAACCTACCCGAATGTGCCCGCACCCCAGGTCGCCGTCGACTACTGGAAGTTGGCCCCAGGCACTTTGCTGCGCGACGTCATCGTCGTGATCCGCGCCGATGAGGCGCACCACCGCGATGTCAACCACCAGTTTGCCGATGAACTGACACGCGTGCAGGGCGATTCTTCTTCAGGTCCCGATCACAAGGCCTGACACGTCAACACTCTTAACGCCCTTGACTTTTTCAGCAATCATTTTCACCAGGTCGATGGCATCCTGACTGGGCAACTTGCCCGTCAGCGCAACCACGCCACTCTTGGTCTTGACACTCACTTTGAAGGCTTTTGACACGCTGTTGGCCAGAATTTCAGACTTCACTTTGGTGGTGATCCAGCTATCGGAGACAACGCGCTCGACGCTGCTGGCTGCCTTGGCTGGTGCCGAGGCTGCGCCATCAGGCGCAGCCAGTGCCATGTTTGAGCCAAGAACAAGTCCTGACACGAAGAGAGCGGTTCCGAGGTTGATCGCGTGGCGAGAGAATTTGCTGGATTTTGGAGTTGTAGTCATTGGTCGCTTTCAGGGTTATGGTTTCCCACGGCAAGAACCTGACAGGGAACAACCCCGCCATGCACCATGGAACCTGAGCGTGCCACGGGGTGTGACGGGCTGTCCGTGCGTCAACGCACAGAGTGGCTCCGGCCCAGCGCAAAGACCGAGTTGGGCACATTGGAACGGATGGACTGTTGCATTGGTTTCTTGAACACTCCACGGTTTGGCATAGGTTTTTGCTCTATCTTGATACCCTTGGCCAGCTGCCCAAGTACCAGGCTCTTCAGGGTTACAGACTGTGTGAAGTGCAGTAATTTCGCGTTCATTGCATCCCACAGGTCTTGCGTCAGTTCATGCGCCGATGTGGCGACTGGCCGCTTTTCTGCTGGTGGTGCATCTTCGACTGCGCAGATGATGTCTGCCACCGTGATGCCGTCAGTCCGGCGACCGAGTGTGTAGCCACCACCGGGTCCACGGATGCTGGTCACAAGCCCCTGCATGCGCAATTTGCTGAACACCTGCTCAAGGGACGACAGTGAAATGTGTTGACGCGAAGCGATGTCGGTGAGCGACACCGGCCCGAGATCTTCACGCAACGCAACGTCAATCATCGCGCTGACTGCGAAGCGGCCTTTTGTACCTAAACGCACTGTGGATTCTCCTCAGATGAAAAGACGGATCGCGTGCCGGATTCCGGGCACACCATTGAGGCGTCTATTGCACCTTTCATGGACCGCTCTGTCGGTATGCCAGCCAACATTGGCAACACAGCCAACTGTGTATGCAAGCGCACCGACGACAGGCTTGGCCGTTGCTAATCTGGATCCGAGCTTGAATCAGGCTCGTTAATCCACATCACCCAAAAGGAAATCACATGAATAAAGACCAAATCAAGGGCCAGGCAAAAGATATCGCTGGCAAAGTACAGGAAGCCACCGGCAAGCTGGTGGACAGCAAATCGCAGGAAGTCAAAGGTGTCAATCTGCAGGTGGAGGGCAAGATCCAGAAGGGATATGGCGATGCCAAAGAGGTCGCCAAAGATGCCCGCGAGGCAGTGAAGGACGCCGCTAAAGCACGTTCCTGATTTCCGCTCACTTTCCCACAAACCTCTCCAAGGAAATTTCCATGAATTATGTTGAACAAGACAGTTACGGGATGTATACGGTGTCGGACAGCGACGGCCCAGGCCCCCGGCTGATGGGCGCAGACACCCTGATGGGGAACGACGTGTACAACCGCCAGGGTGAAGACCTGGGGGACATCAAGGAGATCATGCTCGATGTACCCGCTGGCCGCATCAGCTATGCCGTTCTTTCGTACGGCGGAGTGCTCGGCATGGGTGACAAGCTGTTTGCAGTGCCATGGGAAGCGCTGATCCTTGACACCGACAACAAACGCTTCACCCTTGATGTGTCCAAAGACCGCCTGGAGAGTGCTCCCGGTTTTGACAAGGACAACTGGCCTAACATGTCAGATCAAGTCTGGGCACAGGGTATTCACACGTACTACGGCACTAAGGCGCCCGCAGTCGCAACACCTTGAGCATCGTCTGATCGCATCCTTTTCGTCTTAGGACGAAGAGGATGCGTGCAGTGCGATTCCTACGATTTCGCCGCGTCTCCAGCGGCTGCGCCACCCACCGCGCCGGCGACGCCTCCCACCGTGGCTCCGACTACCGCCCCCAGCGGGCCGGCCACCGCGGCGCCAATGGCGGCGCCGGTCGCCATACCAACCACCGCGCCGCCACCCGCCAGCGCCGAATTGGCTTCGCGGTCCGCATCCTCAGGCTCCATCGGAGGCTGTGCCGCTGGATCCGGGTCCTGTGACGGAATGCCGTGGCCGGGGAGGGCCTGCTCAGCGAGGTCTTCGTCGACGGCTGTGGCGTTGGACGGCAGGGAGTTCAATGGGCTCATGTGTTTCTCCTGGTGAGCGAACGATGGAACGAGCACGCTGCTCGGGCCGTAACGTGTTCATTGACAATAGTCCGCGTGAGCGGGCCTGTCTGTGCGGTGGCACACTGCTTGTCTGTTTGGCCCCGTTCTACATTTGGTCCACTTATGATCGATAGGTACCCCGGATGAAACTCAGCCAAGTGCGAATAAGTCGGGCGGCACGGCATGTGGTGACGCATCCGCTTGAATTTGCGATGCAGACCTTGAGAGGGTTCAACAAAAACCAGGGGATGATGCTGGCCGGAGCGATCGCCTACTATGCGCTGCTGTCATTGGTGCCGCTCCTGATCCTGTCGGTTCTGACCCTCTCGCATCTGGTGGATCGAGGTGAGTTGCTCATCGCGTTGGGGCGCTATCTGGAATGGCTGGTCCCCAGCCAGTCCAAAGCAGTTTTGACCGATATAGCCGGATTCCTGGACAACAGGATCGCGCTGGGCGCCGTGCTGGTCCTGACCATGCTGTTCTTCAGCTCTCTTGCCTTCGGAATCCTGGAGAAGGCAATGGCGGTCATATTTCCGCATCGGGGGGCCATCAAGAAGCGTCACTTTCTGGTTTCCGCCGTCTTGCCGTACTGCTTTGTATTGTTGTTATGCATCGCACTCCTGATCCTGACCTTGTCGTCCATCGTCCTGCAGACGATGGCGCAACAGGGTTTGCATCTGCTGAATCGCGATTGGTCACTGGTCGGAGTCTCTGGCCTGATCTTCTATGTGCTTGGGTTTGCTGCCGAAGTGTTGATAGTGGCGACGCTTTACCTGGTGTTGCCTGTAGGAAGGCTGCCATTGAGCCATGCCGTAATTGGCGGGTTGGTCGTGTCGATGGTGTGGGAGATCGTCCGCCACATTCTTGTGTGGTACTTCACAACACTGTCCAAAGCCAGCGTGGTGTACGGTTCATTTACCACGACCGTCGTCGCGCTGCTGTGCATGGAAATTATTGCGGCCTTGCTACTATTTGGTGCGCAAGTCATTTCCGAGTACGAGCGACTCGAATGATTGACAAGAAAAGGATCAGCACCATGCAGCATCCCCAATGGACCCATCGACTGACGACGCTACTGGCGACCATTTGCTGGCTTGGCAGCGCTGGGTGGTGCGCACCAGTGCTGGCCGCCGCACCGGATCTGCGCAGCTTGCGCTTGCCGCCGGGTTTTCAGATCGAGGTACTGACCGCCTCCGTTCCCACCGCACGCCAAATGGCACTTGGCCCCTTCAAAGACGGCAAGGGTGTGCTGTACGTCGGCAGCATGGGCGAAGGAAAAGTCTTTGCGGTTGAAATGGACCAGGGCCGGGCCACAGCAGTGCACACGATCGCGTCCGGACTGCAAATGCCGGTTGGCGTGGCCTGGCGCGACGGGCAGCTGTTTATTTCTGCGGTATCGAAGATCCTCCGCTTTGACGGGGTCGACCACCGCCTGCGCAATCCACCGGCGCCCATCACAGTCACCAGCGGCTTTCCGACCGAGACCCACCACGGCTGGAAGTTCATCGCCTTCGGCCCCGATGGCCTGTTGTATGTGCCGGTGGGTGCACCGTGCAATGTCTGTGAGCCAGGCGCACGCTACGCCAATATTCAGCGCATGAAGCCCGATGGTAGTGGGCTCGAGACCGTCGCGACCGGCGTGCGCAATTCGGTCGGATTCGACTGGAATCCCCGCGATCGCTCCCTGTGGTTCACGGACAATGGCCGCGACATGCTGGGCGACGATGTGCCCAATGACGAGCTCAACCATGTTGAAAAGCCGGGCCAGCATTTCGGCTATCCGTATTGCCACCAGGGCGACTTGCCCGATCCGGAATTCGGCAACAAGCGCCCCTGCACGGAATTCACCCCACCGGTGGTCAAACTCGGCGCACATGTGGCAGCACTCGGCATGCGCTTCTATACCGGCCAGCAGTTCCCTTTGGCGTACCGCAACAATATTTTCATTGCGGAACACGGCTCGTGGAACCGCAGTTCCAAAGTCGGCTACCGGGTTGTCCGCGTGGTGCTCGACGCGCAAGGCAAGGTGCTGGGTCAGGAAACCTTTGTCGATGGTTGGCTGAACAAGGATGGCGCCGGCAAAGAGACCATCAGCGGCCGACCGGTCGATGTACTCGCCATGCCGGATGGCACCTTGCTGATCAGTGACGACCAGGCCGGCGCAATCTACCGCGTTCGCTATCAACCTTGAGAATCTACCTACATCAGCTCCATGAAACCCAATCCTCTTATCGCCTTCGCTCTCGCCATCCCATTCGCTTCTGCCGCATTGGCGCAGCAAATCGGCGAGGTGGACACTGCCTTCAAGTTATTTGGTCCGGACCACAAAATTGTGGTGGAGGCCTTTGATGACCCCAAAGTGGCAGGCATTACCTGCTACGTGTCCCGCTCCAAGGCTGGCGGCGTGACCGGCGCGCTGGGGCTGGCTACGGAAAAGTCGGAGTCTTCGATTGCTTGCCGGCAGGTGGGCCCAATCTCGTCCACTGTGCCCATCCCCAAGAGTGAAGAGGTCTTCAGCGAAAGCCGCTCCATCCTGTTCAAGAAGTTGCGCATTGTGCGTATGGTGGATCCGGCGCGGCAGGTGCTTTTGTACCTCACCTACTCGGATAAGCTGATTGACGGCTCGCCCAAGAACAGCCTGACCGCCGTGCCCTTGAACGGCGCAAGACTGCAGTTCAAATAGACCGGCATCAGACACCCACGCGGGCGGTGTTCTTGGCCACAATGGTCTTGCCCACCGGTGCCAGTGTCAGCGCGGCGAGCTTGAGGTGCTGGACGCCAAACGGAATGCCAATGATGGTGACGAAGCAGCACAGGGCGGCAGCGATATGGCCTATGGCCAGCCAGATGCCAGCGACAATGAACCAGATGACATTGCCAATGGTGCCCAATGCACCGGTGCCAATGTCACCCACGCCACTGAGCACCGCGCGGTCGACGGCCTCCTTGCCAAACGGCAGAAACGCAAACTGGCCAATCACAAAGCAGGCCTTGGCCCACGGCAGTCCAATGATGGTGATGGCACACAGCAGGCCCGCGAGCCACCAGCCAAGACCCATCAGGAATCCGCCGAATACAAACCATAAAACGTTGCCGATTGCGCTCATCCTGTGGCCTCCCCTTTGTGAATGGGGACCAATATACCGTAGCGTTGCCCGGCACAGCGTTCGCCGGTTCGGCGCTACGATGTGCCATGGCTTACCAACTCTATTACTGGCCCGGCCTGCAAGGCCGCGGAGAATTTGTCCGTCTGGCGCTGGAGGCAGCCGGCGCACCCTACACGGACGTGGCGCGCGGTGATGCGGCGCGGGGGCAGGGCATGCCCGCGCTGCTGCATTGCCTGCAAGACGCATCGGCCGCGCGACCGCCCTTTGCCTGTCCGGTCCTGGTGGACGGCAAGCTGGAGATTGCGCAGACTGCCGCCATCCTGTTGTACCTGGGGCCGCGGCTCAAACTGGTGGGCGCCAGCGAAGCCGACCGCATCTGGACGCACCAGATTCAGCTGACGATTGCCGACGCCGTGAACGAGGCGCACGACACGCACCACCCGGTTGGCACGGGGCTGTATTACGAAGACCAGAAACCGGAAGCCGCCCGGGCGGCCAAGGCGTTTCGCACCGAGCGCATTCCCAAGTTTTTGGGCTGGCTAGAGGCCGTGCTGGAGCGCAACCCCAAGGGCGACAAGTACCTCGTGGGTGGACGGCTCAGCTATGCCGACCTGTCGCTGTTTCAGTTGGTGGAAGGCCTGCTCTACGCGTTCCCCAAGGCGACCCGACGCGCCGCGAAGAAAACGCCGCGTGTGGTGGCGCTGCGCGACCGCGTGGCGCAGCATCGCCGCGTGGCGGCTTACCTCCAGAGCGCGCGCCGCATTCCCTTCAACGAGACCGGTATCTTCCGGTATTACCCCGAGCTGGATGCCTGAACGGGCCCTTCCGTTCCCAAGGTAAAATCGCCGCCCCATCATCCGATGTTGATGCGCTGACCTGGACCCCACCTACTTATGACGCGAGCGCTGACGCGTACCAATTTTCATAGCTCCCAGCTCATTCGTACCCTCGCCGATCTGGCCGTTCTGGAAACTGCCGGGCCGGCGGTTGACTTTGCAGAAAAACTGGGGCTGTGGATTGACTTTACGGACGCCATTCGCCTGACGGGTGTGCACAATGCCAACGCGGCAATGGCGCCAAGCACGTCTTCTGCCGTGCCATCCCCGGCGGGTGCCTCCCTGCAGGCCAGTTTTGCCAAGGCACGGGCCGCTCTGGAGCGCACCATCACCCAGAACACTGCACCCGGTACCGGCAGGGTCCGCGCGGAGTTGGTACTGCCGCGGCTGGAGGCCCCCATTGACGACACAAAAGCCTATGCGCCTTTTCGCCGATACCACCAGGCACATCAGCGCGACATGGAGACCAGCGTACGCAGCGTGCGGGCCGCGGTGCGCGACGGGGTTGCTGGGGCCCCGTCAGCCCGGCTTCGGCAACTGGCCGCGCTGGATGCTGCATTCGACGACATCTTGAGCGAGCGCGAAGCCAGGTTGCTGTCAACCCTGCCGTCGCTGCTCGAAAAGCGGTTCAACCATCTGCGCAAGGCCCATCTGCAAACGCAGCCTTGCGACGATGCCCCCGATCTGTGGATGAAGCCCGGCGCCTGGATGGCGCGCTTCTGCACGGAACTTCAAGCGGTACTGCTTGCCGAACTGGACCTGCGCCTTCAACCGGCCGTGGGCCTACTCGAAGCATTCCATCACGAGAAAACACTTCCGATATGAACAAACATTTTTTTGCCGGCGCCTTTGTGCTGGGCGCCGTGGCCGTTGCGTGGGTCGCAAGCGGATTCTTTGGCACCAACGGGTTGGCGCTGGTGGTGACAGCGGTCATTGCCGCGGTCTTTGGCGTCGGTGCGCTGGAGCTGCACCGCTTTCGCCAGGCGAGCGCCACCCTGACAACGGCGCTGGCGGCGATTCCGCCCCAGTTGACGGATCTGGGCGCGTGGCTTGCCGGCGTACACGCTTCCCTGCAGAACCCCGTGCGCCTGCGCATCGAGGGCGAGCGCGTCGGTCTGCCCGGCCCGGCACTCACGCCCTATCTGGTGGGCCTGCTGGTGATGCTGGGCATGCTGGGTACGTTCCTGGGCATGGTGGTCACGCTCAATGGGGCGGTGTTTGCATTGGAAGGCACCACCGACCTGCAGGCCATACGCGCGGCGTTCGCCGCACCCATCAAGGGCTTGGGGCTGGCATTTGGCACGTCGGTGGCCGGTGTCGCCACGTCGGCGATGTTGGGTCTGATGTCGGCCATCAGCCGACGCGAACGGATGGCAGCGGCGCACATGCTGGACACCGCCATCGCGACGACGCTGCGCGGTTTCTCGCTGACGCACCAGCGCCAGGAGACCTACAAGGCCCTGCAATTGCAGTCCCAGGCCCTGCCCTCAGTGGTCGAGCAGATGCAGGCCATGATGGCGCAGATGGAAAACATGAGCCGGCAACTCAATGACCGCCTGTTGAGCAATCAGGAAGGCTTTCACCGCGATGTCAAAGGCGTCTACACCGAGCTGGCAAGCTCCGTCGGCCAATCCCTGCGTGACAGCCTGAGTCAAAGCGCGCATGCGGTGGGGGCCAGCATCCAACCCGTGTTTGAAACGGCCATGGCGGGCATTTCGCAAGAGGCCAAGTTGCTGCACGAGCGCATGGTGGACACCACACAGACACAGCTCGATGGCTTGACCGCGCGGTTCAGCGCGACCGCCTCAACCGTGAGCGACGCCTGGACGGCGGCGTTGGCCAACCAGGAGCGCACCCAAGCGACACTGGTCGCCGGGCTGGACCGTTCGTTGAACGCATTTGGCCAGACGTTTGAGCAACGGTCCGCCGCGTTGCTGGCGGCGGTTCAAGAGGCCTACGCCACGCTGCAGGCTGACCACGCAGCGGGTGATCGCCAGCGCATGGAGGCATGGATGGGCTCGCTGCAAGCCATGGCGGCGACGCTGCAGCAGGAATGGCAGCAAACGGGCGCACAGACGTTGGCGCAACAACGCGACATCTGCAACACCTGGACCCAAACCGCGCAGGACATCACCGCAATCGCGCAGACCAGCGCTGGCAAGACCTTGCACGAAATAGAACGCCTGATGGCCAGTTCCGAGGAGCTGGTGCGCTCACGTATCGTCAGCGAAGCGGATTGGACCCAGCAGCACAATGCGCGCATGGACCAGGCTGTTGGCATGTTGCGCGGCGAACTTGCCGTGCTCAGGGACGACGAGGCTTTGCGCGGCAAGGCCGCGGTGGAGCGCCTGGGCGAACTGCAAACCGCGCTGACCCTGCACCTGTCGACCTTGGGCACCGCGCTGGAAGAGCCGATTGCCCGCTTGATTGAAACCGCGTCCGAGGCGCCACGCGCCGCCGCCGAAGTGATTGGCAAGCTGCGCCAGGAGGTGTCCAGCAGTGTCGCGCGCGACAACGAGCTGTTGGAGGAGCGCAGCCGCATCATGGCAACACTGGGTTCGCTGCTGGATGCCATCAACCATGCGTCCGTCGAGCAGCGTGCGGTCATCGACTCGCTGGTCGCGTCATCGGCCGTGGCGTTGGGCCAAGCCGGCAGCCAGTTTGCCGAGAAGGTGGACGCGGAGGCCGTCAAATTGTCAGACATTGCGGCCAATGTCACCAGCAGCGCGGTCGAGGTTTCGGCGCTGAGCGAATCCTTCAGCTTCGCGGTGAAGTCCTTCAATGACGCCAACGAGAAACTGATTGCCAACCTGCAGCGCATTGAGGGTGCGATGGACAAGTCGATGGCACGCAGTGACGAGCAACTGGCCTACTACGTGGCCCAGGCGCGCGAGATCATTGACCTGAGCCTGATGTCGCAGAAGGAAGTGTTTGAAGAGCTGCGCCAGCTGCCCGCCAAGCAGGCGCAGCTGGCTGAAGAGGTCGCCTGAGCATGGAAGACATGGACGCGGGAATGGAGCAGACGGCGCCGGTCTGGGCGGTGTTTGGCGACCTGATGTCGGGCTTGCTGGGGGCCTTTGTGCTGCTGCTGGTCGGCGTGCTGGTGGTCCATATGCAGATGGCAACCCATCTCGAAGACGAGGTCAGGAAGCGCCAGGCGGAAGAGCAGCGCCGCATCACGCTGGAAAAGGCGCTGGCGATCCCGCTGTCCACCGGGCGCATCACGCTGACCAACGGACGCATTGGCATCAGCGGCCGCGTGCTGTTCTCGTTGAACTCCGACCAGTTGCAGCCCGAAGGCCGTCAACTGCTCAACACCCTGGTGGTACCGCTGAAGTCCTACCTGACCGCCCGCGACGAACTATTGATGGTGAGTGGCTTTACCGATAACAAATCGATACGCGGCGGCAATAGCCAGTTCGAAGACAACTGGGAGCTTTCGGCGCAACGCGCCTTGACCGTCACGCGTGCGCTGATCGACGAAGGCATGCCCTCCAGCATGGTGTTTGCCGCCGCCTTTGGCGCGGAGCAGCCGATAGCTCCCAACGCGGACGAAAAAGGGCGCGCGCAAAACCGGCGTGTGGAAATGGCACCCGTGCCCAAGGTCTCCAATACACAACCGGCGCCCCCATGATGGCAACGGGCTTTGGCGATACGTTGCCCGCGGTGGTGGGGCAATCGGCCGATACCCACCCGCTGATTGACGCGTTGCGGCTGCAAGGCGCGGAGCAATTCGACCCCGTGCGTTTGCACTACATCGAGGCGCTGGCCCAACGCGCGAGCGCGCACCAGGGGAGCGTCAAGTGCATTCTGGATGGCAAACTGGAAGCGGCGGCAGCGGCCTTGCGCGAGCGCATGGAACGCGCGCAGGCCGAGGCACCGCGCACGGCGATAGCGTCCGCCGCCGCCCCACACCGCGAAACCTTGGGCGATCTGGTGCGCCACATGGCGCTGCATTTCCCGGAGAAAGTGGACCATCCCATCAACGCGGCCACGACCTCGCGCACCGAACTGAAATCCGTGCGTTACTTCCGCAACACCTGGTCCAAGCTCAGCGCCGAGAAGCAGGTCACCCAGGCACTGGGCCAGGCACCCAAGAATGCCGGCCCCATCAACTCGCACGTGGTAGCGCTGCGCTCGCTGGCCTTGATGCGCGAGGCCTCGCCGGACTACCTGAACCGCTTCATGTCGTATGTCGATACCCTGCTGCGCCTGGAGCAAGGCGACCAGGGTGCACCACCGCTTGTCAAGCCCTCACGGGCAGCGAAAGCGGTCAAGAGATAAATTACGCCAACTGCGCCATCGCTGCCAATTGCGCACGCAGTTTGGCGTTCTCGGCTTCCAGTTCCGCGATGCGCGCGTGCAGCGCCTCCACCGTGTCCGCTTCCGATGTGCCGTGCTCTGTGGCCGATGGGCGCTTGCGCGTCTCGCGCACCCGTTTGGCGGCTTGCTTGAGCTCGTCGGTGCCGCCCAGCGCGGCGGCCACCTGTTCCTGCTCTGGCAGCGACGCCACGGCTGCGGCCGCGTTGATCGAGATGGCGCCGGACTTCAGGGCGGCCACGACCTCCGGGGTAGCCTGCTTTTGAATCTTCTCGATCAGCACGACCTGGTTGCTGCTCAGGCGCGCCACCTTGGCGATGTCTTCCCGGCGCTTCAGCGCATCGGTGGGCGCCGATGCCGCTGCCGCCGTGGTGTCCATGGCGGGTGACGTTGATTCAGCCGGAGCCGCAGACGCGGCCTGGAGCCGCCGCTCGTTCAAAATCTCGCGCTTGCGCAGCGCCAGCACACCCCGCTGAAAGTCCGACACGCTGCGCCGCCCCAGGTGCTGGTCAATCATCCACAGGTGCACGTCGTCCATGGTCTTGAACATGCTGCTCTGTAGGGTCTGGAATGCAATGCCGTGCTGTTGGCAGATGCCGTAGCGGTTGTGGCCATCCACCAGCACATCGCCCCACAGCACCAGGGCGTCCCGGCACCCTTCGGCCAGCAGGCTGCGCTCCAGGGCGTCGTGCTCCTCGGGGGTTAGGGGATCGATATAGGCTTTGAGGTCTTCGTTGACGACGATGTGCATGGCTGGGGCGGGGCGGGCAAAGGGCGTGATTGTAGGGGCACCTTCGCGGCAGAAGTTCTTGGCGTCCACTGCATGCAGCCTGGCCATGGTAGTGACTGGACGGTGCACAGGGTGCGGGCGCGCGTGGGGGTAGTGGTATGGAGAAAGGCGCGGTTTAGGGGATGGGTGGTTTCAGAGAGTGACTTAAGGAAAATGTGGCGCTAGCCCTCGTCGAATATACGTTAGCAGCTATACATTTAGTAGCGTATTTGGGGCGTATTTTGCGTATCCAAACGGAGAGCTGCTCGCGGGTGAGTTTGAAAAAGCGGTCTCCGGTCTCGACCCAATGCGGTCACAGGGTCTTGCGGATTTCAACCGCATACATCGCTTTCGGCCTTATTGCGCAGTCGCAGCGGTCAGTGCCCTCGGTTGCGTGTCGTCTACGTCTGTAAACCCATACTCCAGACCAAGCTGAGCGGCAATGCATACTTGCCCACTCTTCTTCATGACGTCAGCATCATTGGCCAACGCTGCTACCGCGCGGCCAATGAACTGCGGAGACTCAGAATTGCTCAAATCGAAATATTCGGCACTTCGCATAACACTTTCGGTGCGTACCAGCCCTGGGTAGAGGGACACCACGGCAACTCCAAATGGCTTCAACTCAAGTGCCATGTACTCGGTCATCTTATCAATGGCAGCTTTCGCGATTCCGTAAGCAGCATTATTCATATAACGCTGGGCTGACCAGTAGGAAATATTGACGATGAGTCCCGACTTCTGCTTGATCATCCCCCGCGCAGCGTGGGCCGCACAGACATAGGCAGCACGCACTCCGGTGTCAAACATGGCATCCCATCGCCACATGGGTTGTTCCCAAAAAGGACGTTGGTACGTAAATTCTCCGCCTTCAAACATATTCTCATAGCCGGACCAAGCGTTGTTGACCAGAATATCGAGCCGACCACTTTCACGTTCAATTTGCCCAAATACTTCCTGAGTTTGGGCGTCCTGGGTATGGTCGCAGCGTACGGCGATTCCTTTGCCACCGGATGCCGTTACCGAACTGGCAGTCATCAACGGGGTACCACCAAGTTGCCCAGCGTCCTGACCGTCCACCATATTTCGACCTGTCACATAAACCGTTGCCCCAGTTTCTCCCAGGCCCATCGCTATGCCCTTACCCACGCCTCGACTGGCTCCAGTGACCAGCGCGATCTTGTTCGTACCGTGACACCGATCTATTTCCGGAGGCGTCCGGTGATTGCTATTCTTCATCTCCATCCATTCTTCCTTTAACGTGTTGCATTTCAACCGTTTTGATCGTGCCCAATATTCTGGCCTGCCCGCTACAGTATTTTGATCCATGTGAGCGAAATCGACGGTGAATTGAACCACACTACGCGGGGTCAGCAACTGGCCCCAGACGGACCTTGCGCAGCGAAGGCGTTCATTGAGATGCAGTGCTCACTGGGCTATAGTCTGGCGGCCTACCGCACGTTGCAGGTCCTGTCCAGTTTCGCTTTAGTTTGCGAACAGTCGATCCATCGCTTTTCTCTTTATGCCCGTTCTGAAACCCAACAGTTGGCTGATTCAACGACTTTTCCTTGCAGCACTTGTGATCTTCGCAATCACCGGTAGCGCCATCAGCTATGCCGAGACGTTAGCGTCTGAGGTCCAACGATATGCAGAACAGCTGTTGTCAGATTCCGTTCAGTCAGAGGGTCCCGGTGTGGTGGTTCTAGTCGCCAATGGGGATGAAGTTCTGTACTGGGGCGCGCGTGGGAAAGCCAGTATCGAGCTTTCCACGCCGCTCTTGCCCGACCACGTATTTCGCATCGGTTCCATTTCAAAGCAATTTACCGCTGCCGGCTTGCTTAAGTTGGTCGATGCCGGAAGAGTTTCGCTTGATGACTCCCTTTCGCAATACCTGCCCGCCTATCCGAACGGTAAGGCGATCCGACTATGGCAGCTGCTCAACCATACATCAGGCATCCATGACTACTACGACCTTCCCGGATATTTGGTCAGCGGTCGGCGGCGTCTCGAAATGGATACCTTGTCGTTAATCGATTTATTCAAGAACGAATCAACCTACTTCGCGCCTGGAACGGCATTCAGATACACCAATTCAAATTATGTGTTGCTGGCCGCGGTCATTGAAGCCGCCACCGGCAAACCATGGGATGCGTACCTTGGCGAATCCATCGGGAAGCCGCTAGGTTTGGCGCATACCGGCTATGGATCGGATCGACAAGTTATTCCCGGCTTGGTTCAGGGTTATGGCTATACCGATGCGGGGAAACTTCACCGTTCGGCACCGAACAGCATGAGCCAGGTGATTGGCGGTGGCGCGCTATTTTCAACTGCATATGACCTATGGCGTTGGAGCCGTGCACTCCATGGCGGACGGGTGCTATCCCAACAGAGCTACTACCGGATGACCACCCCGGAGGGCGCAGCCAAAGCGGAGGGCTACGGCTATGGACTCGATTGTTCCAATCTAAACGGCGAGCAAGTTTTTCGCCACAACGGTTTGATATTCGGGTTTTCCTCAGCGGTGATCTACGCGCCGAACTCGCAACTCACTGTAGTCACATTGTCAAACTCGGATAGTGGGAGTGTTAAACCATCAGTCATGGCAGAAAAGTTGATGGCGGTAGCGCGGCGGGCCACCCCGTAATGTCAAGTGACCTTGCCCCTGACTCTGCCATCGGAAAACTGATCATGGGCAGTGTTGCCACCAGTCCTTGCTTACCATTTCCTGCCGCATACTGGCAGACAAGGCTGGTGGCACTTGATCGTCAAGTTGACAGGTTTATGAACCAGCATCATGAGACGACATGAATACGCTCGGCCTGAATGACGTAGTGCCGTCATCCGCAAAACGTCGCCACATACAAATAGATGCCTGCTTTCGGGCGCTGAATTCGGCGGACGCTAATTCATGTCTGGGCACTCAGGGGTCTGCAATGAATGGTCAGGTAGCTGTCTGGGTTGCGGCGATAAATTCGCTGCTGTAAACCAGTCACAAGCCAGTGACCGCAACTGGCCTTGGATTCAACCGGTCGCCGCCCCAATCGCAAATCGAAGACGTTCTTCGATCGGCAAATCTACCTCAACCTTGCAACGGGTCTGGTGGATTGATTCATAGTCAAATGCGCTGCTCGCCCTCGTGGAATATGTTTAATTAGCTATATGTTTGATAGCGTCAATGGACTGGCTATGCATTGCCACCACGGGCGTTGGCGATCCGCATCTGATCCACCACGCCTGTACACTCAAACGCAGAAATTGAGATCTACGCACAGATGATGGCGGCAGAGGCGAAGGGGAAGAAAACATGAGCAATGAGCAGGATGGGCGCGAGCTGGCGGGCAGCGGTGTGTCCACCAACGAGGACGCGCCGCAAGTCCTGGCGGACTATGTAGTTCCCAGCTACGCGCCCCTTCGACCCAACCGACTGGTGGTGGTGCTGAAGTGGGCCAAGATTGTGGTGTTCACGTTGTTCGCCGTGGCCTTGGTGCTGGGGCTGTGGGGGCATTCGCGCTGGACCCATGCGACCAACGCGCGCCTGGCGGCGCTGGAGGCCGCAACGGCCCCGGTCAAGGAGCGCCCCGAGCGCTACGACGAAGCGGAACTGGCCAGCCTGCCGCCCGTGGTGCGGCGTTACTTCTCCAAGGTGCTCAACCCTAACCAACCCATCGTGCGCGGGCTGTACATGGAGCAGACCGGCAAGATGAACCGCGGCACGCTGACCGAGCAATGGGAACCGTTCACCGCCCGGCAGCGGGTCGCCACCCGGCGCCCCGGCTTTGTGTGGGATGCATCCATTGTCATGGCGGGCGGCATCACGGTGCGGGTTGTCGATGCCTATGTGGCCGGCGTTGGCAGTTTGCAGCCCTCGGTGATTGGTCTGTTTGACATTGGGGGTATCGAGGGAACGGGGGAGATCGCGCGCGGCGAACTGATCCGCTATGTGGCCGAGGCCGTTTGGTACCCGACCGCCTTGCTGCCCAGCCAGGGTGCACGGTGGACGCCGGTGGATGCGCAGACAGCAGATGCCACGCTGACCGACGGCCCTATCACAGTGACCCTGCGGTTTGTGTTCAATGCCGACGGATTGGTGGAACGCATCAGCAGCACCGAGCGCAGCGCCCTGGTCGACGGGGCGATGGTGCCCACGCCGTGGGACGTGCGTCTGGCCCAGTACCAGACTCACAGCGGCATGCTGGTGCCTCAGGAGGCCGAGGTGGCATGGACCCCACCCACCGGCCGCATGCCCTACTGGCGCGGCAAGGTCGAAAAGCTGGACTACGACATGCCGCGCTAACTAGCCCGCACGCTACCCGGCCCAGGCCTGCGTTGCAGTGAGAAGCGCACTCACGATCAGCATGCCGCCCATGGCCCGAGCGATCAGGCTCTGGCGGGCCCGGATCACCGCCCGGGTCCGCACGGCCAGCGCGGCGACCGTGCCATAGACCACGATTTGTGTGCCCGCGGTGATCAGGCCCAGTGCCAGCGTCTGTGCGAACAGCGAGCGCGCGTCGCTGCGCACAAACGCGGGGAAGAGGGCGAACATGAAGGCATAGGCCTTGGGGTTGAGCAGGCAGGTGGTGACGGCGCGCCGGTACACGGCGCCGTTGGAGGGTGCGGCCACAGCCTCTTGCGAGGGCGCAGCATCGGCACTGCGCCAAATGCTCCAGCCTATCCACAGCAGATACAGCGTGCCCAGCAGCAGCATGGCGCGAAACAGCTGGGGGAAAACGACCATCAACGCCGCCATGCCTGTGGCGCCGACGACCACATGGATGGCGCCCCCGCTGGCAATACCCAACACCGCGCTGGTGGCCCCACGACGGCCTCCGGCCAGGCTGCTGGCCATGACAAATGCCATGTCCATGCCGGGTAGCAGGATCACGGCGAGAACGGCCAAGAAATATATCCAGAGATCGGGTGCCATGTGTGTTCGCCTATGGGTGAGAAGAAGATGGACGCAGTCTAGTTTCCATATAGGACAGCTTGTGGCCTATATCGGCGTACCATGCAGCCCATGGAAAAACCCCTGCAACGCGTACTGGCGGTGCTCGAACTGCTGCAATCACACCCCCGCCTGAGTGGCGCGCAACTGGCGGACATGGTGGGCGTGGAGCGCCGCACGGTGCGACGCTACATCGTCGAACTGGAGCGCTTTGGCGTGCCGATACGTGCGGAGCGCGGGCGTGACGGCCATTACGCGCTGATGCCCGGCTACAAGCTGCCGCCGCTGATGTTCAGCAATGATGAAACCCTGGCGCTGTCGGTCGGCCTGCGCGTGGCGGGTGAGCTGGGCCTGCGCGACATGACGCCCGCCGTGGCCAGCGCCCAGGCCAAGCTGGACCGTGTGATGCCGGTGTCGCTCAAACGCAAGATGGGCGATCTGCACGCCGTCGTCGCGCTGGACCTGACGCGCCCGCAGACCGAAAGCGGCAGTGTATTTTTTGCCGAGGTCACGCGCTGCGCCAGCGCGGCCCAGCGCATGCAGATGACCTATTGCGCGCTGGACGGCAGCACCACCGAGCGGGCGGTCGACCCCTATGGTGTCGGCTATCTGAATGGCGCGTGGTACGTGGTGGGCTATTGCCACTTGCGCCTGGGCCTGCGCTCGTTCCGGCTGGACCGCGTGTCTGCGGTGAACGCGCTGCCCCAGTCGTTTGGCCGGCCGCCTGCGTTTGATGTGCTGCAGTACCTGCGGGAGTCGATTGCGACGCTGCCGCGCGCGCATACCGTTGCCATCCTGTTTCGCGCCGATCAGGCCGCAGTGCGGCGTGTGATGCCGGCCAGTATCGGCACGCTGACCGCGCACCGGGGCCGCATCCGTCTGGATGCGCAAATCGACGATCTAGCCGCGTTTGCCCGCGACCTGGCGCGCCTGGCGCTGGAGTTTGAAATCGTCAAACCCAGGGCACTCAAAACCGCCTTGCTCAGCCATGTGCAGCACTTGCTGCAGGCCCACGGTTGACCGACATTTTGGGGGGCTGGAACGCGGCGCGTGCCGTCAATGCGCGCGCGCGGGCGCCACACCCTTCGAGGTGGTCATTGACCAGACCCATGGCCTGCATGAAGGCATACACGGTGGTCGGCCCGACAAAACTCCAGCCGCGCTTGCGCAGGTCTTTGGACAATGCAATGGACTCCGCCGACGTGGTCATGCCGTTCAGGCTCTGGCGGGTGATGTGCTCCGGCCGTGTGGAGGCTGCCGGCTCATACTGCCAGAAGTAGGCCGCCAGCGTGCCGAACTCCTGGCGCAGCGCCTGCGCGCGTCGGGCATTGTTGATGGTCGACACGATCTTGCCCCGGTGGCGCACGATACCCGCGTCCAGCACCAGGCGCGTGATGTCGGTGTCGTCAAACGCGGCAACCTGGTCCATATCAAAGCCGGCAAAGGCCTGGCGGAAGGCCTCGCGTTTGTTCAGGATGGTCAGCCAGCTCAGGCCCGCCTGGAATCCTTCCAGACAGATTTTCTCGAACAGGCGTGCATCGCTGTGGACGGGCAGCCCCCATTCATGGTCATGGTAATGCTGGTACTGGGGCGTCGCCCGGCACCACACGCAGCGCGTGACCTGGCTGTCGTCGGTGAAGAGTCCGGTGGGCGCGGTGTTGTCGTTGGACATGCGGCTAGAACGTTTCCCAGTCATCATCGCCACCGGCGGGTGTTGCCTTGGCGGTCGATGCGGGTTTGGCCAATGCCTTGGGCGCGGCCATCGGTTTGGGCGCCTTGGTCGCCGCCTTGCTGGTTTGCGGCAGTTGGCGCGGGGCACCTGCCGACGGCTTTGGTGGTGGCTTCGGGCGATGTGTGGCCTGGGGCACGTGGTGACCAGCGCTCAGTTTGAACGTAGCCACCACCTGCACCAGCTCTTCTGCTTGACCTTTGAGGCTGCTGGCTGCGGCCGCCATTTGCTCGACCAGGGCCGCATTTTGCTGGGTGACGGTGTCCATCTGCTGCACCGCTTCGCCAATCTGGCTGACGCCCGCACTTTGCTCGTTGCTGGCCGCACTGATCTCGCCCATGATGTCGGTCACGCGGCGGATGCTGGTGACAATCTCCGTCATCGTCGTTCCGGCCTTGTCGACCAGCACGGTCCCCTGCTCCACACGTTCGACGCTGGCGTTGATCAGGGACTTGATTTCCTTGGCCGCCTCGGCGCTGCGCCCGGCCAGCGAACGCACCTCGGAGGCCACCACCGCAAAGCCGCGGCCTTGCTCGCCGGCGCGCGCCGCCTCTACCGCGGCGTTCAGCGCCAGGATATTGGTCTGGAAAGCGATGCCGTCGATGACGCTGATGATGTCGCTGATCTTGCGGCTGGACTCGTTGATGCCCTTCATGGTCTCTACGACCTGGCCAACGACTTCTCCGCCATGGATAGCCACGGTGGACGCATTGCTGGCCAACTGGTTGGCCTGTTTGGCGGCATCCGCGTTTTGTTTGACGGTGGCGCTGAGTTCTTCCATGCTGGCTGCGGTTTCTTCCAGGGCACTGGCCTGCGACTCGGTCCGTGCGGACAGGTCGTGGTTGCCCTGCGCGATTTCCGAACTGGCCGTGGCCACCCCTTCGGAGCCCTGGCGCACGCGCGAAACCAGGTTGATCAGATTTCCCTGCATGCCGGCGATGGACTGCATCAGCTGTGCGGCTTCGTCCTTGCCTGACACGGTGATGGTCTGGGTCAGGTCACCGTCCGCCACGGCGTTGGAGACATCAATGGCTTTGTTCAGCGACGCGCCAATCGAGCGCATCAGCGCCACACCAAACCAGAACGCAAACACCAGGCCCGCCACCAGGGTTGCGATGGCGACCGCGCGTTGCGTGCCATACCGCTCCGTTGCGGCCTGGTATTCCACTTTGGACACATCGAGCTGGATTTTGACCAGGGCATTCATGTACTTGGCGGTGTCTGCATACAGGGGGCGGATCTTTTCGCGAACCAGACGTCCTGCCTCTTCCTTGTTGCCGGATCGCAAAGCCGCGATGGCCGGCCGGAGTCCCTCCTGGACAAACTGGGCGCGGGCGTCTGCAAAGCCCTTGGCGTTCTGCGCTTCCTCCGGCGTCAGCGTCGTGGCCATGTAGTCCGTCCACTCCTTGGTGATGGCGGCGACGTTGCCATCAAATTCCTCGATGGCCTTGGCAACGCCCTCGGGGGTCGGCTCATTGACCGCGTTGGCGACCGCCAGCTGGTTGCGCAGCATCAGGCGCTGAATCGGAACCAGTTGCCCCAGGGCAACGACCCGGTCTTCATACACCGTCTTCAGTGCGTCATTGGACTTGCTGATGCCACGCAGGCCCATGAGCCCTATGAAGGTCAATATGACCGCCAGGGCGCACACCAGCATAAGGATTCGGGTGGAAATTTTCAGATTGTTCATGGTTGAAGTTCCCACCAAAATTGGACGCCAAATGGCTGACGCTATTGGCGCACGGTAAACCTCAACCCGTTTTCAACACATGGGGAATACCCTTGCATCCGGGTCGTCATTTCCAACGCGGGAGCCGAACTATCCCGCCAGTTGTTGCTCCAGTTCGTGCAGCACCTGGTAGCACGGCAAGACGCTGGCCACGCTGCTGTTGGGCGCGCGCCCCTCGCGGATGGCGGCGAAGAATTCGCGGTCCTGCAGCTCGATGCCGTTCATGGACACATCCACCTGGGACACGTCGATCTTCTCGTCCTTGCCATTGAACAAATCGTCGTAGCGGGCAATATAGGTCGCGCTGTCGCCGATGTAGCGGAAGAAGGTGCCCAGCGGGCCGTCGTTGTTGAAGCTGAGTGACAGCGTGCAGATCGCGCCATTGGCGGCCTTCAGCTGGATGCTCATGTCCATCGCGATACCCAGCGTGGGGTGGATGGGGCCCTGAATGGCGTTGGCCTTCACGATGGGGCTGCCGCACTGGTAGGCGAACAGGTCCACGGTGTGGGCGGCGTGGTGCCACAGCAGGTGGTCGGTCCAGCTACGGGCCTGGCCCAGCGCGTTCATGTTGGTGCGGCGGAAGAAGTAGGTCTGTACATCCATTTGCTGGATGTTGAAGCGCCCGCCTGTGATCTCCTTGTGCACGTACTGGTGGCTGGGATTGAAGCGGCGGGTGTGGCCACACATGGCGACCAGGCCGCTGCTCTGGGCCATGGCGACTACGTCCCGTGCACCCTGCAGTGAATCAGCCAGCGGAATCTCCACCTGCACGTGCTTGCCAGCCTTCAGGCAGGCGATGCTTTGCGCGGCGTGCATCTGGGTGGGCGTGCACAGGATGACGGCGTCCACCTCTTTCAACGCAAGGCTATCGGCCAAGTCGGTGGTGACATGGCCAATGCCGTACTTAGCGGCTACTTCCCTGGTTTTCTCCAGCTCGCGGCTGACCAGCGAGACGACTTCCACGCCGTCAATATTTTTGATGCCGTCCAGGTGTTTGATGCCAAAGGCACCGGCGCCCGCGAGGGCGACTTTGATGGTTTTGCTCATGTCAACTATTCTCCAAAATCAAATGACCTACGGCCGTGTTGCTCGCCGGCACATGGTAAAAACGATGCCTAGCCCTCGTGGATGCTGATGGGTCTGCTATGTCTTTCATAGCGCCCCGGGCGATCAGCCACATCACCAGCTCGATGCCCTCGCTGCCCGCTTCGCGCACGTAGTCGATGTGGGGAATGGCGGCTGCCGCTGCCGGGTCGGCAATCAGCTTGTCCAGAAAGGCGTTGTCAAACTCCTTGTTGATGAGCCCCGCTCGCGGCCCTTGCAGCTGGTGGCTCATGCCGCCTGTGCCCCAGATGTGCACTTTCAGGTCTTCGTCATAGCTCTCCACCGCCTTGGCAATTGCCTTGCCCAGGTTGAAGCAACGCTGGCCCGACGGCACGGGGTATTGCACCACGTTGACGGCAAACGGAATGACGGGGCACGGCCATGCGTCGGGTTGTCCGCACATCAACGAGAGCGGCACGGTCAGGCCGTGGTCCACGTCCATCTTGTTGACGATGGTTAAGTCAAAGTCCTGCTGGATGACCGACTGCGCGATGTGCGCGGCCAGCTCCGGGTGGCCCTGCACCACGGGCACGGGGCGTGGTCCCCAGCCTTCGTCGGCAGGCTGGTAGCTGGCGGCCGTGCCGATGGCAAAGGTCGGGATCATGTCCAGGCTGAAGGCGGTAGCGTGGTCGTTGTAGAACAGGAAGATGACGTCGGGTGTGTTGTCCTTCATCCACTGCTTGGAAAACTCGTAGCCCTGGAAGACCGGCTGCCAATACGGCTCCGTGGTCTTGCCCAGGTCTATGGCCGCGCCAATGGCGGGCACGTGGGAGGTGTAGACGGATGCGGTGATACGGGCCATGTCAGGCGCTTGCTTTCTGGCCTGCGCTGCCTTGGGGTTGGTGGTGGGCCTGGGCGTTGCCATCTTCGCCAATGACGCGGTTGCCTTCGACCGAGCGGCCACCGGCGACCATCATGGCGCGGTATTCGTCCTCGGTCATGCCGGTCATGCTGCCGGCCATTTGCTGAAAGCTCTTGCCATCGGTGGCGCCAATCTTGGCCAGGAAATAGATATTGCCGCCGGCTGCGATGCAGCGGTTCAGGTCGCGCGCCAGCACGGCCTGCTTCTGCTCCTCGGTCATGGCCCACTCGTCCAGGTAGGCGCGCTCGTCGGCCTTGAAGCGCTCGCGGTTGGCGGCCTGCATCAGTGACATGCAGAACTGGTTCAGGTGGTAGCCCTTGCGGCTTTGCTCGGCGTCAAAGATGGTCGTGCCGGGCACGTCGAGATACGGTTTGTCGAGTGACATGGCTAGCTCCAGTACAAACGCGTGGGGTTGTCCACCAGCAGCTTGCGCTGCAGTTCCGCCGTGGTGGCAATCTGCGGAATGAAGTCCACCAGCAGACCATCATCGGGCATATGGTCCTTGAGGTTGGGATGCGGCCAGTCGGTGCCCCACAGCACGCGGTCCGGGAAGGTCTCGACCAGGTGTTTGGCAAAGGGCACCACGTCCTGGTAGGCACGCTGCTCGCCGTTCAGGGCTTTGGGACCGCTGACGCTCAACCGCTCGGGGCAACTCACCTTGCTCCAGATGTTGCTGTGCTCGCGCATCATCTTCACAAACAGCGCGAACTCAGGGCCATCGACCGCCTTGCTGACATCCGGCCGGCCCATGTGGTCCACCACCACCGTGGTCGGCAGCGCGGTGAAAAAGTCATACAGTTCGGGCAAATCTTGCGCCTCGAAGTACACCACCACATGCCAGCCCAGCGGGGCGATGCGGTTGGCAATTTCCAGCAGCACCTCGCGCGACGTGAAGTCGGCCAGACGCTTGACGAAGTTGAAGCGCGTGCCGCGCACACCGGCGGCGTGCATGTCCTGCAGCTCGGCGTCCGTTACATCGCGTTTGACGGTGGCCACACCGCGCGCCTTGTTGTTGGAGGCCTTCAGCGCATCGACCAGCGCGCGGTTGTCCGAGCCATGGCAGGTGGCCTGCACGATGACGTTCTTGTCAAAGCCCAGGTGGTCGCGCAACGCAAACAACTGGTCCTTGGAGGCGTCGCACGGCGTGTACTTGCGCTCTGGCGCATACGGAAACTGGTCGCCGGGGCCGAACACATGGCAGTGCGCGTCCACGCTGCCGGGTGGCAGCTGAAAGCGGGGCTTGCTGGGGCCGGTATACCAGTCCAGCCAGCCGGGGGTCTTGGTGAATTCCATAGGGTTCCTGAATAGTTGCTATCAATAAGATAGCTGCTTTGACAATATTGACGAGGGCTAGAGGCCGATTTGTTCCACGCACCGAGTACCAAGAGCCTGGGCGGCAAAGCGTTCTGCGCAGGTCAAGGAGGAGCCCGCGTAGCGGGCGGGGGACACGGAGCAGAACGCTTTGCCGCTCAGGCGCTCAAGCGCCCAGACGGAGCAGAACGCTGTGCCGCCCAGGCGCCTAGTCCACATAACGCAGCCCGGCTTTGGCAAGCCCTTCGCGCATCTTGTAGTAATCCAGTCCTAAAACCCCCGATGCAAAGATGGCGCGTTTATCACCTTCGTTGGCTTCACGCGCCTCAGCAGCGTCCGCCACCTGCTGCGCAATGGCAGCGGGCACAACGACCACACCGTCGATGTCGGCAATCACCACGTCGCCCGGATTCACCTGGGCACCCGCGCACACCACGGGCACGTTGACCGAACCCAGCGTGGCCTTGATCGTGCCCTTGGCGTGAATGGCTTTAGAGAACACCGGGAACTTCATCTCAGTGAGGTCCTTCACGTCGCGCACACCGCCGTCAATAATCAGGCCGACGGCGCCGCGTGCCTGGAACGAGGTGGCCAGCAAGTCGCCAAAGAAACCATCGGCGTTGTCCGTGGTGCAGGCGGCCACGGCCACGTCGCCGGGCTGCAGCTGCTCGGCGGCCACGTGCATCATCCAGTTGTCACCGGGTTGTAGCAGCACGGTCACGGCGGTGCCGCAGATGCGGGCCTCGTTGTAGATGGGGCGCATATAGGGCTTCATCAGGCCGACGCGGCCCATGGCCTCGTGGATGGTGGCCACGCCGAAGCGGGACAGTTTGTCGACGGCGACCCGGTCGGCGCGGGTGATATTGCGTTTGACGATGCCTAAGTTGTTCATTTGGCTTCCTTGGTTTTCAGCAATGCATCCAGCCGTGGGAACACGCGCCGGGCGTTGCCTTCGTAGATCTGGAAGCGGTCGGCATCGCTCAGAATTTTGGACGCTTCGATGTAGCGCTTGGTGTCGTCGTAGTAGTGGCCAGTCTCTGGATCGATGCCGCGCACCGCGCCAATCATCTCGCTGGCAAACAACACGTTTTTCACGGGGATCACGGTGTTGAGCAAGTCGATGCCGGGTTGGTGGTAGACGCAGGTGTCAAAGAAGATGTTGTTCAGCAGGTGGTCCTGCAGCAGCGGTTTCTTCAGCTCCTGCGCCAGACCGCGGAAGCGCCCCCAGTGGTAGGGCACGGCACCGCCGCCGTGGGGGATCAAAAACTTCAGCGTGGGGAATTCCTTGAACAGATCGCTGGTCAGGCACTGCATGAAGGCCGTGGTGTCGGCATTCAGGTAGTGCGCGCCGGTGGTGTGAAAGCAGGCGTTGCAGCTGGTGGACACGTGAATCATGGCCGGCAGGTCGTACTCCACCATCTTCTCGTAGATGGGGTACCAGTGCTTGTCGCTCAGAGGGGGCGATGTCCAGTGGCCGCCGCTCGGATCGGGGTTCAGGTTGATGCCCACCGCGCCGTAGTCCTTGACGCATTTCTCCAGCTCGGGGATGCAGGTGGCGGGGTCGACACCGGGGCTTTGCGGCAGCATAGCCACGGGCACAAAGTGCTCGGGGAAAAGTGTGCTGACGCGGTAGCACAGCTCGTTGCAGATGGCCGCCCAGGTGCTCGACACATTGAAGTCGCCGATGTGGTGGGCCATGAAGCTGGCGCGCGGGCTGAACAGGGTCAAATCCGAGCCACGCTCCCTCATCAGGCGCAGCTGGTTGGACTCAATCGACTCGCGCAGCTCGTCGTCGCTGATTTTCAGGTCAACCACTTTGGGGCTAACGGCTGGGTCTTTGATGCCGGCAATCTGCTGGTTGCGCCAGGTTTCCAGCGCCTTGGGGGCCGTGGTGTAGTGGCCGTGGCAGTCGATGATCATGGAAGTCTCCTCGGGTTCAAATATTCAATCGGTCGCCACTTGGCACGACCCGCAACGCATGCGCGGTTCCAAGCGTGGAACGCAGTGGGCAAGCAAAGGGGGGAGTGCCATATCACGCGGGTTCCATGCCCTGGCGGCGTTTGGCGGGTGCCGCCTCGGGTGAGGCCATGAAGTCCAGCAGGGTTTGCACCTCGGCGGGCCGCGTGCAGCTGGTTGTCATCGCGGCAGAAAACGTGGTGGTGATCTGGATGGCGCCCGGCAGCGGGCCGACTATTGTGATGCCGTCCACATGGATCAGTTCGCTGAGCTGCTGAAAGCCCAAGGCCACTTCGCCCTTGGCCACCAGGCTGCCCACCGGCACGCCGGGTGGCGCGGTGACGATACGTTCCTTGATCTGCTCCGCAATGCCCCAGCGCGCAAACAGCTGGGCCAGTGCCACACCGCTGGGGCCGGTGGAGTAGCTCAGCGTGGGGGCGGCCAGTACGGCCTGGCGCACGGCGTCTTCGCCGCTGATGTCGGGTTGGGGTGTGCCAGCGCTTACGGCCACGGCCACGCCGGAGTGCACCAGGTCCACGACGCTGTCGGCGCGCAGGTGACCGGAGACCACGAGCTTGGCGATGGCGTCAGACGCGAGAATGACCACGTCAAAGGCCTCACCGGCCTGCACGCGTTTGGCCGCGTCCACACCGCCTACGGAAGCGATGGCCACGGGCTGTCCGCTGCGCGCGGTGTAGGCGTCCGTCAGCTCGGCCAGCAGCTGGCGTGTGGCCATGGAGGAGATGCCGGTGAGGGGAGTCCGTGCAGGCGTGGCGGTGGGTTGCATGGCCGCTATTCTGACCGCCCCCCCCGTTCTTGGTAAGCCCCGGGCTCCTACTAGCAGCTATTTCAAATTGGCATAATCAAACCCTGGTTATTCAAATGGACCGCTATGGACCTCAAGCAGCTTGAATACTTTGTGCGCGTCGCCGAACTCGGCAGCTTCACCCGCGCCGCCATTGCGCTGGACATTGCGCAGCCCGCACTGAGCCGCCAGGTGCGCCTGCTGGAAGTAGAACTGCGCCAAACCCTGCTGACGCGCAACGGGCGCGGCGCGCTGCCCACCGAGGCCGGCAAACTGCTGCTGGCGCATGGCCGCGGCATTTTGCACCAGGTGGAGCGGGCCAAAGAAGAACTGGGCCGGGTGCGCGGTTCGCTGGCCGGTCGCGTGGCGGTGGGTTTGCCCACCAGCCTGGCAC
>JAUSNJ010000031.1 GCA_030645355.1 Rhodoferax sp. | reverse complement strand
ATGGTGCGGCCGGTCGGGTTCTGGAAATTGGGCAGCACGTAAAAGAAGCGGGCGCCAGCGGCCTTGGCGCTTAAATCGGCAAGGTCAAGGCCTTGCTCATCGCTGGCCACGCCGACGATGTCAGGCTCCATGCAGGTGAAGGCCTGCAGCGCACCCAGATAGGTCGGCGTTTCAACCAGTACGCGGCTGCCGGTGTCGATCAGCACCTTGGCGACCAGATCGAGCCCTTGCTGCGAGCCGGTGGTGATCAACACCTGCGCCGGATCGACCTTCCAGGGCAGTCCGGCGGCGACCATTTCGCGCAGCGGCCCAAAGCCTTCGCTGGCCGCATACTGCAGCGCGGCATGGCCGTCTTCACGCAGCACTTTTTCGCAGGCGGCGCTGAAGGAGCTGACCGGAAAGGTCTTGGGCGAAGGCAGGCCCCCGGCAAAGCTGATGATGCCGGGTTTCTCGGTGACCTTGAGAATCTCGCGGATCACCGACGGGTTCATTTTTTTGGCGCGTTGCGCTTGGGTCCATTGCATTTCAATCGTCTCCTTGCGGGCCGCAAAAAGCAGCCCAGGTTGCAAAATCTCAGGCCTCTAATGCCAGCTTCGCCATGGGGGCGGCGTTGACCGGCATTTTTTTGCCAACAAACACCGTGGCAATCACGGCCAGGCCAAAGCCTGCCGTTACTACATCGAGCCGCTCGCCCAGCAGCGGCACGGCAAACAGCATCGACAAAAACGGCTGCACCAGTTGCACCTGGCTGACGCGCACCGTGCCGCCCAGCGCCAGCCCGCGGTACCAGGCAAAAAAGCCCAGCCACATCGAAAACACCGCCACATAGGCAAAGCCCCACCAGGCGCTGGCATTCAGCGGCGCGGTCGGCCAGGCGACGAGGGTCAGCGGCAGGCTGAGCGGCAGCGAGATCACCAACGCCCAGCAAATCACGTGCTCGGCCCGCATGTGTTGCGACAGCCGCCCACCCCAGGCGTAACCCACGGCGGCGCACAGCATGGCGGCGAGCAGCAGCGCGTCGGCAGCATTGATCGACAGGGCGCTTGCGCTTGCGTTGCCCGAGCGCAGCATGGCAAACGCCACCACCAGCGCAGTGCCCAGCGCCGCGCACAGCCAGAAGCCGGACGACGGGCGCTGGCGATGCAGCAGCGCGCCCACGGCGGCGGTAGCCAGCGGCAGCACACCCACAATCACGCTGGCGTGCATGGCCTGCACATAGCGCATGGCAACGGAAGTCAGCAGCGGAAATCCAAACACCACGCCGCCGGCCGTGATGGCCAGTGCTCGCCAGTCCGTGCGGCTGGGCAGGGGCGCGCGGGTGGCCAGCAGGAACGCTGCCGACAGCGCGGCGGCCACGACGGCGCGGCCCATGGCGATGAAGACGCCCGACATTTGTGGCGCGTCGGGCGTGCCCACCGCCAGGCGCGTCATGGGCAGCGTCACGGAAAAAATGACAATGCCCAGCAGGCCCAGCCACAGGCCCTGGTTGATCTGGTGCGGAGTGTGGTTCACAGGGCCAGCATCCACAAGGCGGTGACCAATAGCACCAGTGCCATGGCGCGGTTGAACAGACGCAGCCTGTCGCCCGTGCCTTCAGGGCCGCGCAGCCAGTCGCGCAGCAGCGAGCCCATGGTGGCGTACAGCAGGTTGCTGGCAAAGGCGAAGGCCAGCATGGTGGGAACGACGATGGCCAGGCGCTGCACCGATTCGCCACGTCCGGCGATCCAGCCGCTGACAATGGCCAGCGCCAGCATCCAGGCCTTGATGTTGACAAACTGCAGCGCCACGCCTTGCCAGAAGCCCACCGACAGGGCTGCCGCACTGGCCTCGCTGAGCTGGCGGGTCTGGCTGAGCTTCCAGGCCAGCCACAGCAGGTAGGCCACGCCCCCCAGTTTGACGGCCCAGTTGAGCAGCGGCAGCGCCAGCACCAGGGCGCCCAGGCCCCAGGCGCAGACCAGCAGCAGGGCACTCCAGCCCAGCGGCACCGCACAGACGAAGGGCATGGCGCGGCGCAGTCCACCATTGGCCGCCAGCGCCGTGGACAAGGTGGTGTTAGGCCCCGGCGTGAAACTCATCGCCGTGGCCAGCACCAGTAAAGCCGTAAATTCTTGCCAAGTCATGCAACAGACTTTATAGTTGAAATCAACACACGACCAGTACAGTTATTCGGTCATTGACGGAAACTGTATGGTTGCTTGGGACAGCACAGACACACCCGAAGGCCCGCCATGTTGATGAAGACCGCATCGCAATCGCTCACCGAGCAGTTGTGCACCCGCTTTGCCGAGCGCATCCGCACCCGTTTGCTGGCGCCAGGCGCGCGCCTGCTGTCGGTGCGCCAGTGCGCCCAGCAGCAGGGGGTAAGCCCGTCAACCGTGGTGGCGGCCTATGACCAACTGCTGGCCCAGGGGCTGGTCGAGGCCCGAAAAAACCGTGGTTTCTATGTGCGGGAAATGACTGTAGCCCTCGACAATACTGCGCCTACAGCTACTAATTTGATAGCGTCTCCGGTTGCACGGGGTGGTTTCCAGGCGCAGCACGTGCCGGTGAATGCAACCGCGCTGATCCGCGGCATGTTCCACGGCAGTTCGGACCAGCCGCAGCCCGGCATGGGGGTGTTTCCACCCGACTGGTTGGACACGACGTTCATGCCTGCGGCGGTGCGTAAGGTCAGCAGCAACCGGGCGTTGCGTTCGTTTTCGCTGCAGTACGGCGAGCCGGCGGGGGACAGCGGCTTGCGCCAATCCCTGTCGCAGAAGCTGGTGGCGCACAACGTGCACGCTACGCCGGCACAGATCGTCACCACGGTGGGCGCCACCCATGCGCTGGACATTGTGAGCCGCACGCTGCTGCGCGCCGGTGACTGTGTGATGGTCGAGGAGCCCGGCTGGGCCATCGAGTTCGCCCGCCTGACCGCTCTGGGCATGCGCATCTTGCCGGTGCCGCGGCGCGCCGACGGGCCGGACCTGGAGGTCATGGCGCGCTACTGCGAGCTACACAAACCCAAACTGTTTGTCAGCGTCAGCGTGTTCCACAACCCCACCGGTTACTGCCTGACGCCGGGCAGCGCCCACCGCGTGCTGCAACTGGCCAATGCCCACAACTTCCACATCGTCGAGGACGACACCTATAGCCACATCGCGCCCGACCACGCCACGCGCCTGTGTGCGCTGGATGGGCTGCAGCGCACTATTTATGTGGGTGGGTTTTCCAAGATTCTGGCGCCCGGCTGGCGGGTCGGTTTCCTGGCAGCGCCCACGGCACTGGTGGAGGCCTTCGTGGACACCAAGTTGCTGGCCACACTCACTACTCCCGCGCTGCTGGAAAAGGCGCTGGCCTGGTGCATAGACCAGGGCCAGCTGCGCCGCCACGCCGAGCGCATCCGCACCCGGCTGGACCAGGCCCGCGCACGCAGCGTCAAGCTGGCGCTGGCCCGGGGCTGCAGTTTTGCCTCGCCCCCGGCCGGTCTGTTTGGTTGGGTCGAGACCGGGGTGGACACCGACGCGCTGTCCCAGCGCATGCTGGATGAGGGCTACCTGCTGGCGCCCGGCGCCCTGTTCCACGCCGAACGCCAGCCCAGCACGCTGATGCGCATCAACTTCGCGACCACGCAGGATGCGCAGTTCTGGGACACGTTTGAGCGGCTGCGGGCGGAGCAGTAGCATTGAATGGCGGTGGCTGTTACAAATTTTCTCGCTACAAAACGCGAAAAAGTTCACGTTTTCAGTCGATTGTGGGTTTCGCCGGTCACACAAAACGAAAATAGGTGCGGTATTCTGGCCGCGCTCTTGGCGTTGTCGACAATCGCATCTTTATGATTCCTCGCAGTAGGACGTTGCATTGCCAAGCCAAGGCTTTTTTGCTTAGGGGAAGTCAATGTCCAACTGGATTGCCGTTCGCACCAAAACTGGTGTCAGCAAAACCGTCACTGTCGTGGAATACCCGGTGACTGTGCGAAACCTGGTGCTTGCCATACAAGCTCTGCTCGAGGAAAACACAAGAAACGCCGGCGTTCCCGGCTTCATGTCACGCTTGACCATCCGTGAGATTGTCATTGCCGATGAAGGCTCCGATGCGGAATCGTTCAGTGCATCGCCCGCGAGCATTCTGGCCGCACCCGAGGCATTCGAGCTGGCGTTTCACGACTGATCGTTGGCCGCAGATTTATACGGAAGCCAGGGTTCGCAGCAGTGCCCGGTTGACTTCGTCGGCGGGGATCTTGTGCGCCTTGCAGACGTCACGGATCATGCGGGTGTTGCCTGACTCCAGCGCCGCCGCCACCTCCAGCCACGGCGCATAGGGACCGGTCTGGCCGACCACGGCCGACGCAATGCGCCCGGGCATGGGCAGGCGGTGGATGGCCACACCCAGCGGTTCACCCAGCAACAGGTCCAGTTGCGAGAATATGCCGCACAGAAAGACTTCACGGCGCAGGTCGTCCTCGACGCCTGCATCGGCCAGCCGCTCCATGATGCGTGCGCGCAGCACCATGGCAAAGCGGATGGGATCGAGGTTGGGATCACTGTTGGCGTGGGGAATCTGCTCCATCAGCCAGCTGCGCAATTTGGTGTAGCCCATCACCATCAGCCCCTGGCGTACGCTGGTGACTTCGCTGCGCGCACCGAGGTGGGCGGAGTTGGCGTAGCGCAGGAAGCGGTAGGTCAGCAGCGGCTCGTCGCCCATCCGGTGTTCCAGCGATTCGAGCGACTCGTCCGTTTCAATGGCTTTGACCAATGCCCGCAACAGCCGTTGCGAAGGCTGGATCTGTCTGAACCGGTAGGCATGCAGAATTTCCTCCGCAGGCCACCCGGCAACACCCCAGACGCCCTGGCGGTCCAGGGCATGCTCGAGTAGCGCCTGGCTGGCCAGACCTTCGTACAGACTGCCCGCCACGATGGGACTGGGCCCTGGTTGCGCAGCGCCGACGCCGCCGTCCTGGTGCTGGCGCAGCGACACCCGAAGGGCGGCCAGGGCTTCGTGCGGCGTGAGCATGCGCAGGGTTTTGTGGAACAGGTCCGCAACCGCGGGGTCGGGGGCCTGCCCGGGTTCACCGTGCCAGACCAGTGGCAGGCCGCGTGCACGGGCCTTGCGCACGCGTCCGGCCACGAGCGCGTCAGACAGCCAGTGGTCCTGGATCTCCAGCCAGACGCCTTGCGTCGGCGTGTGGTCCAGCAGACCGCTGACCAGCGTCGGCGAGAGAACGTGCAGCAACAGCGTGGGTGCCGATTCGGGCCACAACTCGGTGATCGCGGCCACCAGGTGCTGGGCATCGACGGCACTGTGGCTGTCGGCCTCCACAAACAGGCGCACGCCACTGCAGCGCCGTTTCTGGTTCCAGATCAGCTCATAGCCGAGGGTAACGCTGCCAAGAACAGATTGGGCCATGGCTAGCCTAGGGGGTTCATGTTTAGCCGCCGGGCCGCCCCAAGGCGAAACGCGGCCCCCTTGGGGGGCAGGGCGCTACACGCAGTGAGCAACCGTGGGGGTGCATTTTCTTAGCTGATGTAGTTGAACAGGGATAACTTCTGAACCTGCGCATAGGACTGCAAAGCAGCCTGGTAGCCGGTTTGCTGGTTCTGGAAGTCGGACACGCCCTTGACCATGTCGAGATCCTCGGCGCGCGAACGGTCGCCTTCCACCTGGATGCTGCGTTTCTCCTGGTTGGAGGAAATGCGGTCGGCGCGGTTCAGCAGGTCGCCAGCTTGGCCGCGTACCGACGAAATGCGCGACATGCCGATGTCGACATTGTTGAGCGCCTGGCCGACGGCCTGCATGGCGGCGTTGCTGGTGGTGGCGTTGCCGATGTCGCGGATGGCGTCATCCATCACGCTGAAGACGCTGGGCCGCGGGTCCACGGCCATGGTGTCGCCCACTGCCGGTGCGCCCATGATGTTGAGGGACAGCCCGGGAATGGCAGTCACCGCGATGTTGACCACCGAGTTGGTGGGATAGCTGGCCGAGCCGCTGAACGGGCCGGTCACGTTGGGATTCTCGGCGATGTCATAGGTCACCGTGGTGGTGCCTGGGACCGAGGTGGTGTCGACACCGGTGATGCTGATGGCGTAGGCGGAACCGGTGACCAGTGCGGGGTTGGTGAGCTGGACTCCGCCGGTGCGGATTTCATGGGGTGGCGCGGCAACGTTGGTCAGTGTCACGTTGAAGACGCCGTCGCGGGCCGGCAAGTTCATGAAGGCCCGGTCACCGTCCAGTGCGTAGGGAATGGCGACCTCATTGCTGGCGACCTGTCCCGGCAGGCCGTTGAACGTGTAGTCCTGCGGCAGGGCTTGCGGGCCAACAAACGGCGTCGATGCACTGCCCAAGGCGCTGAACAGCGGCAGGCCGTTGGTGTCCTTGCGGTTGGCGAATGCAAAGATCTGGTCGCGAAGCCCGGTCAGCTGGGTGGCAATGGCCTTGCGCTCCAGGGCGCTATGCGACGCGTTGCCGGCGCTGGCCGCGAGCTCCCGAAAATTCTGCAGGGCATCGTTGACATCGCCCAGTGTCGCCTCAGCCTGCGTGATGGAGTTGCGTTGGGCTTCCAGCGCGCGCTGGTCGGTCTCGATGCGGGCCAGCCGGGTCACGGCGCGTTCGGCCTGCGCGGCCGCGGTAGGGTCGTCGCTGGCCCGCACGACACGCTTTCCAGACGTCAGGTTTTCCTGCAGATTGGCCAGCGATGACTGGCGGTTCATGATGTTGCTCAATGCGGTGTCGTAGGCATTGGCAGATCCAAGTCGCAAAAAAGATGACATGGTGGTGACTCCTTATGGGACGACTTAACGGCTCAGGTTCTGGATAAGGGTGTCAAAAATGCTTTGGGCAATTTGTATCATTTTGGCCGATGCCTGGTAGGCCTGCTGGTATTGCAGCAGGCTGGCGGCCTCTTCATCCAGGTTGACACCGGACACACCGGCCCGGTCGCGCTCGACGTTGGTCGCAATGGACGAGGATACTTTGGACGCGTAGTCAGCACTCTGGGTGCGAATGCCAACTTGGGAAATCAGGCCTGCGTAGCCATCGGTCAGCGCGGCACCGTCAAACGTCGCGACGTCCCGCAGGTTCATCATGGCCGCCGCGTTACCCGCCGACAGGGTTGGGTAGAGGTTGGCGTTGACGGTCAGGGTGTCACCGGCTTTTGGGGTGCCCTGCAATGTCAGGGACCAGTCTGTCAGCGGAAGTCCGGCCACGGTGTACTCAATGGCCTGGCCGGGGGTGTACGTAAAGACTGTGGCGCCCTGGTCGCTGCGGGTGTAGCTGTTGGCGCCGGTGAAGGTCAGCACCACGCCCAATGCCGCAGGCGCCAGCGGGTTGCTGCGTGCACTGACCGAAACCTGTTGCAGGCTGCCGGTATTGGCCGCACCCATGGTGGCCGAAACGGGGCTGGCCACGGCCAGGGCGCGCGGCGTCGAGAACACGCTGGCGACATTGCTGGCCGAGGTGCTGAAGGGCTTGAACAGGAAGCGGTCGCCCGGGGCTGCGGCAGCGAAACCCGGGTTGTGGATTTGCAGGCCATCGATTTCAGCGATGACGTCCGGGGCGGCAGATGCCGATGGAGGGACCTGTGCGTCGGTGAACGTCGCGCCGTCCGAGCGCCGGATGATGGTGAACGTGCCGGCACCGGTGAACTGCATTTCGTAGTCGGAGGCCACCAGCTTGGTGGCGTCGGAAACGCCCAGCGTGAGCATGTTGGCGCCTGTCATGCCGCCCGTATTGAGCACCGCGGGTGCCTTGGGCTCCATCACATTGCTGGGACCCATGACCGTGGGGCTGAACAGGTTGCCGCCCACATTGCCATCCAGGTCCAGCCCCAGCTTGTGCTGGTCGTTCATGACCGTTGTCGTGGCCAGTGTCAGGCGCCCCAGCAGGTTGCGGGCTTCGTTCAGGTCCGTATTCTGAAACCGCAGCAGCCCGGACACTTCGCCGCCGCCGAGCATGTTTTCGTCCAGCGCGAGCGGGGTTCCAGCGCGGATGACGGCCAGTTTGCTGCTGCGCGAGTCGCCAAAGTCGTCGCTGACGATAGCCACCTTCGACGCGATGTTGCCCAACACCAGTTCCTGGCTGCCGCCAATGTACAGGCCGATGGTGCCGTCGTCCGCCATGACGGAGGACGTCTGCACGTACTGGTTGAGCTCCTTGATCAACTGGTCACGCCGGTCCAGCAGGTCGTTTGGGGGCTGGCCTGACCCCTGGGTGCGCGATATCTCTTCATTCACCGCCGCGATGCTGCTGGCCAGGCTGTTGATGGTGGTCACCTTTTGCGACAGTTCCTGGGCAACGCCGGTTTGCAGGTCGTCGAGTTGCTGGGATGTCGCGCGCATGCGCGCGGCGGTCTCATCCACGCGTGTCAGGACGACCGTGCGCGCCGTCATGTCGGTGGGCGCATTGGCAACGTCGGAAAACGCGTTGAGCATGTCGCTGATGGATGCGCCCAGACCCTGGGTGCCGCCGCCGAACACACCTTCAAGCTGCCGCAGTTTGTCCACACGCGTCGCGTCGGCTGCATGCGTGGAGGATGCCAAGGTGGATTGGCGCGTCAGAAATTCACTGAAATTGCGCTGAATGGTCTGGACGTTGACACCCTGGCCCACATAGCCGCTGGCGGAAAACTGTCCAGGCACTGTTTCGAGCACGACTTTTTGCCGTGAGTACCCCACAACATTGACATTGGCGATGTTGTTGCCGGCGGTCTGCAAAGCGACCTGGTTGGCTTGCAGTGCCCGTGCTCCGACGTTGAGTAAGCTGCCCATGGTGGTTCCGTTCTACGCCTGTGCGCGGCGGATTTGCAGCGTGGTATTGATGGCGCGACTAAGCTTGGCTGCGTACTCGGGATCCGTCGCGTAGCCCGCCTTCTGGAGCCCTGTGGCGAAGGCCTGTGCCGAACCCGTCTGTGCGCGGGCCTTGGCGTAGCGGGGGCTGTCCGAGATCAAGCGTGCATAGTCCTTGAAGGCGTCGGCATAGGAGTCATAGGCCCTGAAACGTGCCACCCGCTTTTGGGCTACGCCGTCGACAAATTCGGTGGTGGTCACTTCTGCAACCTTCCCGGTCCAGCCGGCTCCGGCCTTGATGCCAAACAGGTTGTGCGAGGCCTCCCCACCCTTGACCTTGATTTCGTGCTTGCCCCATCCCGTTTCGTGCCCCGCCTGGCCGAGCATGAAGCCGGCCGGGATGCCGGTGGCTTTTTCAATTTCGCTGGCGATCTGTGAGTGTTTTTTCACAAAACTCGATTGACTTTCGGTGGGCGCGCGGCTGGTCTTGCTGATTGTTGAAGGCGCTGTTTCAGCGACCGGCAGTTTGCCCGGTTTTCCTGCGCTGCCCGGCACACTGGTTTGTCCCGCCGCGACGGATCCGGTTTCTTTGGCCGCTCCCGCCATCTGGCGGGTGAGCTGCAAGGCGATCATGTCAGACAAGCCACCCGGCTGGCCGGACATCTGCACCGCAAACTGCTGGTCCAGCAGGTCGGTGCCCAGGTCGCCGCCCGCGCTGTCGAGCAGGCCGGACTTCATCGTAGCTTCGCGCATGCTCTTCATCAGCTCGCGCATGAACAGGGACTCGAACTGCTTGGCAGTCTCCTTGATGGCGGCCGGGCTGTTCTTGCCGGCTTCCATTTTCAGATTGCCCAGCGACTGGGCATCTGCCGCCAGTGACTGGGCGTTGGAGATGGATCCGTAGCTCATATCAAATGACCTCCAGCTCCGCGTTCAATGCGCCTGCGGATTTGATGGCTTGCAAAATGGCCAACAGGTCCTGGGGGGTCGCTCCCAGCATGTTGAGCGCCTTGACGACGTCGGCCAGTTGGGCCGCTGCGGGCAATTGGATGAGCTTGCCGGCTTCCTGTTTGATCTCGATGTTGGCCTTTTCCGCCACCACAGTCTGACCGCCGGTGGACAGCGCATTGGGCTGGCTGATGACCGGCGTGGAGCTGATGCTGATCGACAGGTTGCCGTGCGCAATGGCACAGGCACCCAGTGAAACCGCCTGATTGAGCACGATGGAGCCGGTACGGGCGTTGATGATGACCTTGGCGGCGGCGATGGAGTTCTGAACCGGCAGCTCCTCCATTTCAGCCAGGAAGCTGACGCGGTCATTGGCATTCATGGGGGCCTTGACCTGGACGGTGCGACCATCGAGGGCTTGAGCCACGCCCGCACCAAACTGGGTGTTGATCGCGCTTGCCACCTTGCGGGCGGTCTGGAAATCCGACGCATTGAGGCTGAGGTTGACGGTGGAGCCCTCCTGCAAGGCTGTGGGCACCGCGCGTTCGACCTGCGCGCCGTCAGGAATGCGGCCGGCGCTGAGGTGATTGACGGTGACCTTGCTGCCACCAGCGGCGGCACCGGCGCCCGCCACGATCAGATTGCCCTGTGCCAGCGCATAGATTTCGCCATCCGCACCCTTGAGGGGAGACGCAATCAGCGTACCGCCCTTTAAAGATTTGGCATTTCCAACCGAAGACACATTCACGTCCAGCAATTGCCCCGGGCGAGCGAACGCCGGCAACTGTGCGGTGACCAGCACGGCCGCCACGTTTTTCATCTGGAGTTGGGCCAGGGTGGTGGATGTCAGCGTGATGCCCAGCTGTTGCAGGTAGTTGCTCAGGCCCTGGGTGGTGTAGGGCATCTGCGTGGTCTGGTCCCCGGTGCCGTCCAAGCCGACGACGAGGCCGAAACCGGTCAGTTGGTTGCTGCGCACGCCTTCTATGGTGGCCACTTCCTTGATGCGCATGGCGTGGGCCAGGCCGCTGGCACCCAGACAGAAGACCAGACACAGGTGGCCCAGCAGCGTGAAGCTGTGTTTTCTTACCAGAAGGGTCCAGGGTGTCATGTGCGGAGTCGGTTAGTGGGTCGATCCGGGTGGATCTGTTACCCCTCGGCACTATTCTGGATAACTTTAGAAAGGCTGAAAGCTTAAAAAGAACCGGGATATCCAGCCAACTGTTTGTGCTTCGCCCTGGGCGCCCCGTCCGCGCGATTCGACCCGCACGTTGGCAACCTGGGTGGAGCTGACGATGCTGCCCGGCTGCACCAGGCGTGGGTCCACTGTTCCCGAGAAGCGCAACACGTCCACATTCTGGTTCACGCCGATTTGTTTTTCACCCGCCACCACCAGGTGGCCATTGGGCATGACCTCGATGACCGTGGCCGTGATGGAGCCCGCAAACGTGTTGGCGCTTTCCGTGCCGCCCTTGCCGGAGAAGGCGTTGTTGGTGCTGGCGCCTATGCCCAGCTTGCCCAGACCCGCTACCGTGTTGAAGGGCAGGGCGGTGACGTTGGAGTCGATGGAGCTGGCGCGGTTGACCGTCGACGTGGATTTCTGGCTGGCGGTGACGTTTTCCACGATCTGGATCGTGACCGTGTCGCCCAATGCACGGGCGCGACGGTCCTCAAAGCCGGGACGGTAGCCAACGGTCTGGAACAGGCTTCCGGTGGCGGGTCGTGCCGCTACCGGTGTGGGCAGCGGTGTCTGGCTGACTTTGGGTTCTGCAAAGTCAACGACGACCTTCTGGGGTATCTGCTGGCAGCCTGGCAGCACCAGCATGGCCAAGAGTCCGATGATAAAACTGCCTCTAGCCCTCGTACTGATTGCCTTGGTAGCTACTAAATTCATAGCACACCTCATAACTGACCGAGCTTCTGGAGCATCTGGTCGGATGTTTGAATGGCCTTGGAGTTCATCTCGTAGGCGCGCTGGGTCTGGATCATGGTGACCAGTTCCTGCACGACGTTGACGTTGGAGGTTTCAACAAAGCCTTGCATCAGCGTGCCCAGGCCGTTGGCCCCAGCGGTGCCAACATTGGGCTGGCCTGACGCCGCACTCTCGGCATAGATGTTCTGTCCCTTGGGCTCCAGTCCGGGAGGATTTACAAAACTGGCCAGTGCGATGGTGCCAATGGTCTGGGGTGCGGTGGTTCCGGGAATGGTCGCGGACACCGTGCCATCGGCTGCCACGCTGACCCCTGTCGCATTGGCCGGCATCGTGATGCTGCCGGCCAGCGGCAGACCACCCGAGTTGACCATGCGCCCCTGGTTGTCGATCTGGAAGGCGCCGTCGCGGGTATAGCCTATGGTGCCATCGGGCATGGTGAGCTGGAAGAAGCCGTTGCCCTGAATCGCGATGTCCAGGTTGTTACTGGTCTGCTGCAAATTGCCCTGGGCAAAGCTGCGGCTGGTCGCCACCGCGCGCACACCCAACCCCACTTGCAGGCCCGTAGGCAGCGTGGACTGCTCGGATGTGCTGGAGCCGACCTGGCGCAAGTTCTGGTACATCAGGTCTTCAAAGACCGCATGGGACTTCTTGAATCCGTTGGTCGATACGTTGGCCAGGTTGTTGGAAATGACATCCAGCTGCATTTGCTGGGCTTCCATACCGGTCTTGGATATCCACAGTGAGTTGATCATGTCGTTTCCTTAAATGTTTTCACCTGGGGCAAGGGCTTCTCAACCCTGCAGGCCCAGCAACTGTCCGGCCGACCGATCGTTGGATTCGGCGGTTTGCAACAGGCGCATCTGGGTTTCAAACTGCCGTGCGGTCTGGATCATGCCCACCATGGTCTCAATAGGGTTGACGTTGGAACCTTCCAGCACGCCGGCTTGCAGCTTGGCGTTTTCATCATTGGGCAGCGGATCGCCGGAGTTGGCACGGAACAGCCCGTCGGCACCGCGCTTGAGCGGGTCTTCACCGTTGGGCGTGACCATCTTCAGGCGCCCGATGCTGTTGGCGGGTTGGTTGCCGATCTTGGCGCTGATGGTGCCGTCGCCGCCAATGGAGAGCGTGGCTCCGGGCGGGGCGGTCATGGGGGCGCCGCCGTTGGATAGAACCGGCAGGCCGCCGGACGAGACAATGGTGCCGTCAGTGGCGACTTCCAGGTGGCCATTGCGGCTATAGGCTTCGGTGCCGTCCAGCGCCTGCACGGCAAACCAGGCGTTGCCGTTGGCCATGACATCCATACTGCGGTCGGTGCGCTGGGCAGGACCTGGGCGGTCCAGGTAACCGGCAGTCGCCTCCACGGCAAAAACCCGCGTGGTCGCGCCTTCGCCCTGCAAGGGTACGGCACGGTAGGTCGACATTTCGGCGCGAAAGCCGTTGGTCGATGCATTGGCCAGGTTGTTCGACAGGACGGCCTGGCGACTCGCAGCCGCATTGGCGCCTGACATCGCGGTGTAAATGAGGCGGTCCATGGTGTTTCAGCTCCGTTGATCTGCGCTTAGCGCAGGTTGACCAGGGTCTGCAGGACCGTATCCTGGGTCTTGATGGTCTGCGCGTTGGCCTGGTAGTCGCGCTGTGCCGTCATCATCGCCACCAGTTCGGCGGTCAGGTCAATATTGGAGGCTTCCAGGGAGCCGGAATTGATGGTGCCAAAGTTGCCCTGTCCCGGCGCACCATGGATGGGCTGTCCTGACGTATTGGTTTCTACCCAATTGCCCTGGCCAACCGGCTTGAGGCCCTGCACGTTGCGGAAGTCGGCCAGTGCCAGTTTTCCAGTGGCCTGTGTTTGCCCGTTGGAATAGCGGGTGGTGATGATGCCCTGTTCGCTGATGGAGACGCCGGTCAGGGTCCCGGCGGTGTAGCCGTCTTGCGACAGGTCGGAGATGGCAAAGGACGTACCGTACTGCGTGGCCTTGCTGACATCCAGCGTGGCGACAAAGGTGCCAATGTTGGGGTTCGTCGACGTCAGGTTGATACTGAGCGGAGCAACGGGCGTCAGGATGTTGCCCGCTGTGTCGAATGTGAGTGAACCCAGATTGTTGCCAGGAGTGGGCACGCCCGCGGGGTCCCCGTCATACACGTCCCAGGCGTCTGCTGCGGTTTTGATGAAGTACATCTTCACCGGAACAGCCACGCCCTGCGCATCGAAACCATTCATCGTGGTTCCATAGGTGGAGTACGGCGTTGGTGGGACTGCGGATGCAGCGATGGGCGCCCGGGCATCCAGATTGAACTGCGCGGTGATGGCGCTGGTGGCCTTGGCGGCAATGGGCGCACCGGTTGGAATCACCAGTGGGGAAGGCGTCGCGCTGTAGGACGTGCCTGTCGCGTCGGGAAGAAATCCCATGACGCTCGCGCCTGAATTGGTGATCATGTTGCCGTTGGAATCCAGCTTGAACTGGCCATCGCGGGTGTAGGCAGAGCTGCCGTCTTTCAGGGTCAACTCAAAGAAGCCCCCGCCATTGATCGCGCAGTCCAGGTTGTTGCCGGTGATGTTGATGGTGCCCTGCGAAAACTGCTGCGAGATCGTGGAAACTTCCACACCAATGCCACCGCCACCGCCGCCACCGCCGCCACTGGCGCCAATGGATGCGGCTACGACGGCGGAGAATTCCGTGCGGGATGCCTTGGCGCCCACCGTGTTGGAGTTGGCAATGTTATTGCCGATCACGTCGAGGTTCTTGGCGGATGCATTTAAGCCGGACAGGCCTGTTTGAAAGCTCATGGTGATTTCCTCGGGAGTAGCGTGGGTCGCAAAAGAATGTTTCTGAATGGGATCACAAAATTGCCAGAATCTCGTCGTAGAAGACCGGTTCACGGCCTTTGAGTTCGATGCCGTTGCTGCCGATCGATAGCACGGTGTCGCGCGCCAGGTCGGTGGTTGGAACGTTCTTGCCGCCACTGGTGGCGGTCACCTTGTAAGTAGGGTTGCCGGTCCCGGTGTAGTTGGAGGCGTCCCACTCGAAGGCATGGCGACCTGCGGTTGCGGCGCCCAGATTAATGGTCCCCAGCGTTTCACCACCCGGCGACATCACCGTCACCGTCACGTGGTCGGCATTGCCGGACAGGTCGATGGATCCCTTGGCCTTGGCGCCGTCGATCGTCAGCGTATTGCTCTTCACCAGCACTTCATGCCCAATCATGGCCGTACCTTGGAGTGCTTGCATCTGGGTGAATTGGGCGGCCATCGATTTCATGGTCTCGTTAAGCTGTTGTATGCCCGATACCGTATTGATTTGTGCCATCTGGCTCGTCATTTGCGCGTTGTCCATGGGGTTCATGGGGTCCTGGTTGTTCAGTTGTGCAACCAGTAACTTCAAGAAACGGTCCTGTTGGGCATCGGCACTCGTCTGGCCCGCGGTCTTGAGGGCCGCACTGCTGTTGATGGCCGGCCCGGTGGCGGTTGTTGGAGTGGTTGTGACGTTGGATACCATCTTGTTTCTCCTAGGCTTACTGGCCCATTTGCAGGGTTTTGAGCAGTAGTGTCTTGGCGGTGTTCATCACCTCGACATTGTTCTGGTACGAACGCGACGCGGAAATCATGTTCACCATCTCTTCGACGGGGTTGACATTCGATTGGGTCACATAGCCATCGGCGTCAGCGGAGGGGTGCGATGGGTTGTGCACCCTGCGCAGCGGCTCGTTGCTTTCGCGGATGCCATTGACCCGCACGCCCGACGAAGCGTCGGAGCCCATGGGTGCGGTTTCGAAGACCACTTGCCGGCTTTTGTAGCCCTGCCCATCCGGCCCCGCCACTGCATCGGCATTGGCCAGATTGCTGGCCACGACGTTGAGGCGTTGCGACTGCGCGCTGATCGCGCTGCCGGACACATTGAAGATGGAAAACATGGACATGGTGTTGCTCCGCCGCTGTTCGATTCAGCGTTACTGGCCCTGTATGGCGCTCAAGAGCGTCTTGGATTGGCCGTTAATGAAGCGAAGGGTGGCTTCGTACCGGACCGAGTTGTCAACGAAATTGGCGCGCTCACGGTCCATGTCCACGCTGTTGCCATCCATGGCGGGCTGGGTCTGCGTGGTGTAGCTCAGAGCAGAGGAACCCAGGCTGGCTGTACTGGCCTGCAGCGCGAAGTGGCGCGCATGGCTGGAGCTGTTGGACGGTGTTGCAGGAGTCAAGGACCGCAATTGCGTACTGGTCCCTGTGGCGGCGCCCATGGCGTCCTTGAAGTTGACGTCGCGTCCGACGTACCCGGGGGTGTCTGCATTGGCAATATTGCTGGCAATCACCCGCTGGCGTTCGGCGCGCAGGACCAGCGCTTTGGAGTGGAAGTCCAGTGTGCTGGTTAGATTGGCAAGCATTGATCACCTCCGAATGGGTTTGGGAACCTCCTGGAAGAACCAGGTTGTTCGGCGTGTGGCAATTATGGGAAAACCTTTAATTTTTTAGCGATGGAATACGGGGGGTAAAGCCGCGCTTTTGGACCGTTTTGAATCCAGGCGGCTGTCTATAGTTGATTTGCCCAAGGCTGTGGTCCGCTTGGGTGTCGTGGGTTGTCCGGACTTCAGGAGGCGTGTCATGGCGAGTGCAATTCATCCATCCAGAGCGGCGCTGTCGTTTTTTGGAGCGGTGCGCTTGTTGGGCATCGTGCTGTCCTGCGGTCTGGTGCAAGCACAGGAGCCGGCAGGGCCGGATTTTCAGGGACTCGCACAGGACTGGCTGCGTGAGGCAACGAGTGTTGTGCAGCCGGTTGGTTCCAGCACGCTGCGGCTGGATGTCAAGGTTGGAAGCCTGGACAGCCGATTGAAACTGGCGCCGTGTGGAAATGTTGAACCCTATTTACCGCCAGGATCGAAGCTTTGGGGGCGCACGCGGGTAGGCCTGCGCTGTGTCGATGGACAAAGCCGCTGGAACGTCTCGTTGCCAGTCACGGTCAATGCCTTTGGCAACGCCTGGGTCATCAAGGGGACCGTGGCCGCCGGCGCCGTGCTCACGCAGGACGACGTCGTGGAGGCGGAGGTGAACTGGGCGGAGGAGTCCAGTCCGGTCATTCGGGACCGGGCGTTGTGGGTCGGGCAGATTGCGACCCGCCAATTGACGACGGGCCAGACCCTGCGCCAGAGCATGGTCAGGCCGGCACAGGTATTTCAGGCAGGGGCACAGATTCGCGTGGTTGCTCAGGGCCCGGGGTTTCAGGTTTCCTCGGATGCTCAGGCGCTTTCCGCCGGGGTCGTGGGCCAGACCGCGAAGGTGCGAATGGAAAACGGACGGGTGTCTGCGGGCGTAGTACTGGATACAAAGACAGTAAGAATTGATTTGTAGCCGATATTTACACCCAAAATCCAGTGCAAATTTCTCTAAAGTCCGTCATGATGCGGCCGATAACATACGCACGAGGCTACACATATTGTGGTTTTGGAGAACCCCATGAAAATCGGTCAACCGTCAGACAATTCGATTCAAGTCCACAACGGCAATGCTGCAGCGGCCCAAAAGGCAGCGCAGGGCGCCAATGCGAGTACAGCTGCGTCTACGAACGCTGCGCAGGGTACGCGCACGGCAGGCGTGGCTGTAACCGTCTCAACGTTGGCCCGTGGGTTGGAGCGGGCTGGCCGCGGCGAAGCAGCGGATGTCGATACCCAGAAGGTCGCAGCCGTGCGTTCGGCGATCGAGGATGGCTCCTATGTCGTCAACCCCGAAGCCATCGCCGACAAGCTTTTGTCCAACGCGCAGGAAATGCTCAATCGAACAACCCGTTAAGGGTGGTATTGGGCCGCGCAACTCCATTTTTGCGAAGGCCCTGATATGTCAACTTCCCATCTGGACATCCAGCTCGAACAACTTGAATCGCAATGCAGCGCCTTGCAGGCGAGTCTGTTGAGCGGTAACGCGGCCGAATTGCAGACTGGCGGTACCGAGCTTCAGCGGCTCGCCGTCGAGTTCAGTCAAATGGCAGCAAATGCGGGACTGGGTCAGCTGGACGTTCCCGGGCGAACACAAAAGGTCAAGGCAATAGCGTCAGGGATCGCCATGCTGCGTGAAGGTCTGTTGCGCCAGCTGGCCTACACCGAGCGTGGGTTGGAAATCGTGCTTCCGGCAACCAGAGACAAGGCGACCTATGCAACAGGCGGCGCTTACGGCAGTCCCGTGCGCCAGTCGGGTTCTTTCTCATTCTTCTCGGCCTGAGAAAACCGTTTTAACGGCCTTTGTCTGCGGCCGTTGAGCGATCAATGCGAACGCATTTTCGCCCGCAAGCGGGCAATTGACTGGCTGTGCAACTGACAGACCCGCGACTCGGTGATGTCCAGTACTGCAGCGATTTCCTTGAGGTTCATATCCTGTTCGTAATACATGCTCATGATGTATTGTTCACGATCAGGCAGGCCCTTGATTGCCGCCACCAGTGACTCGCGCAGCCGATGGTCGCGCAACACATTCATGGGGTCAGCGTCGCTGTCAGCCACGTGACGATCCAGGAAATTGTCGTCGTCTTCGCTGCTGCGCGCCATGTCTTCAAGGTACACCAGTTGTGTCCCGCGGACCTTGCCCAGCAGGCTCTGGTAGTCCGCCAGGCTGAGGCCCATTTCTGTGGCAATCTCTGACTCAATGGGGCTGCGGCCGAGTCGATGCTCAAGGCGCCGCATGGTGGTTTCAATTTCCTTTTGACTCTTGCGGGATCCACGGGACATCCAGTCATTTCCGCGGAGTTCATCCAGCATGGCTCCCCGGATGCGTTGGGTGGCAAAAGTCTCAAACTGGACCCCTTGGGATGCTTCGTAGCGCGACAGCGCATCGGCCAGCCCAATCAAACCGACCTGAATCAGGTCATCTACCTCCACGCTGGGGGGGAGTTTTGCCATCATGTAATGGGCCAATTTGCGGACCAGGGGCTGGTATTGCTTGATCAGCGCAGAGCGATCCAACTGCCCCTTCACTGTGTACATCAATGGCTCCTTGCAAATTGACCCGAAGGGCCAGACGGCGCGGACCGGGGAGCACGCCCCATTGGTTCGTATTTTGCACTCAGTGGCGCCGAACGCTCAAGCATTCGCAGGGCCAAACGCTGAATGTCCCCATTGGGATGGGCTTCGCCGTGCTGTTCCGTGATGTCGAACGTCGCGACATCAAAGTTGAGGAACCGCTTGGCACATTCGCTCAAACCTGCGGATACGGGTTGGGCAACGCTGGGCGAGGCGGGGTCGTGATCTTGAATCATATTGACGATGGTAGGCTTAAGATTGCCAGTAATCAACAATCGTTTGAGCGCAATGTAGCTGGTCAACAAGGATGTTCTTGCTGGCGACACGGCGAGCAAGGGTTCAATGCGACGCTCACTGATCAGGGTAATCATCGATTCGACCCTGCAGTACAGGATGATGATGCCGTCCATTGGCAAGAGACGCCCCAACTGATGAAGATTTGGATAACCACCAGCAGGCGTGGCGCACAGCCTTTCAATCCCTTTTGCCGAAGGCAGGACCGTCCACGCAGGGGCACCATGGGCATCGTCACCATGCCAGTGAGAGTCCTCCAGAAGCTGGTCCAGACCCGGATTTGCAGTTGACTCATCCGTCGTAGCGTCCAGTACAGTGACGGAGTAGCCAAGATTCACAAGCGTCAGACAAAGCTGCCACAACATTGGCAACTCTGCCTGCTCGTCACCGTGGTGAACGACGGCGATCATGCGAGGTCCCGACTGGGCACAGAGTCCCAGGAGCCCCGAGGCTTGATTGGTGAAGTGCTCAGGCATCCAGATGCCCCTTGACCAAGGTTTGGCTCGTCGGCTGGCCAAAGTAGAAACCCAGATCACTGACCTTGGGGTCAAACGCGGACGTGCCCGCAGTGCGCATGGATGCCCGCACCAGTTTCGAAGCGTTCGCGATTTCCCAGTCCTCGGGTACCCTTTGACCGGTAGTGATTCCTCTCAAAACCAGTTGGTTTCGAATCGCGGCATCGATTGCGGGCCCCAGTTTCACTGCCTCGTCAGTCTTGGAAAGAATCGCCTGTTGAAGCCCGGTCGATTTGAAAGCGGAGACTGTTTCGTCGAGAGTGTCTCCGTGACTTCCTGCATTCAGGACCAGGAGCCGTTTTACGTTGGGCAGGTCGAGTAGCTCCATCATTTCGCGCTTGCGCGGATCTCTGGGGGCCAGGCCCGTTGTATCGATCAGCACCATCTTCTTGTTGGATAGCAAACCCAGCAAGTCCTGAAGAGCGACCCTGTCGTGCGCAAGATGTGCCACGACGCCAAGCATCTTGCCATATGCCCGCAGCTGCTCGTGCGCCCCCACACGGTAGGTGTCCAGGGTGATCAGCCCAACACTGCCCACACCATGTGTTCTGGCGCAAAGGCCTGCGAGCTTGGCGGTCGTGGTGGTCTTGCCGACGCCGGTGGCGCCAATCAGGGCAAAGACTCCCCCTTCTTCCTGGAGGAGCGGACCTTCGGCGTCAGTCTTCAAATTGCGTTCCAGCACGTCCATAACCCAGTGAACAGACTCTGCCGCGTTCATCTCTTCCGGCATTCTCTCCAGAATGGCCCGGGAGAGATTGGGGGAGTAGCCCGAGCGAATGAGCTTGAGCATCAGATTGGCCTGGATGGGGTTTTGGCGGGCTTGTCCCAGCCAGGCCAGCGTATTGAAGCGGTCCTCCATCATCTCCTTCATGGCGTGCAGTTCGTCGACGATTCCCTTGGGAAGCGGCGCCGCCGGCAATACGGCTGTTGGTGCCTTCCGGGGGGGATCCATTCTTAGAGTGGTCGATTCGCCCTTTGCCGGGCTGCGGTCAGGCGACTGCAGCCGTGAACGCTCCGCCAGTGATTCTTGAGGGGCCCTTTCAGAAACCTGGTCAGTGGTTGCTTCGTGACGTTTGCGCAGCATGCGCTCGCGCACATAGTCTTGAAACGACAGCGTGCTCATCGCCAGTTGGGCCGCATCGTCTTCCACTTTGGCGGATGCATCATGGTAGCTGGGGGCCGCAACGCGCACCGGGTTTTGGCTAACGGGCTTTTGCTCCGGGTTGCGGTGCATTGTGTCCAATGCCGCAAGCGTATCCTCGGCGGTGGCCACGACTTCCACGCCATTTTCGGTGGGCCGATTGGACAGGATCAGCGTGCTCTCTCCGAACGCCATGCGTGCTTTGGCGAGGGCTTCACGAGAAGTGGGGGCGGTAAAGCGTTGGATGTTCATGATGTTGCGCCTCTGAGGATCGGACCGATGCGGATAGTGTGGGTTTCAGGAATCTCACTGTGGGCAAGCACTTGCAGGCGGGGCGCGACGCGGCGCACAAGACGTGAGATGGCGCTGCGAATCTGGTCTGGAACCAGCAGGCAAGCCGGCACACCCACTTCTTCCTGTTTCATGGCGGTTTCGGCGGCGCTGCGCGTCAGCATCTCGGCAACGCCAGGGTCCAGGGCCGGCCCGGAAGTACTGCCCAAGGCTTGAACCAGCAGGCGTTCCAGGCCAGGATCAATCGCAATCACATTCAACTCGCGGGTCGGGCCGTATATCTGCTGCACGATGGCGGGCGACAAGGCCACCCGAACTCTGCGAGCCAATTCCGCAGGGTCCGACGTGGTGCCCGCATGTTCGGCGATGGATTCGATGATGGTGCGGATGTCGCGGATATGAACCGACTCGTCCAGCAGCAACTGCAGCACTTTCTGGAAAACGGCGATGGAAACCATTTTGGGAACCACTTCTTCAATCAGTTTGGGGGCCAGTTTGGCAACGTGTTCCACCAGTTGTTGGGTCTCTGTCCGGCTCAGCAATTTGGATGCTTGGACCTGCATCAAGTGTGACAAATGGGTGGCCATGACAGTCTCGGAATCAACGACGGTAAACCCGACCATTTGCGCCGTTTCCTTTTGCTGCTCGTCGATCCAGTGTGCAGGGAGCCCAAACGCGGGGTCCGTGGTGGCTGTGCCAATCAGCGGAGTGGTGATACCGCCCGGATTGATCGCGAGATACATGCCAGGGAACGCTTCGCCCTCACCAACAATGACGCCACGCAAGGTGATGCGGTAAGCGCTGGGCTTGAGCTCCAGGTTGTCGCGCACATGAACGGGTGGCGGCAGGAATCCGACTTCTTGTGCAAACTTGCGCCGTACCCCTTTGATGCGTGTCAGCAGATCACCCTGACGGGTCTTGTCGACCAGCGCAATGAGACGGTATCCCAACTCCAGGCCCAGTTGGTCAACTGGCTGGAGGTCGTCCCACGATGCCTCGCCGTCGGTCGCAACGGGAGCGATCAGCGTTTGTGGATCAACGGGAGGGGGCTTGTGGGCCAAAACCCATGCACCATAGGCCAGGATCGATGCAATGGTCAAAAATACAAAGTGCGGCATATTGGGAATGACGCCCAAGATGAACATGATGACCGCGGTGATTCCCAGGACCTTGGGTGAGACAAACATCTGGCCGACGATTTGTTTGCCGATGTCGTGCTCCTTGCCAACCCGTGACACCACCATAGCTGCTGCCACGGAAATCAGGAGTCCTGGAATTTGTGCCACCAGCGCATCACCGACGGCCAGCAAAATGTAGGTGTTGGCCGCTTGCGTAGCAGTCAAATCATGTTGCAGGATACCGATGGCAAAGCCGCCAAAAATATTGATCAGCAGAATCAGTATGCCTGCGACGGCATCACCCCGCACGAATTTGGATGCGCCATCCATGGATCCGAAGAACTCTGCTTCTTCGCCGACCTCTGCACGGCGGCGTTTGGCTTCCTTTTCATCGATGAGTCCTGCATTCAAGTCAGCATCGACCGCCATCTGCTTGCCGGGCATGGCGTCCAAAGTGAAGCGCGCTGAAACCTCGGCAATGCGTTCGGAGCCCTTGGTCACGACGACGAAGTTGATCACCACCAGGATGGCGAACACGATCAGACCGACCGCAAAGTTGCCGCCGATCAGGAAGTGTCCAAATGCCTCAATGACGGCGCCTGCTGCTCCGGGGCCGGTGTGCCCTTCCAGGAGCACCACGCGGGTTGATGCGACGTTGAGCGACAACCGCATCAGTGTGGTGAGCAGCAGCACAGATGGAAAGGCGGCAAAGTCCAGCGGCCGGATCATGTAGGCGGCCACCATCATGACCATCAGGGCAACCGCAATGTTGATGGTGAAAAATGCATCCAGCAGCAGTGGCGGCAAGGGCAGTACCATCATGGCGAGGATGGCGACAACCAGCATGGGCGCAGACGCGCCCTGGATCAGGGTGGTGTTGGAGCCGAACCACTGTTGCAGGGATTTGAGCGACGTGTTCATGCGTGGGTCATCCTGACGGTTTTGGCCAGAGGATCAAGTTCCGCCGGAACAAAGGGCTGGCTGAGTTCACCAGGCATTGGGCCATCGCCGCGCATGGCTGCGCGCAGCTTGTAGACATAGGCCAGGACCTGTGCCACTGCGGTATACAGACTGGACGGAATGTCCTGATCGAGTTCCGAGTTGGCGTAAAGGGCGCGTGCCAGCATGGGTGACTGCAGCACGGGAATGGCGTGGTGCTTGGCTACGTCACGAATCTTCATGGCCATCAGGTCCGTGCCCTTGGATATGACTTGGGGTGCCCGCATGGTCTTTTCGTCGTAACGTATAGCGACGGCAAAGTGGGTCGGATTCATCACGACGAAATCCGCCTTGGGTACCGCATTCACACTGTTCTTCTGTGCCATTTCACGTTGCTTTTGGCGGATCTTGGCTTTGATCTGGGGGTTGCCGTCGGACTCTTTGCCCTCCTGCTTCACTTCCTGGTGAGACATCTTCATCTCGCCCTTGTGCAGAAATGTCTGCAAAGGAACGTCGACCAATGCAGCCATCAGAACGACCAGAAGCAGTAGCCCCATGCCGCTGGTGAGCCATTCCGTCAGATGCCGGATGGCTGAGCTGGACGGCTGCAATACCAGAGACGATATGGTCTGCATGCCGGAGCCCAGGAATGTCGCGGCAAGGGCAAACAGCACCCCTGTCACAAGAGCCATTTTGGCCACTGACAAGACCTTCTTTTTGGTGAACAGATTGCCGAAACCGCTCAACGGGTTGACGCGCGTGAAGTCCGGCATGATGGGTTTCAGGCTATTGACCCAGCCGCCCGATGCGACAGCTGAAAGGACCGTTGCTGCAGTAATGATTGCCGCGAACGCAGCGCAACCCGCGACACCGATGCTGGTTGCGTCGGCCAAACGCTGCACCATGCTGCTGGTTTGCATGACGGCGACGGCGTCAAATGACAGCTGATGGCCCATGCTGTGCTGCAACCGGTCAAACAGAATGGGGGCTAGAACCAGTACGCTGGTAGCGCCTGCGCCGAGTACGGCAAGGTGTGTCAGGTCTTCTGAGCGACTCACTTGACCATCATCCCGTGCCTTCTTGAGCTTGCGCTCAGAGGCGGGTAGGTTGCGGTCTTGACTGCCTGGTTCCATGGTGGGGCTCTGTAGTTGCCACCATTGTCGTAAGTGACCCTTAAAACTAAAGGTCGATAAGCGGGCTGATACGCCCTCTTATTGCTTGGAGTTAATGGCCCAAGCGTGCCAACTGATCGTCAGACGAAAGCTGTCTGCCAAAATCCTACTTCAACCCCATTTTGGTAAGGATGTGGTTGACCTTGTCTTCCAGAGTGGCCTTGGTGAAAGGCTTGACAATGTAGCCGGCTGCGCCTTGCTGTGCCGCCAGAACAATGTCTTCCTTGCGGGCCTCGGCGGTCACCATCAATACGGGGAGGTGCTTCAGCTTCTCATCCTTCTTGATTTCTCCCAGCAACTGAAACCCATTCATATTGGGCATGTTGATATCGCTTACGACGAAATCGAAATTGGAACTGCGGAGTTTCTGCAAGGCTACTACGCCATCTTCTGCCTCGTCTGCGTCAACAAAACCACTCTCCTTGAGCAGGTTGCGCACGATTCGTCGCATGGTGGAGAAGTCATCGACGACTAAAAAGCGCAGTTCTTTTGACATGGATTACCCTTTCCCGGGTGATTTTTTTGCATATTGCTAAGTATCACCGAATTTTGCACGGAATCAACGTGCTGGCTGCGCAACCGTGGCGCCCTGAGTGGTTTCCGCATCACCGTCCATCTCCACAGGTACTCGGAGGCCGCCCAGCAGCCTTTCTTCGGCGTCTTTTGTCATGACCAGAATGCTGATGCGCCGGTTGCTGGGGCTCAAAGGGTCTGCCGGATCCAGAAGCAGACTCGACGCCATTCCAACCACACGGGCCAGCTTGTCTTCTGGCATGCCTGCGTTGGCCAATTCCCGGCGCGACGCGTTGGCACGATCTGCGGACAGCTCCCAGTTGCTGTAGCCCTTGCCGGCGTTTCCATAGGCACTGCGATCAGTGTGCCCGTCCAGGCTGATCTTGTTCTCAACGTCCAATAGTGCCGTCCCAATCTCTCGCAGAATGTCACGCATGTAAGGTTTTAGTGCGGCGCTACCGCTGTCGAACATGGGGCGTTTTTGGTCATCCACAATCTGGATTTGCAGGCCATCCGGTGTGATCTCAAGTCGAATTTGCGAACTGAACTCGGCCATTTTTGGATTGCCGGATATGGCGGCTGCTATTTTTGCGCTGAGTGCAGCGAGCATCTTGGCGTCACGTTTGGCGGCTTCGGACTTCTTTTGATCGCCCGACATTTTTTTTGCCCGCTTATCGGCGCCGTCACCACGTTTGCTCTGTCCACTGCTTTGGGTCAGGTCACTGCCACCTCCGTTGACCACGCTGGCACTGGCGCCTGCTCCACTGCCACCTTGCATGGCGACCTTCATCGGGGACTGAAAATAATCCGAAATCCCCTTCTTGTCACCCTCAGATGTGCTCCCCAGGAGCCACATCAACAGGAAAAACGCCATCATGGCGGTCACAAAGTCGGCGTAGGCGATCTTCCAGGCACCCCCGTGCACGGCGTGGCCACCCTTTTTGACCCGCTTGATGATTATGGGCTGCAGCTTTTTGGCGTCCCCTGCCATGCTTAGGTTTCCATGGTCCTATTTCTTGCCCTTCACGTAGCTTTCCAGCTCGATAAACGTGGGGCGCTCGGTGGAATAAAGCACCTTGCGGCCAAATTCGATGGCCGTGGAGGGGTTGTATCCCTGCATGCTGGCCAGTAGTGTGGTCTTGATGCACTGCAATTCCTTGCCGCTTTCTTCCACTTTCTGTTCGAGCATTCCTGCCAGTGGTTCTGCAAAAGCGTAGGACAACAAGATGCCCAAAAATGTGCCGACCAAGGCGGAGCCAATCATCCCGCCCAGCACAGCGGGAGGTTGACCTACAGACCCCATGGTGTTTACGACGCCAAGCACAGCAGCCACAATACCAAAAGCAGGCAACCCGCCCGCAATACGTTGAATGGCCGCAACCGCTGCGTGAGCCTCGTGGTGGTGGGTATCGATTTCGTTATCCATCAACGACTCGATTTCATGCGCATTGAGGTTTCCGGAAACCATCATGCGCAAATAGTCAGTAATGAATTCCACGACGTGGTGATCGCTTCCTACAGCGGGATACTTTTTGAAAAGCTCAGACTCATGGGGCTCCTCGACGTCCTTTTCAATCGCCATCAGCCCTTCCTTTCGGGCTTTTTGGAGAATGTCAAACATCAAGGCCATTAATTCCATGTATCGGGCTTTTGTGTATTTGCTGCCCTTAAAGCACTCCCCAAGTCCCTTAACGGTGGCTTTGATCACTTTCATCTGGTTGGCGGCCAAGAAAGCGCCCCCAGTAGCACCTCCAATGGTGATCAGCTCAAACGGCAAGGCGTGCAAAATCACCATGATGTTGCCACCGTGAAAGATGTAGACGCCAAAGACGCACACCAGAATGACAAGCCAGCCGACGATTACGAACATAGGCGCATTGTGACAGGGAAGCGCGATGCTTCAAGGGTTGAATTGACTGGCTTTTGATGGCCTGCCGCTATCATATCGGCGTGGCCTCGCTGCACCTTAAACGTCGATGAAAAGGACCGCTCAGTGGCTGGTTTCTGGCACCTCACTGGCGGCGAGCCAGGATGACGGGAAGGGTTGTCCGTAAAAAAGCGCTGTAGCCCTCTAATTCATTGGATTTATTGCTACTATTTGGATAGCATTCAGTGCAACAAGATTCCGCCAGCTGCGGCCCCCTTTCCGGCACGGGCCGGAGGGGTACACAGGCCGCACTCGAAGTGACGGCTGTTTTCATAGGCTTCACTGACAAAATGTCCCCCGCACTTCGAGCATTTGGTCATTGACAGCATGTTGTTGTCAATGAACTTCACTAGACGCCATGCCCGGGTCACCGAGAGCAGGGGTTCTACGCCGCAGGCGGCTATTTGTTCCGAGTAGAGCCGGTAGGCTTTCATGATGGCATCAATGTCATCCATGGCGCTGACCTTGGTCAGATATTCATAGGTGTTCTGAAACAACGAGGCGTGAATATTGGGCTGCCAAGTCAGAAACCATTCGGTAGAAAAGGGGAGTTGCCCTTTGCTGGGAGAGCGCCCGGCGACCTCCTTGTAGAGTCTTAGTAATCGTTCGTAAGACAGTTCGGTCTCGCTCTCCAACACCTGCAAGCGGGCGCCCAGCTTGATCAACGCGACTGCGCGCTCAACTTGCTTCGAATCGTTCAACACGCTCTTTGTGGCCATGGTTTTGCTCCTGAATTGGGGGCTTGTTACATTGCTTCGGCGTAACGCCCGGCCATCAGAATGCTGGCATGCAGTTTGGTTGTTGCGTCGTTGTCAACCTTGTTGACCGAGTGATTGGTCAGCAGGTTCCATACGATGTCGTCATCGACTCTGAATCGGCATAGCAGCATGTTGCCGGATGCGATCTTCATGATCTGAGCGGGCGACAAGGCTCCAATCAGATCGGCGGATTCCTCTGACATGCCAAGGCGAAACAGTGCTTCGGCCTTGTCCTGGCGAATGAGATTTTGGGCCAGCATCAGGTACGTCATGTTGGCTTCGCGGATCTCGGTCAGCACTTGTTCGTTGGTCATTTTTGGCTCCTGGTGTGAGCGGCAATTCGTGTGAATCACCATGGAGTCAATTCTGGGCTGGAGTGCCAGAAACTTAAATCAGGCTTTGGCTATTCCGGGTGTCGGAAAGGCACTGCGCTGGTGTAGGAAAAAACCTTACAGGCGCTGGTGCTTAGTCGGGCAGGACGCAATGCGCATCTGTGAAATTAAATATCTATCGAATGGCCTTATCGGCACAAGTCTTCCATCGCTGAAGCCGAAACGGTTCAAGTCCGCGATCAACGTCCGCGCAGACCTTCTTGAAGGCTAAGCCATAGACCCCAGCACATCAATCCATGGGATGGGGTGAACGCCAATTGGCGATTACTGGCGTAGCAGCGCCAATACGCCCTGGGGCATTTGATTGGCCTGGGCCACCATGGCAGTGCCAGCCTGTTGCAGGATTTGGGCGCGCGAAAGATTGGCGGTTTCCATCGCGTAGTCGGCATCCATGATGCGTCCACGCGAGGCGGCCGAATTTTCGGCAGCAACCCGCAGATTGGCAATGACCTGTTCGAAACGGTTCTGCGAGGCGCCCCAAGTGGCGCGAATGCTGGTCATTGTGTTGAGATCGGTATCCAGTATTGCCAATTCTGCCAAGGCAGTCGCGTTGGTCACGCCCAGTGAGGTCGCGGTTTGTGTCGCTTGACCGGCGTTGACCGTGATGGTGTCGGTTGTGTTGGCGCCAACCTGGAACTGCGCCGCCACGGCTACGCTCAGAAGCGGAACGTTGTTGAAGCTGGTCGTCGCAATGACGCGATCGTTCTCCTGTTTCAACAGTACATATTCCTGGTCGAGGGACGTAATATCGGTGGCGGTATTGGTTCCATTGGCTGCCTGCACGGCCAGTTCACGCATGCGCTGCAAATTGTTCGTTATGGCACCCAGAGCACCTTCAGCGGTTTGCGCCATGGAAATGGCATCGTTGGAGTTGCGGATGGCCACGTTCATGCCGCGTGTCTGCGTGTCCATTCGCTCGGCAATGGCCAAGCCTGCAGCGTCGTCTTTTGCACTGTTGACGCGCAAGCCGGATGACAGACGTTGCATCGAGGTGGTGAGAGATAGCTGCGAAGTCGACAAATTGCGCTGTGCATTCAACGACGCAACGTTGGTATTGATACTGCTTGTCATAAGGAGCTCCTTTAAAGCTGTAAAGCCCGGGTTGATTCCCGGTTGGAGTCAGCTCACTTGCCGACTTGGCTACACGGTCAGCAAATTGTGGAGAAACTTGAATTTTTCAGTTCCCCGATAAAACCGGTAAAACCAAGCCATTTCCCGTGCTCCGGATCCTTTTTTTGCATTTAGTGCTTAAGTCTTTGCCTTAGTAGGCCGAAAACAATTCCAACGGGTTCTGGTTCAAGGGCTCGTCGGCCAATAGGTGCATAGCGAATGCGTTGGTCTCGGCGACCAGCCTTGGGGTTGGCTACGGAAAGGGCAGTGATGCCTGGTTTTTAACGATCTTTAGGAGAATCAAATGTCAGGAATCAACACCAATGTCAACTCGATCAATGCGCAACGCAATTTGTCGAGAACAGAGCTGACGCTCACCACCGCGATGCAACGTCTGTCATCCGGTTTGCGCGTCAATAGCGCAAAAGATGACGCTGCAGGTTTGGCCATTGCCGAGCGGATGGATGCACAGACCCGTGGCATGAATGTGGCGATCCGCAATGCCAACGATGCGATTTCGCTGGCGCAAACGGCAGAAGGAGCGCTGGGGGTCATCTCGACAAACTTGCAGCGTATGCGTGAGTTGGCGGTCCAGGGTTCAAACGGTACCAACGTCGCCAGCGACATCACTGCGCTGGACGCTGAATTCGCATTGCTGGTGGCAGAAAACACACGGGTCGCCGCCTCCGCCAAGTTCAATGGCAGCTTGGTGATCGCCGCAACAGCGTATCAGTTCCAGGTTGGAGCCAATACCGGTGACACCATTGCGGTGACAGGTGTAGCCTACACAGGAACTTCGACAACCCTGGGTGCCACCAACATCACGGCAAACGCGGAAATTGCAAAACTCGACGTCGATATTGATGCAGTGACCACGGCCCGTTCTACTTGGGGTGCAACGCAGAACCGTTTCGAAGGCGTGATTGCGAACCTGCGAGTGGCTGCGGAGAACTCTGCGGCAGCCCATGGCCGCATTGTGGATGCCGACTATGCGATGGAAACAGCCAATCTGACCCGTTCGCAGGTTCTCCAGCAAGCTGGAACGGCGATGGTCGCGCAGGCCAATCAGGGTCCTAGCGGTGTGCTTGCTCTGCTGCGGTAATCGACGATATCAGAGGGGGGCTTGCGCTCCTCCTCAGGTAGCAGCGGCGTTTGGCATAGCCCAACGCCGCTTTTCCGCGTTTTGCAATTGTTGATAGGGCGCTATAAACTGATCTTAGGAGGCCGCAATGGCAATTTCATCGCAAGGGATTGGTAGTGGGCTGGATGTCAACAGCATCGTCACGCAGTTGGTTGCCATTGAGAAGCAACCCATAAAGACTCTGCAGGCAAAAGCCACGACTTTACAGAGCCAGTTGACGCTTTACGGGACCATAAAGTCCCAGGTTTCAGCACTCAAGGATGCGGCGACGACCTTGGCGTCTGCAAGCAGTTGGGCCGCCCAGGCGGCTACGTCGTCAAATACATCGGCAGCTACAGTCAGTGTGGATTCGACCGCTACTTCGACGTCGTTCGGTCTGGATATCACCCGTTTGGCGCAAGCGCAGACCACCGCTTCACGCAGTATTGCGGCGGGTGCCTCCCTTGGCGCAGGTGCTGGCACAGGTCAATTGAGTATTCAGTTGGGTAGTTGGGGGGCGGCGGGTGCCGGTCCTTTTGTTGCCGGTGCGGCGACCGCAGTAACAGTCAACGTGAATGAAGGCGATACATACTCCACGATAGCCAGCGCCATTAATGCGGCAAATGCAGGGGTCAAGGCAACAGTCTTGAAGATTGGCAATACGGAGCGCCTCTCTTTTCAATCCACGACTTCTGGAAGCGATGCCGGGTTCTCCATCGCGTCAAATGGCGGCTTTGCTGCCTTGGATAGTCTCTCGTTTACGTCGTTGGGCAATGGAACAGAGTCGGCCTCGGGCATGGAGTCGAGTCAGGTTGGCTTGAATGCAACGTTCAAGATCAATGGCGTTGCTGTGGAGTCCGCTACCAACACGGCTGTCAATGTTGTGCCCGGCGTGACCCTCAATTTGGCGCAAACCACCGCTGTCGGCTCGCCCGTCCAAATATCCGTGGCGCAGGACAAGGTCGCTCTCCAGAAGAATATCCAGGCCTTTGCTGATGCCTATTCGGCTCTGAGCAAAACGCTGGCCGATTCGACCAAGTATGTGCAAGGGGGAAAGTCAGGTGTACTGCAGGGTGATTCGACAACGGTAGGCTTGCAGAGTCTGATGCGCAAGATCATTGGCTCCAGCAGCGTTGGTTCTACCTACACACGGTTGTCGGAAGTGGGCCTGGAGCAGCAAGCAGACGGATCGCTGAAATTGAATACGACCAAGCTAACGACAGCGATGGGCGACCTCAGCAATCTGCAAAAGCTGTTTTCCACCAACAACTCGAACACTGCAACCAATGGGTTTGGTCTGAAGTTGCGCGATTTGGCGAGTGGGTTGCTGGCGTCTGACGGTACGGTGAGTAACAAGTCAACGGCCCTGCAAGGGGCCATCACACGCAACGGTGATGAACAGGACAGAATTTCCGTCAGGGCGGCCATGGTCGAAAAGCAGTTGCGTGCCCAGTATTCTGCGCTGGATGCGCAA
>JAUSNJ010000010.1 GCA_030645355.1 Rhodoferax sp. | reverse complement strand
CTCACAATTCTCCAGCACGGAGGCGTCCTCGCGAATGATTTGTATCAGTTGCCCCGGAATGTCCTTGATGTGGTCCACGATCTGCTCGGGCGTCAGCTCGCCAAAGAAGTCGGAAGTTTTCATAAGATCAAAGGTGTCCTGCCGAAACTTTTCCTCGTCCACCGAGGTTGGCCCATCGGCAAAGGCTTTCACGGTCAGTTGGTAGTACTCCTGGAATACCGGTTCAATACACAGCGAGCCATCCCCCTCGCGTATTGAAATCGTGACTGGCCCAGATTCCTGTCCGTGAACAAGATGATGGCTTTGACGGCCGACATGCAGCCCGAAGAACACAGCGACGAGTACGAACACAGCAGCAACGGTGATTTTCATGGCGATCTTCACGGAGATTCTCCTGCCTGGGCGATGTCAAAGAAATTTGACACAAACTACGATGCCTGACATTGCCATGTCAAATATTTTTTACACACGGTGGCAAGGAGCAACTCATGAGCATCCTCTACCGATCACTCCGGCGCGGTGGTGCGGTGGTGCGGTGGTGCGGTGGTGCGGTGGCAGATGCTGGAGCGGCATGTGTTGAGGGGCAATTGAGGGCATTGTGCGAATCACAACCCCATATCGAACTTGTTTGGCAACTTTCCACTGTCAATCCATGGATTTGAAATGCTCCTGACCTCTGACTGAACGTAAGCCCAATAGTCGGGATTATCCAGCGTTCGCTCTTTTACCTGCTTCGGAACGAATCTGCTGATCTCCATACTGAAGTCAGTGCGAACTTCATCATCTTGCATCAGCTTATCTATCTGGATACGAAGCGATTCAACAAACTCCTTCTTATCCTTTCCTCGTGCTTCCAATTTTTTGTCAACCAGCACTGGTGAAATGTCGATTCCGCGCTGCTTGATCCAGACGATATCCCATACATCGCGCGGCTTGATTCTCCGTGCTCGATACGCCAACGCAATCAATTTGTCTACCAGTATTTCTTGTAATGACTGAACGGGAATCAGCAAGCCCTCGGTAGGGACAACAATGTTGTAGTGATTCAGCAATGCTCGCTTCTCAACGTCAAAAGAGGGAATGGCGCAAACGTCTATATGCATTTGCTGACGGGGCAAATCAGGTCGATTCGCCTCCTTCACAATGCTGATTTTCCATGAAGATGTGTTCCCCTGCTTCTCTTCCGTTGGCTTATTGACCCACACCTCCGTCTCATATTTGTTTTGAATATATTTTTGAATCTCGGTTTCCAGTCCGTCAAAATTTGACGGCTTGAAGTCATGCCCTCCGTTGAAATCCAAATCCTCTGATAGGCGAGAGCTGTTGTAGCACAAACGAAGTGAGGTACCTCCAATGAATGTTAACGACTGCAGTGCCCCATGCTTAATCATGACATCCATGATGTCGTGATGCAGAATTTCCTTTTCAATGACTGGCGTAATTGCCGCGTACTCGGGGTTCGAATTCACTATTTGTTGAATTTGCTCTTTCAGCATTTCAGCTCTCCAGCATGTGAGCATTTCTGTTGCAATCTTTTAGATCTGCGATTGCCTGCGCGGACTTTGCTCGATACATGTTGATGTCAGCGTCAAAATACAAATTAGGGGCGATCTTGTTGACTGGCTTTTTTGTATGAGTGAACTCGATAACACCATACGGGGTGGAAAAGGTACCACTGCGCCCTTTTGTCATAACAGTTACCCTACCCATGACAATTTGAGAGATTTCACCCGTATAGCTAAGCTGACTTTCAAGGCTGATGTAGTTCAACCCCTCTCCACGCAATTTTTTAATTGTCTTGTAAATGGCGGTGGAGGGGTCAGGTGGCGTCAGGGCGCTTTCAAAAACACCGTTAGCGACTCTCCGCACGATGCCTTTTTTTACACAGTCTGCGAGAAATTTTGTGAATACTGGCGTATAGCGCTCACCCACCATAAAGGCGAGTTCTGGTGCAGTATGGATCCCTCCACCTGCTTTAGCAGCTTTCGAGAAAGCGGCAAGCAATTTCTCTGTCTTTGTCATAGCAAGTCTACAAAAAACAACCAATAACGTAATTTACTGTAGACCATAATAACAAGAGCACCATCCTTTATGTCAACAAAATATAACCTTATAGGTAATTTTTTGTAGACTCACCTCCTCCGTCGTGTGCGAACTGAACCAGTTTTTTTGACTATTTCGGAAGAACTGTCAGCCTGACCCCCAGACCATGCAGCACTTTGACAATAGTCTCGTATCGTGGCTTGGCACCGGGGGCAAGCGCTTTGTAGAGGCTTTCTCGCCCTAATCCGGTGCTGTTGGCAATAGAGGTCATCCCTCTAGCTTTTGCAACATCAGACACAGCGGCGAGGAAGACCTCCAGATTCTCGTCTTCCAGTGCTGCAGACAAATACTCAGCTATCATTTCCTCGCTGCCCAAATAATCCGCTGCGTCAAATCGTTTAAGACCAGTCATCTAGAAACTCCTCGTACTTTTTGACCAATGACTTCGCCCGTTCGATATCTTTTCGCTAGACTTCTAGCGCCATGTCGAAACGTATCCGACTAGATACGAACTGGCAAGAGAAGGTCTGGCTATGATTTGCTTATGGACGCGGTACTAGACGCCTTGCCCGCCATGATTCATGCGCATACTATATGCGCATAGCAAACCCAGAGATACCGCCATGAGCCATGCATACAACATCCAGGCCCCCAAGAAACCGACTAACGTCAGCATCAACAGCGACTTACTTGAAAAAGCCCGGACGCTCGGCATCAACTTGTCCGCGACTCTTGAGCAGGCACTGGCCGAGCAGTTGCGAGTTGAGCAGCGGGCGCAATGGCTGAAGGAAAATGCAGACGCCATCAAGGCTTACAATAAATTCGTTGAATCCAATGGCACGTTCAGCGACAGCGTAAGGAAGTTCTAATGGCGCAATTTTTTGCCTACAAGAACGCCAACCCCATCACTCGAAACCAGTACCCTTACCTGCTGGATATTCAAAGCGACTTGCTGAGCGACCTGA
>JAUSNJ010000005.1 GCA_030645355.1 Rhodoferax sp. | reverse complement strand
GCCGAGGCCGTACAGCTCAAATGCGGGCGCGGTGCCGGCCTCATAGGCTTCGATCATGGGCCGGCCGCCGCCCGAGTAGCCGCTCACGGCGGGCAGGCACAAGGGGAAATCAGCAGGCATCAGGCCGGCATCGACCAGCGGGCGGATCAGCGCAATCGCGCCGGTGGCGTAGCAGCCGGGGTTGGCCACGCGCTCGGCGGCCACCACGGCGCCTTGCTGGCCGGGGGCCAGCTCGGGAAAGCCAAAAACCCAGCCCGGTGCGGTGCGGTGGGCGGTGGAGGCGTCAATGATCTTGGGTTTTTTGCCGGACAGTGAATCAATCATGGCCACCGATTCGCGCGCCGCATCGTCATGCAGGCACAAGATCACCAGGTCGGCCTGTGCCATCAGTGCCCGCTTGGCGGCCGCGTCCTTGCGCAGTTCGGGCGCAATGCTGAGCAACTCGATATTCGGCATTAGCTGGAGCCGTTCCCGGATTTGCAGGCCGGTGGTGCCGGCTTCGCCGTCGATAAAAATTTTAGGCATAAAGGGCTTTCAGCAATGTTCAGCAAGAGATAGCACCTGGGAACGCCCAATGGGCGGCCGGATCAGGCGTAAGGTCCACACAAGAATTGTGCATCGCACCATGATACAGTTCCGGGTTGCTGCTTGCAGCAACAGCTAACATGCTGGTTTTGAGCCGATATGGCCTGTTTTTTGCCTTTCCAACAGCCCTGCCCAACTCCCTGTTGCACCCCTCTTTTACTGAATTCTGAAGGTTTTTCATGAAAATTCACGAGTACCAAGGCAAGGAAATCTTGCGCAATTTTGGTGTGCCAGTGCCTCGCGGCATTCCGGCGTTCACGGTGCAGGAAGCGGTGGAAGCCGCCCAAAAGCTAGGCGGCCCGGTGTGGGTGGTCAAGGCGCAAATCCATGCGGGCGGTCGCGGCAAGGGCGGCGGCGTGAAAGTGGCCAAGACCATTGAAGACGTCAAGCGCATCGCGGGCGAAATCCTGGGCATGCAGCTCAAGACCCATCAGACCGGCCCTGAAGGCCAGAAGGTGCGTCGCCTCTACATCGAGGACGGCGCCGACATCCAGAAAGAATACTACGTGTCGCTGGTGACCGACCGCGCCACGCAAAAAGTCGCCTTCATCGCGTCCAGCGAAGGCGGCATGGACATCGAGGAAGTGGCCCATTCCACCCCCGAGAAAATCATCACCGAGTTCATCGACCCCTTGACGGGTCTGGGCGAAGAGCAAGCCGCGAAGATCGCCAACGCCATCGGCCTGCCACCTGAGTCCACCGCACAGGCCGTGGACATTTTCCAGAAGCTCTACAAGTGCTACATGGACACCGACGCGTCGCTGGTGGAAATCAACCCGCTGAACCGCGACAGCAAGAACGCCCTGATGGCGCTGGACGCCAAGTTCAACTTTGACCCGAACGCGCTGTTCCGCCACCCCGAAGTCGTCGCCTTCCGCGACCTCGACGAAGAAGACCCGGCCGAAGTCGAAGCCAGCAAGTTTGACCTGGCCTACATCAGCCTGGACGGCAACATTGGCTGCCTGGTCAACGGCGCAGGCCTGGCCATGGCCACCATGGACACCATCAAGCTGTTTGGCGGCGAGCCGGCCAACTTCCTGGACGTGGGCGGCGGCGCCACGGCTGAAAAGGTCACCGAAGCCTTCAAGATCATGCTGAAAAACCCTGAAGTCAAGGGCATTTTGGTCAACATCTTCGGCGGCATCATGAAGTGCGACACCATCGCCGACGGCATCATCGCCGCCTGCAAGGCCGTCAACCTGAACGTTCCGCTGGTCGTGCGCATGAAGGGCACCAACGAAGACCTGGGCAAGAAAATGCTGGCCGACTCCGGTTTGCCCATCATTGCCGCAGACACCATGGCCGACGCAGCGACAAAAATCGTCGCCGCTGTTAAATAAGCCGGAGCTAAGTAAATGTCTATCTACATCAACAAAAACACCAAAGTCATCACGCAGGGCATTACCGGCAAGACCGGTCAATTCCACACCCGCATGTGCCGCGACTACGCCAACGGCCGCGAAGCGTTCGTGGCGGGCGTGAACCCCAAGAAGGCCGGCGAAGACTTCGAAGGCATCCCGATTTTTGCCAACGTGACGCAAGCGGCCCAGGCCACCGGCGCCACCGTCTCGGTGATCTACGTGCCGCCTTCTGGCGCCGCCGCCGCGATCTGGGAAGCCGTTGAGGCCAACCTCGACCTGGCCATCTGCATCACCGAAGGCATCCCTGTCAAGGACATGCTCGAAGTGCGCAACCGCATGAAAGCCAAGGAAGCCGCTGGCGGCAAGCGCACCCTGCTGCTTGGCCCCAACTGCCCCGGCCTGATCACGCCTGACGAGATCAAGATCGGCATCATGCCCGGTCACATCCACCGCAAGGGCCGTATCGGCGTCGTGTCCCGTTCGGGCACGCTGACCTACGAAGCCGTGGCGCAGCTGACCGAAATCGGTCTGGGCCAGTCCAGCGCCGTCGGCATTGGCGGCGACCCGATCAATGGCCTCAAGCACATTGACGTGATGCAAGCCTTCAACGACGACCCGGACACCGACGCCGTCATCATGATTGGCGAAATTGGCGGACCGGACGAAGCCGAAGCGGCCATGTGGTGCAAAGCCAACATGAAAAAACCGATTGTCGGCTTCATCGCGGGCGTCACCGCCCCGGCCGGCAAGCGCATGGGCCACGCCGGCGCGTTGATCTCCGGCGGTGCCGACACTGCGGACGCCAAGCTCGAAATCATGGAAGCCTGCGGCTTCACCATCACGCGCAACCCGTCGGAAATGGCGAAATTGCTCAAAGCCCTGCTGTAAGCGGTGCCAGGCCGCACCCTGCGCTGCCTTGAATTGCAGCCTATTGCGGTTATC
>JAUSNJ010000002.1 GCA_030645355.1 Rhodoferax sp. | reverse complement strand
AGGAGTAGGTGCAGTCTTTCTTGTCCAGAATGACTTGGTCCATCTTGTCGTCGGCCTTGAACACGACTTCGGTGCCGAAGTTGGCGATCAGGCTTTTGAGCTTCATGCGCACGGTAGCGGAGTTGCGGCCGCCGCGGCTGTATTCGGTTTTCAGGACGACCATGGGGTCTTTGCCGTGCATGATGACGTTGCCGGCGCGGATTTCTTGAGCGATTTTCATAAGCTGTATGGAGCGGTTTCGCTGTTAGCCAGTGCTGTCAGCGATGTTAGGCCGCAAGCTGCGGCGGAGCATGATTTGCCCAAGGGTCACGGGCAAAGTCAGCAAAGCCTAATATTTTACCGTTTTTTCAGGACGAATTGAACCAGCTGTGTGACCAGATCGTCGATTTGCAGCAGGCGTTCCCGAGTCGCCTGCAACGATTGCGACCAAGAATTGAGGTCGATCAAGGGCAGGGCGTCATGGTTGGCCGATGGGTGAGCGCCGTTCCACACATGATGAAAGTTTCTCAAGGATGCGGGGGCGCCGATGGCGTCCATAAAGGCGTCCAGCTTGTGGACATGTGCGGCGTCGTCCTGCGGGTAGATCTGCCAGACCAGCGGTTTGCCGGCCCACAGCGCGCGCACCAGCGAGTCTTCGCCCCGCACGAAATTCAGATCACAGGCCCACAGCAAGTGGTCAAAATCGGCTTGGGTCAGAGGGGGGAGGTAGGCCACCCGCAGGCGGTGAAAAGCCTGGGTGTTCTCAGCAGCGCGTTGCGCCAGAGCGGTTTCCACGGCCTTGCTGGCCCGTCCGGCGCTAACCAGGAGCAAGATGGGAGTTGGTGCGGCATCCAGTTGTGCCAACAGGGCTGTCAGGGCTGTGGGTTCATAACAAAACAACGAAACCAGCTGCTCGCCGGCCCAGATGATGCCGTGGCGCGCCAGCCAGTCTGCTCGCCCGTCGCCTTGCGCAAACGCCTGCTGGCGCTGCAGCATATCGGCTTCGCGCAACAGGCCGCCGGTGCGTGCGGAGAAGCCAGGGTAGAAGAAAAACTTGGTCCAGCCCTTTGCCGGGCCACGCATGACCGGTGACGCCAGACCGTGCGACCGCTCTACATAGCGCTCTGCGGACAGATACTCCAGATTGATCCAGACTGGAGTGTCATGGGCCATTTGGCCTGTAGCCCTCGTAAAATCTGCACGAGCAGCTATGAATTCAGTAGCAATCTCGCAGCCAAACCCTTCGACCCATACGTCGGCGGGCGTCAGGCTGGCCAGCAGCGCTGCATCCTGGGATCGCTCCCAGTCCAGTACTTGCACTCCGGGCCAGGTGCCTTCCAGCGCACCGGGTGCCATCCAGCGCAGTGGGGTCGTGTCGTCCACCCACATGCGTACCGCGTGCCCGCGCGCGCCCAGGTCGGCGCACAGGCGCCAGCACACGCCGATGTCTCCAAAATTGTCGACCACGCGGCAAAACACATCCCACCGCAGAGGCGTGCTTGAAACGGTCGTAATCGGTTGTGCCATGCATGTGATTGTCTACCGGCAAAGCAAGGACAATACGGCCCATGTCTGAAACCCATTCTGAAGAGTTGCTACGTGAAGTGGCGGCGCTCCCATCCTTGCCGGGGGTGTACCGCTATTTCGACGCGCAGAGCCAGTTGCTCTACGTGGGCAAAGCCATCAATCTGAAGAAGCGGGTTTCCAGCTATTTTCAGAAGAACCATGGCGGCACGCGCACCGGCCACATGGTGAGCAAGATTGTGCGCATGGAGACCACGGTGGTGCGCTCCGAGGCCGAGGCACTGCTGCTGGAAAACAACCTGATCAAGACGCTCAATCCCAAGTACAACATCCTGTTTCGCGACGACAAGAGCTACCCCTATCTCAAGATGACCGGGGTGCCTGCAGCATCCCGGCGCGAACGTCTGGGTGAGGCGGGTGATAGCAAGAGCCCCATCGTTCCGGCGGCGCCGATCGCGGCTGATTTTTCCCGGGTGTCGTATTACCGGGGTGGTGTGGAAAAAAAGCACCGTTACTTTGGCCCTTATCCCAGTGCCTGGGCGGTGAAAGAGGCCATTTTGCTGATGCAGAAAGTGTTTCGCCTGCGCACCTGCGAAGACCCGGTTTTTAGCAACCGCACACGGCCCTGCCTGCTGTACCAGATCAAGCGCTGCTCGGCTCCGTGTGTGGGGCATATATCGGCCCAGGATTACGCGGCCGATGTGGCCAACGCCGAAAAATTTCTGCGCGGTGACGCCCAGGAGGTGATGAAACACCTGGAGTCCCGCATGATGGCCCATGCCGAAAAGCTGGAGTTTGAGCAGGCCGCGGACTTGCGCAATCAGGTGGCGGCCTTGTCGAACGTGCTGCACCAGCAGGCGATGGACAACGTGGAAGACAGGGACGTCGACATTCTTGCGGTCAAGGTGCAGGGCGGCAAAGCCTGTGTGAACCTGGCAATGGTGCGAGGCGGCCGCCATCTGGGGGACAGACCGTATTTCCCGGTTCACGTGGAGGATGCCGCAGGCCTGTCGGATTCGGAAGAAGCCGATGCCAGTTCCGAAGCGGGCAATGGAGCCGTGGTTGATTCGGTTGAGGTGCAGGTTCTGGAAGCCTTCTTGTCGCAGCACTACATTGAGGTTGCCATGCCTCCCACACTCATCGTCAGCGAGCCTGTCAGCAAACACTTGCTCAAAGTTTTGTCTGAACAGGTTGGGTTCAAGGTAAGCGCCATACACCAGCCGCGCGAGCAGCGTCGGGCCTGGCTGGAAATGGCGCAAACCAATGCGGCATTGCAGCTCGCCCGTTTGCTGGCGGAGGAGGGGTCGCAGCAGGCACGTACCCGGGCCCTGGCGGAAGCGCTGGACCTGACCCTGGAAAATCTGGACGCACTGCGGGTGGAGTGCTTTGATATCTCGCATACGGCAGGCGAGGCCACCCAGGCTTCCTGCGTGGTGTTCCAGCACCACAAAATGCAAAACGCCGAGTACCGGCGGTTCAATATCGAGGGCATTACGCCAGGCGATGACTATGCTGCCATGCGCCAGGTGCTGACCCGGAGATACAGCAAGGTGGCAGAGGCTCTAAAAGAGGCCAAGCATGCGGGACAGACACCGGCCGGCACCGGTCGTCTGCCGGACCTGGTGCTGGTGGATGGAGGCAAAGGCCAGGTGTCCATGGCGCGCGAGGTGTTTGAGCAATTGGGGCTGGACCTGTCGCTGATCGTGGGTGTGGAAAAAGGCGAAGGCCGCAAAGTGGGTCTGGAGGAACTGGTTTTTGCGGACGGGCGTGACAAGGTGTATCTGGGGGCCGATTCGGCGGCTCTGATGCTGGTGGCCCAGATTCGCGACGAGGCGCACCGGTTCGCCATCACCGGCATGCGCGCACAGCGGGCCAAGGTGCGCGTGGGCGGTGGCAAACTGGAGGAAATTGCCGGGGTTGGACCCAAGCGAAGGGCCAAGTTGTTACAACGCTTTGGCGGAGTGCGCGGAGTTGCGCTGGCCAGTGCTGATGACATCGCAACAGTCGAAGGCATTTCACGCGAACTGGCGGAAGAAATTTACCGGGCCCTGCATTAGCCATGCCACAATCAGCCGATGTTTATGACCATACCCACCATCATGACGTGGACGCGGATCTTCGCGATTCCGCTCATTGTGGGTGTTTTTTATTTGCCGGATGCGCTGGGCACGCAAGCTGAGAAAAACCTCATCGCCACGGTCATGTTTGTCGTATTCGCGGCAACCGATTGGCTCGACGGGTATCTGGCACGCAAGCTGAACCAAACGTCCTCGTTTGGGGCTTTTCTTGACCCGGTGGCGGACAAGTTTCTGGTGTGTGCCTGTGTGCTGGTCCTGGTGCATTTGCAACGAGCCGATGTGTTCGTGGCGCTCATCATCATCGGCAGGGAAATCGCCATCTCCGCGCTGCGCGAATGGATGGCCCAGATCGGTGCATCCAAAAGTGTGGCGGTGCACATGATTGGCAAACTCAAGACCGTGGCACAAATGGTTGCAATTCCTTTCCTGCTGTTTGATGGGGTGTTGTTTGGCATCATCAATACACACGTCTGGGGTGTGTGGCTGATCTGGGCGGCCGCCGTACTGACCATCTGGTCTATGGTCTATTACCTGCAAAAGGCGATTCCTGAAATACGTGCGCGGGCCCAGTAAACTTGCTCGTCTTGACGTGTTTTCGGATGCCACCATTACCACAGTTTTTCTTGGGTTTCCGGCCAAATTTTCGTTATAAAAAGAACTAGAATCTGCGTCCGCACCGTTGTAATGCTGCATGGCGTATTGACATGGAATTACGCCGTGGCTTTAATGGGATGCAGCAGCGGTGGCTGCGACAGAATTGATCCAGACCAGCTCCAGGCCCGTTTGCGCGAAGTGCAGAAAACCGAAAACTGTGTCCGGTGAAAATAATATTTGAAGAGACATTTCGATTAACTCTGCTTCCATACAAGGGGTCTTTGTGAATAAAACCGAACTGATAGAACACATTGCAAAACATGCCGATATTTCCAAAGCTGCCGCTACGCGCGCTTTGGAGTCCACCATTGGCGCAGTCAAAACTACGTTGAAAAAAGGCGGGTCGGTGTCCTTGGTAGGTTTTGGTACATTTGCGGTCGGTAAACGTGCAGCGCGCACAGGCAGAAATCCACGAACAGGCGATGCGATTAAAATCAAGGCCGCCAATGTTCCAAAGATCCGTCCTGGCACAGCATTGAAAGATGCCCTGAATTGATTTTTTGGTTTCAGGTGGGGTGATTAGCTCAGTTGGTAGAGCGGCGCCTTTACACGGCGTAGGTCGGCGGTTCGAGCCCGTCATCACTCACCACCCCACAGCAAAGGCGAACATGGTTGTTCGCCTTTTTTGTTTTTTCATGGAGAGATAGCGCATGTTTGAATTTGTTCGCAAGCACACGAAGGTCATGATGTTCCTCATGTTCTTGATGATCATTCCCGCGTTTGTGTTGGTGGGTGTGGATGGATTCAAGAGCATCAAGGCCGGAGGTGACGCTGTGGCCACGGTTGGCAGTCATAGCATTACACAGGGTGACTGGGATGCTGCACACAAGGCCGAGGTGGATCGCTTGCGGGCACAGGTTCCCAATCTGGATGCCAAGATGCTGGACTCCGCGCAAGCTCGGTATGTCACGTTGGAGCGCTTGGTGCGCGAGCGGGTTCTGACTGAGGCTGTGCAGGATGCACACCTGAATACGTCTGATGCACGCTTGGCCCGTGAATTGCAGCAAAGCCCGACGATCGCTTCGTTGCGCCGCCCCGATGGCTCCATTGATATTGAACGTTACCGCCAGCTTGCCGCGAACCAGGGCCTGACCACCGATGGTTTCGAGGCGCGTGTGCGTAGCCAGTTGTCGGTTCGGCAAGTGGAGGCTGGGTTACTGTCGACTGCTTTTTCTCCGGCGGCACTTGCCGACGTTTCGTTGAATGCTTTCTACGAACGCCGTGAAGTGCAGGTGTCACGGTTCAATCCTGCAGACTATGCGGGCAAGGTCAACCCCAGTGACGCGGAGATTGACGCCTACTATCAAGCCAATCCCACACAGTTTCAGGCCTCGGAGGCTGCCAGCGTTGAGTATGTAGTGCTGGATCTGGATACCGTCAAAAAGTCCATCACGCTGAACGAGGCGGACCTGAAGTCATACTACGAACAGAATGTCACGCGGCTGAGTGGCAAGGAAGAACGGCGTGCGAGCCACATTCTGATCAATGCACCCAAAGATATGCCCGCCGATGACCGCAAGAAGGCCCGAGAGCGCGCTGATGCTTTGCTGGTACAGGTGCGCAAGGCTCCCGACACATTTGCTGAAGCTGCGCGAAAGAACTCACAGGATCCCGGTTCTGCACCTAACGGTGGTGATCTGGATTTCTTCGCACGTGGCGCGATGGTGAAACCATTTGAAGACGCTGCATTCGCGTTGAACAAGGGTGATATCAGCGATGTCGTCGAATCGGACTTTGGCTTCCACATCATCAAACTCACAGATGTCAAGACTCCCAAGCAGCGCAGTTTTGAGGAATTGCGCCCGAGCATGGAAGCTGATCTGAAAACGCAGCAGGCCCAGCGCAAGTTCGCGGAAACCGCGGAAACGTTTACCAATGGTGTCTACGAACAATCCGACAGTCTCAAACCGGTAGCTGAACGGTTGAAACTGGAGGTCAAGACGGTCGACAATCTGCAGCGCAAGCCAGTGCCGGGCGTGACCGGCGTGCTGGCGAATCCGAAGTTTTTGGCCGCCATTTTCAGTGCGGATTCTTTGGAGAAAAAACGTAACACCGAGGCTGTCGAGGTTGGGCCCAACCAATTGGCTGCTGCCCGCGTGACCGAATACACACCTGCGAGCACCCGACCCCTGACGGAGGTGCGCGCCATTGTGAGGGCCCGACTCATTGCAAGTCAGTCCGCCGAGATGGCAAAAAAGGATGGTATTGAGAAGTTGGCCAACTGGAAGGCCGCGGCACCAGCCAACATGCCTGCGGCAGTGACCGTGTCCCGGGATGGCGCACAAGTCGTTCCGGGTCCGGTGCTGGATGCTGTCCTGCATGCGGATACGACAAGTTTGCCCGTGTGGGTTGGAGTCGATCTGGGCGCCCAAGGCTATGTTGTCGCGCGGGTGAACCAGATTCTGCCGCGTAACGCGCCAGCGCCAGCGACTGCCGACCAGGAGCGAAAGCAATATGCGCAATGGGTAGCAAGCGCGGAAAACAAGGCCTACTACAAGCTGCTGACCCAGCGCTTTAAGGTTGCAATCAAGGCACCGCGTCCTGCGGCAAATGCGTTTGGGCAGCAGGCTTTGCCGGAATAGGGAAAACACCCGCTATAATCATAGACTCGCGGTGGCTGTAGCTCAGTTGGTAGAGTCCAGGATTGTGATTCCTGTTGTCGTGGGTTCGAGCCCCATCAGCCACCCCAAGTGATTCTTGAAGAGCCTGCTATCTCCCCGGTAGCAGGCTTTTTTTATGCGCCGGGATCGCTTCTGGCACAAGAGGAGAAGTTCATGAGCGATGACACCAAGTCCTGCCCGGTTTGCGCCGAAACCATCAAGGCAGCGGCTATCAAATGCCGCTTCTGCAATACAGATTTGGCGGCGTTGGCTGCATCCCGGGAGAACTTGGCGGAAACTGTATTGTTCATTGGCCATCCTGCGGTTATCCACACGGCATGGCAGTGGTTGGCTGTCGCCTGCACGCTGGGCATTGCCTATATTTACTACTGGATCCAGAGCTTGGCGACTCAATACGAGATCACGACACAGCGTGTCAGAATTGAAAGTGGAATTCTTTCCAAGTCGAAGGAGAGCGTAGAGCTATTTCGGATCGACCATTTCGATGTTCTCAAGCCACTGGGCATGCGCCTGCTCGGGCAATGTGTACTGCAGCTTCGCTCGACGGATACCAATTTTTCAACCGTAGTTGTGTTTGGTATTCCGGATCTCGAAAAAATGGCCGACACTTTGCGTGAGTGCTCTCTGCGTGAACGCACCAGAAGGCGTGTTACGACGCTGGTGCAAGCATAGAAATTCGCGTCAGCCGCCACCCAATCAATCTTTGGGACTGAAGACCAAGGTCAGTGTTGGAGGAACGCGTCCGTCCACGTCACGGGGAAGGACTTCGGTCTTGTCGATAGCGTTGAGCACTGCATCGTCCCACGATTTGACGCCGCTGGTCTTGACCAGTTTGCGGCTGATGATTGTGCCGTCTGGTGATGTCCGCACCTCGACCTCGGCGGTCGGGTTGCCAACAGGAGTCTCTGTGTAGGTGATATTGGGCTTGATACGCGCCCGAATGCGCCCGCCATAGCTTGCCGATGGGCCGGAAGATTGTTTGGCTGTACCGCTGGAATTGGCGTCGCCGGAGCCTGTTGCCTGATCGGCCATGCGGTTCATGCGCTCAATTTGCAGCTTGCGCAGCTCAGCCACCTTTTTAGCTTCTGCATCGCTTTTGGCAGATTGCGCTTTCTGCTGATCCTGCAGAAGTTTCTTGTCGCGGGCGAGTTTTTCGCGCTGCTCTTTTTCGCGTGTTTCCTTCTCTTCCTTTGCTCGGCGAATTTTTAGTGCTTCTTTTTGCCGGTCCTGCTCTATTTGCTTTTCACGGAGAAGCTTGGCCTTTTCTTTGGCAATGGCAATACTAGGGTCTGGTGTGGTGGGCGCTGGCGTGGGGATTGGAGGGACCGCTACCTTGGCCACAGGAACCACATCAGGTTCCGGGGCTATCGCTTTTGGCTCTGGTGGCGGTGGGGCTGCTTGAACGGGCAGGGCAGACCAGAGTTCGGCTTCCACCGTAACGGGAACTGCGTCCCGCTTCCATTGAACCCCGAGTGCCAGAACGGCCAGCAGCAAGGCGTGGGCCACAATCGCCATGGCCAGCGCACGCACCAAGCCCGGTACAGGCGGTGGGGCAAACTCCATGCGTGCTTGACTGGCGGTCATTGCTGGATGGGTGTGAAGTTGTGCGTAATGGTCTTTCTAGTTGGCCAGTTGCACCGACAAGCCAACGCGCTGAATGCCAGCACGTTGCAACGTATCCATTACCTTAACCACGCTTTCGTACTTCACGTTTTTGTCAGCACTGATGACCACTGCCGAGTTGGCCGCTGCCGCGCCATCGCGGGCGCCTTGCGCGCTTTTGACGGTGCTGGCCAAGTCCTTGAGTGACAGAGCGGAAGTCTTGTCTTTGATCTTCATTTCCAAGCTATCGTTCTTGCCGATCACAATCTGGATGATCTGGTCCGGTTGGCGCGAAGCCTTTCCGACGCTGGGCAGATCGATCATGCTGGGCGTGATGAGTGGTGCTGTCACCATGAAGATGATCAGCAAAACCAGCATCACATCAATAAAAGGCACCATATTGATTTCGTTGATAGTGCGCCGACCCCGGCCACGGTGTGCGATGGCAGGCATGGTCAGCGCGCTGCGTTGGCTTGTGCGCCCACGTTGCGTTGCAATATGTTGGAGAACTCTTCAATGAACGTCTCCTGCTGGGTCGCAATGCGGTCGATGTCGCGGGCAAATCGGTTGTAGGCGACCACTGCTGGAATGGCGGCAAACAGGCCAATGGCGGTGGCCACCAGCGCCTCAGCTATGCCGGGTGCCACAGTGGCCAACGTCACTTGTGTCAGCGCGGCCAGGCCCACAAATGCGTGCATGATGCCCCAGACTGTGCCAAACAGCCCCACATAGGGAGACACCGAACCCACAGACGCCAAAAAGGAAAGGTTGGTTTCAACGACATCCATTTCACGCTGAAAACTGGCCCGCATGGCACGGCGCGCGCCATCCATCAAGGTGCCAACATCGGCGATGCGGCGTTCACGCAGTTTCTGAAATTCACGCATGCCGCTGGCAAATATGCGTTCCATGGGCCCTGCCTTGGCGGCATTTTTGCTAGCTTCGGCAAAGAGATCGTTCAAGCTGGCGCCTGACCAGAATTCGCGCTCGAACGCTTCATTCAGCGACTTTACGCGGTTGAGTGCAAAAAACTTCCGGAAAATGGCAGCCCAACTGGATATGGAGACCACCATCAGCAGCAACATCACGGCTTGCACCACGAAGCTGGCGTTGAGCACGAGATGAAGTATGGATAGATCTTGATTCATATTAACGGTTCAGGGTGTTGGCCCAAGGCATTGTTGAGACGGCTCTGGGCTCTATAGCAGAAGATCACGCAAGCGGACCACCGCTTGCTGCAATTGCTCCATGGAGCTTGCAGTCGAAAAGCGCACAAAATTCTGTGTTTGCGCACTGCCAAAGTCCCGCCCAGGGGTGATGGCTACGTGAGCCTGATTCATGACTGTAAATGCAAAGTCCCAGCTGTCTTTTACGCCCAGCTTAACGCACGCGGCAGTGCAATCGGCCCAGGCATAAAAAGCTCCGTCAGGCATCACCGGCACGGACAGACCCATGGCGTTGAGCTGGGGTATGAAGTAGTCGCGTCGGGCTTTGAACTCATTGCGGCGCTGTTCGTAGATGGTCAGGCTCTTCGGCTCAAAGCATGCCAAAGCGGCATGCTGGGCTATCGTACTGGGGCAGATGAACAGGTTTTGCGCCAGCCGTTCAATCACCGGTACCAGTTTTTCGGGAACGACCATCCAGCCCAGACGCCATCCCGTCATGTTGAAGTATTTGCTGAAGCTGTTGATGCTAATGATGTCGTCATCCATCGCCAATGCGGTATGACCGTACTGGTCATCAAAGCCAAGCCCCAAGTAGATCTCGTCGACAAGAGTAATTCCTCCGTGCATCTGCACCACGCGATGGATGTCGCGCAGAGCGTCGGGGTGGATAGAGGTGCCCGTGGGGTTGGAGGGTGAGGCCAACAGCACACCGCGAGTGCGTGGTCCCCACGACGAGCGTACCTGGTCGGCATTAAGCTGGAAGCGGTCTTCAGCAGTAGTGGGTATTTGTACCGCGCAACCTTCTGCAGCACTGACAAAATGCCGGTTGCAAGGGTAACTGGGATCTGGCATGAGAATCTGGTCGCCGGGCTCAATCAGAGCCATGCACGCCAAGTGCAGGGCGGCGGATGCTCCTGCAGTTACCACGATTCTGCTTGCAGGGACATCCACATCAAACCGTTGGGTGTACCAGTGGCTGATGCGCTCGCGCAGGCCTGGCAGTCCTGTGGCGGGAGTGTATTGCGTGCGGCCGTCCCGAATTGCTTGTTCTGCAGCAGCCTGTACCAGGGGCGGAGCGGTGAAGTCGGGCTCACCGATGTTCAGGAAAATCATGGGTGCATCGGTGTGTGCGACCTGTTGGCCCAGCGCAGCGGCGGCTTTGGCTACCTCCATGACATAGAAAGGCTCTATCCTTTGTGCACGCGACGAAATTTGCATGGATGTGGGTGGCAGTCTCAGGTGCGTATCTTTTTGCCGTGGGCCCGGTCGGACTCGACTTCGGCTCCGCGCAAACTGGGTGCCATTCCGTTGAGCACGGCATTGACATACTTGTGGCCGTCGGTTCCGCCAAACTCCTTGGCCAGTTCTATGCATTCATTGAGCACCACGCGCCAAGGCACATCCTGACAATGGCTGAACTCATACGCGCCAATCCACATGATGGCATGCTCGATGGGTGAAATCTCCGTCATCGGACGGTCCAAAAGCGGCACGATCAGGGCATCCAGAAGCTCGGCATCCGTCACGCAACCTTGTAGCAGGGCGTCAAAATGCACTGCGTCTGCCTTGTTGAATCCAGCCAAATCCCGGGTGAAGGTGTCAATGTCGCCGACGGCATTGCCTCCAACCAGATGTTGGTAAAGCCCTTGCAAGGCAAACTCGCGCGACCGACTGCGGTCAGACTTGCTGGCCGCTTTGCGAGCGCCGGTGCTGGTCAGCCCCGTGCGCGACTGGCGGGGAGGTCGTTTGCTTACAGACGGACTATTGATATCACTCATCACATGGTCTCCAACAGATTGGCCATTTCCACAGCAACTCGGGCCGCATCGCGCCCTTTTTCGACTTGGCGGGCAATCGCCTGGGGCATGTCTTCTGTGGTCAAAATGGCGTTGGCAATGGGTAACTGGTAGTCCAGCGAGACACGGGTTACCCCTGAGCCGGATTCGTTGGCGACGAGCTCGAAGTGGTAGGTTTCGCCCCGGATGATGCACCCGATCGCAACCAGAGCGTCGTAGTTGGCTTTTTCGGCCATCGCCTGCAGCGCGACCGGCACTTCCAGTGCACCGGGAACCGTCAGGTGTTCAATGTCCTTTTCTGCGACACCCAAAGCCAGCAGTTCGGTTTTGCAGGCTTGTGCCAGCGTGTCGGTTACGCCAGCGTTGAAGCGTGCCTGCACGATTCCTACCTTGAGTCCTTTGCCGTTCATGCGACTGTCGGTCGACGAAACGCTGCCTTTGTCTGCGCCAAACATAGAGTGATCCTTATTTGCTGATGTAGCCGGTGATTTCGAGGCCATACCCAGTCATGCTTGGCATACGCCGAGGGCTTCCCATTAAGCGCATTTTGTGAACGCCGCAGTGGCGCAGGATCTGGGCGCCCACGCCATAGGTGCGCAGGTCCATGCGTCCGCGCACGGGGGCTTGGGCCGACTGCGCGGTGCCATCAAACTGCGCTAGCAACTGCTCGCCGCTTTCGCCGCAGTTGAGCAGTACCACCACGCCTGATCCCTCCTGCTGCATGTGCTGCAGCGTGGCCTCCAGGCTCCAGGAGTGCATGGCGCGCCCGGTCTCCAGCGCGTCCAGAACGGAGAGGGGTTCGTGAACTCGAACTGCTACAGATTCAGTAGCACTCCAAGCCCCTTTGACGAGGGCTAGGTGCACACCAAGGCCTGTAGTGTCGCGGAACGCATGGGCTGTGAAGTCGCCAAAGGCGGTCCGCAGCGGGCGTGAGCCCAGTTTCTGAATCAGGGATTCGGTCTTGCTCCGGTATTCGATCAGGTCGGCAATGGTGCCGATCTTCAGGCCGTGCTCTGCGGCGAAGACCTGCAAGTCCGGCAGGCGGGCCATCGTGCCGTCGTCTTTCATTATTTCGCAAATCACAGAAGCGGGTGAGCAACCAGCCATAGTTGCGAGATCACAGCCCGCTTCCGTGTGGCCCGCCCGCATCAATACGCCGCCGTCGACGGCTTGCAGCGGGAAGATGTGACCTGGCTGCACGAGATCGGCTGGCACGGCACCCTTGGCGACCGCCGCCTGTACAGTTCGCGCGCGGTCCGCAGCGGATATGCCCGTAGTGACACCTTCTGCGGCCTCTATAGACACGGTGAACGCTGTGCCTTTCTTGTCGCCATTGCGGGCGGTCATGGGTGGCAATTGAAGCGCTTCGCAGCGCTCACGGGTAAGCGTCAGGCATATGAGCCCCCGGCCGAATCGGGCCATGAAATTGATGGCGTCTGCGGTCACGTGGTCTGCCGCTAGGACCAGGTCGCCTTCATTCTCTCGGTCTTCTTCGTCGACCAAAATGACCATGCGCCCGGCGCGCATATCAGCCACGATGTCTACTACGGGGGAAATGGGCACAAGGATTTGAGGCTTCATGGTGTCAGTCGGGTTGCAGGGATTACCCGCTATTGTCCCAGATGGCGCCTTGCGCCATTCGGGAAATCCATTTCGCGCGTGCGGTCGTCAGTGACCACGCCGCCTCCGGTGATCAAACGGGTAAAGCTATCTGTTGGTCAACGCTGAACTGGTAGTCCTTGAAAATGTGTTCAGCACTCAGGGTCTGGTATCGCCCGTCGGCCAATTTGTGTGTCGTGTCCTTTAATCGGTAGGTCATGCTACCGCACGTCCAGCAGTTGTAATTGCGCATGTGGGTGCAAAGACAGGTCTTGTCTGGAACGGAAATATTCTTTCCATCCGGGTGAATCACTATCTGAGCGTTGTATGCGGTGATATACGCACAACTGCCGTTGCCGTCCAGCAGGTAGCCATAGGCTTCGCAATTGGGCCGTATGCCAGCACCGATTGCCGGCGTGTTGCGCAGCATACGCATCGGGTATCCGGTGGGCGACAGCGTGTTGACGACGATGTCTTCTTCGCTGGCTTTGAAGTACTCTTGTTTCACCTTGTCAGGCAAGCCGCATTCGTTCGCGACAGTGAAGCGGGTGGCCACTTGAATCGCCGAAGCGCCATTTTCCAAGAAGGACACCGCGTCGCTTCCCGTAAAGATGCCGCCAGCGGCAATCAAAGGAATGTCAAGTTGTTCGGCTTTCAAGAATTGGGCGATTTCAGCCACGATGGTCGCCAAATCGTACTGAGCCCAGTCCATGCCAAAGCCCAAGTGCCCGCCCGCCAAAGGCCCTTCAATGATCACAAAGTCTGGAAGTCGATCAAGACGCGCAGTCTTGCGCAGAAATAACTGCAATGCCCTGACCGAAGACACAATGATGCCGAGCTTGGCATCGCGGAAGCGGGGATGGTCAGCCATAAGCCCAAACGAACCCAGGTGCAAGCCCGCACTCAAGGTGATGCCATCGATGCCAGCATCCAAAGCCGAGTTCAGTCGCACTTGCAGGGTGTCGCGCGGCGAGTTCATGCTCAACTTTTCCATGCAGTTGACAAACACCAGGCCATCGCCGCGCTTGGCTTCCATGGTTCTGCCTACGTGTAGTTTGGTGGCTTCGGCCAGGCGCCCCAGGTCAAACTGAACCGTGCTCTTGTCCGAGTTGTCAATATTGTGTTTGTAGAACTTGGTCTTTTCTTTCACAAACTCGGTGTCAAAACGCCGGTCGGATACGTCCTGCACCATGGCGTCGGAAATGTGGCCAATTCCACCCAGTCGGACCGCTTCCAATGCCAACTCGGCAGTCGAAATGTCAACACCCATGCCGCCAATGATAATTGGCACCAATTCCTTCTTGCCAAACTTCAACCGGAAATCATCAACTCGTTTCATTGTTGTCCTTGTGGGAGTGGTATGCCAGTATGGGCACAGATTAAGTCAGCCTGAAGTGGTGTCGTTGCTGCTGAGCATGCGTTCCACATAGCGCGCAATCAAATCTATTTCCAGGTTTACCTGGGCCCCTGCCCGCAGGCAGCCCAAAGCTGTATTGTCTACGGTGTGCGGAATCAGGTTAATGCTCACTTCGCAGCCGTCGGCCAGGTCTGTAACTCGGTTGACCGTCAGACTTACACCGTTTATGGTGATGGATCCTTTGTAAGCCAGGTACTTGGCCAGTGTCTTGGGCGCAAGAACCCGTAACTCCCAGCTTTCACCAACCTGAGCGAAATGGTTGATGGTGCCGATACCATCTACATGCCCGGACACCAAATGTCCTCCGAGACGATCATTTGCACGCAAAGCTTTTTCCAGATTGATTGGCCCCAACACATCCAGTCCGGCAGTTTTTGACAATGATTCTGCGGAGATATCGACCGTAAACAGGGCTGCTACAGGATCCACCGTCGTGACCGTCATGCAAGCGCCATTCAACGCAATGCTGTCGCCAAGACCCACGTCGTCAAGGTAGTGTGGTGGACACACAATGGTTAGGCGTTTGCCGTGGATGGGTAAGCTGCCTAGGGCATGAGCGACAGATATTCGCCCAATGCCGGTGATGATTCCAGTAAACATGGCAGTATTTTCGCAGGGAATGGTGCCCCTTCTGGCGTGAGTTCTAAAAAACGTCCTGGCCTGTCACGCGTGCGATCAATCTTACGTCGGGCCCAACCATGGTCGTCGACCTGAAATCGAGTTGCAGCGCCTGCTCTAAATCACTCAGGGGGCCCCAAGTGGCCATATCCCGACCCTGACCCAGGAGTTTGGGCGCCAGGTAGATGAGCAACTCGTCCACCAAACCTTCACGGATCAGGGAGCCGTTCAAACGGTGACCCGCCTCAACATGCAGTTCGTTGATCTCCCTTCGCCCCAAATCCAGCAGCATGGCCGCCAAATCGACTTTGCCCGTGGGTGAGCCATCAGCTCGCGTGCCGGGCAGAAACACAACGGTTGCGCCGGACGCTTCGAGCCCCCGGCGCCGGGGCACACTTTGCGTGGCGGTATAGATCCAGACGTCGCGACCCGGCATGAAGATGGCCGCATCGACCGGGGTTTGCAGGTTGCTGTCAACGATGATGACCTTGGGCTGGCGCGGTGCATCCACCAATCTCACGTCTAGCCGGGGGTTATCCTGCAAGACGGTTCCGATGCCAGTGAGAACTGCGCACGAACGCGCCCGCCACGCGTGGCCGTCAGTACGGGCTGATGGCGAAGAGATCCATTGGCTCCTGCCGTTGTCCAATGCAGTCTTGCCATCGAGTGAAGCTGCAATCTTCATGCGCACCCAAGGGGTTTTGCGAATCATGCGGCTAAAGAAGCCGATGTTGAGTTCGCGGGCTGCAATCGCCTGCGGATCCTCGGCCGCCAATACCTCAACTTCGATACCAGCCGCCCGCAAACGGGCGAAGCCCTGGCCCGCCACCAGTGGGTTGGGGTCGGTGTTGGTTGCTACGACCCTTTGAATGCCTGCGGCTATAAGTGCATCGCAGCAGGGACCTGTGCGGCCATGGTGGGAGCAGGGCTCCAACGTCACGTAGGCGGTGGCATCTACAACTGAGTGGCCAAGCGCCTGCGCATCGCGAAGTGCCATGATCTCTGCGTGGGGGCCGCCAACGGGTTGGGTGTGGCCGGCGCCCAGCAGCTGCCCCTCGGAATCAGCAATGACACAGCCAACGGCTGGGTTGGGCGGGCATGTGTTTCGGGCTGCCGTCGCCAGCTGAAAGGCTTTGGCAATCAGGGATTTGTGCACAGAAGGGTGTTTAGTCGTAGCGCGCAAGTTTACCGTTTGGCGGCTGAATCCTGCCGGATGTCAGAATTGGCTTGTCGCCTGCGTGGTGGGCGGTTACTCTGCAGTCTATGAAAAATCGCCCTAAAGGCTTTTCGCTGATTGAATTGCTGGTCGTTGTGGCCATCGTTGCTATTTTGGCGGCTTTGGCCACGCCCAGCTTCAATACTATGCTTGTAAGACGAGCGGTGCAGGGTGCGGCAGGAGCACTAGTTAGTGACCTGCGCTTTGCTCGTTCGGAAGCGGTGCGCCGCTCCGCGCAGGTTTCCATTTGTGCGCTTGCGGCCAATAGCTCTAACACCTGTTCGGGTGCCCCTGCAAACTGGGCGACGGGTTGGATGGTCTTTGTCGACCCGTCTGACTCCGGGACTCGGGGTGTACGGGACGGCACAGAAGAAATTCTGCGTGTGCAGCAACCGCTTCCCAATATTGCGACTGTGCAACAACTTCTTGTTCCATCCAATACCCTACTTTACATTCCGTTTGAGGCCAGTGGTTGGGCCAGGGCAAACAGTAATCAGACCTTTGCCTTTACACCGACCGGAACGGTACCTGCTGGTACGGTCCGAATTGTTTGCGTGTCGCTGCAGGGACGCGTACGTATGCTTGTTGAAGGAGCGACAGCGTGTTCGTCTTAACCAAACGCTCAGCCGTGTTGAGGCGGCCCAGCAAACGCAGCATTCGCGGCGTGTCCTTGATCGAGGTGTTGATCTCCGTGCTATTGTCCGCCATAGGCTTGCTGGCTTTGGCCGGGGCCAACGTGGCCTCGATCCGGTATTCCAAGCTGTCGCAATACCGAGGCACTGCCACCGTGCTGGCGTTGGACCTGGGAGAGCGCATCCGCGCCAATAAGGCCGGGATAATGAGTTACAGCTACACGGGGGCCACATTTGCCGCGCAAACGGCTGCGGCGATCGCTACGGATCAAACCTGTGAAGCCTATGTGGGGTTGACCCCTTGCACCACGGTTCAGCTGGCGGCCTATGACTTGAATACCTGGCGCAGGGTGGTTCGCAGCCAGCTACCCAGTGGTTCCGTTTTTGTTGACATCATGGATTTGGCGGGCAATTCATGCGCAGTTCTGGCCAATTGCATTGCTGCGGATGTCTGGTTAGTCTGGAAGGACCCTGCGGTGGCCGACCCGGATGACAACTCAACTGACGCCAGGAATGCAGTTGGCGAGTGCCCCAATGGATTGAGTGCGGGTGCCGATAAGAGCATCCGCTGCAGCTTCTACAGGATCAACTTATGAAATCCTTGCGATCCCTGCGAAGAGCCAGGGGCATAAGCCTGATCGAGATTTTGATCTCATTGGCCATTGGAATGGTGGTGGTGGTGGCGGTCATTGTGAGTTATTTGGGGTCTGGTCAGGCGAGTCGCTACCACACCGCGCTGACCCAGATGAACCAGGATGCACAGACGGGCTTGAATATGCTGGCGCGCGAGATCCAATTGGCCGGCTACTCGGCCCCAGCGGCCTTGTCGGGGGCAAACCCCAGTGTCATCAGCTACTACAACCTGGCATGCCCCACTGGGGGTTGTCCTCTTCCGCTGCTTGCCGCTACGACCGGCGGAACGGCTGGCTACATATTTGGTTGCGATGCGACCAAGGGAACTGCCCCCTTCACCGATGCAACCGCTGATGTTTTGGCCTGTCAACCAGCCGGCGCCACACGGTCGTCTGGGTTTGGTGTGGTCTATGAAGCGGACGTCAAGAATACAGTGGCCGTGACAGTTGCTGCAACGGGTCTACTCACGCCGACCAATTGCAAGGGTGAGGCTCTGACCGTTACCACGCCTGCCATTGGCCTTCCGTACTATATTGCCAGAAACCGGTATTACGTGGATACACAGACCGGTGCCAACACTACCGGTCGGCCTGAGTTGTATTGCGCCAGCGCTGGTTCAAATGGTGTGCCATTCATCGAAAATGTGGATGACATGCAGGTCTGGTACGGGCTTGCCACTGCTACCGTTACGTCGGCACCCGCCAGCCGCCAGGTTACGCGTTATGTTCAGGCCGGCAAAGACGCTACCACGCCGGGAACCGTGAATGCGATCAACGCAGCCACACCTGGTGAGTGGGAAAAGGTCGTTGCCGTGCGTATCTGTCTGCTCATGCGCAGTGCAGAACCCGTGCTAACAGCGGAAGACAGCGCGACCTACCAACCGTGTGACTCGAATGCTGCCGTCGCAACCTCAGCAGATGGTTATCTGCGCCGAGCCTATTACACGACGGCTACTCTACGCTCCAAAATGGCGTACTAGTGGAAAGCTGCACTATGAAACCACTGCCAAGAACCTCTACCGGCAAGAAAGCCAACCGTGGCATATCGCTCATTATTGTGCTGATCATGATGATCATCATTGGTATAACGGCTTCCACGGCCATGCGAAGCGCTACATCTGAGCAACGCGTTACCAACAACTTTCGTATGGAGGGGACGGCCCAGCAATACGCGGAAGCGGCGCTGCGCTATTGCGAATGGAATTTCTCGTTGGCGACCGCCGCACGGCCTGAGGCGGCACTTCAAACGGCCAACGTCACAGGAACCACTACTGCCGCTTCTGCATGGGAAACCGCGGCCAACTGGGCCGCAGGTTCGGCCATTCTGGTGACGGTGCCTGCGGCACGAATCAGTGACGGAAACACGCCTGTGCCGGGAACTCTGCCGCAATGCTTGGCAGAGTTGCAAACCATGGGCAACCCGGCTTTTACCGTGACCATCATCACCGCCCGCGGCTTCAGCCCTGACTATGTGGCCAATGCCGACGGCACCACCAAGCAAGGGGCTGTTGTCTGGTTGCAGTCCTTCATCAATGCGATTTAGAGCAATCAAAGGAGGTCCCCAAATGACTACCCCGTATCTGCCATCTCTTTCACAACGCCTTGGGCGTGTCCTACTACCTCTGTTTGCGTTCGGCGCAGTGGTTGCCTACGCACAAGCTCCCGGGCAGTTGCCGCTGCTGACCAAAACCGGTGCAGGTGTGCCGCCCAACATCATGCTGACGCTGGACGACTCTGGGTCCATGGCATTCCAGCACATGCCGGAGGATAAGTTTTCCAGCGACACCTTCGCGACAACCAATCCGGTCAACAGCCGGACAGTACGCTGGGACCCCAATGACAACTACAACATTGGGGTGAACTTTGCAGGCACGGTGCCTGGCAATATCAATTCGACCAATTACGTCTTGCGGGCTTTGCGGTCGCCAGATACCAACTCTGTTTTTTACAACCCCGAGATCCGCTATCAACCCTGGTTTACAAATGACGGGGTCACCCGGCGTGCCAATTCTCCGGTCGCCAAAGCCTTTAAAAATCCGCTGATTCAAACGGGTGCCGCGGGTACCTATGTCAATCTGACGAGTTATGCGGTGCCTAGCGGTACCAGCCGGTGGTGCTATTCCGGAGCCAGTACCGCAAGTGCAGGTGGCGCGGGTTGCGCAGATGTTGCAAACAACAGCGCTACGTTGCACCACGATCCAGGCGTGTATTTCCGGTTGGGCAAAACGGCCGGCGTGTACAAGGCGGTAGACGGTTACTCCAATTACACGGGCTTCTCGATCAACGCCGCTGGCCCTTTTACCAAGTATCCCGCTCGCCTGGATTGCTTGGGGGCGACCTGTTCGCAGGCTGAGGAGCGGCAGAATTTCGCCAATTGGTTTAGCTATTACCGAAACCGCAATCTATTGGCCCGTGGAGCCATGATGGAGGCTTTTGCGGCTGAAACCAACACTTTCCGCCTGGGCTTTGGGCGCATCAACAAGGGCTCCGCCAGCGTTGACGGTGTCAATACGTCTGTGATTGAGAGCAGTGCCACCTATGGCGGTGGTGGTGTGCGCCCGTTCACTGCCGCGCGCAAGGTCAACCTGTTCAAGTGGCTTGATGATTTGCCGGCGAACGGCGGCACGCCCTTGGTGGAGGCGTTGAAGGCAAATGGTGAGTATTATTCGCGTACCGATAACAGGGGCCCTTGGACCGACGATCCTTCGACCACCAATACTGTTGCCAACAACAAGACCTGTCGACGTTCTTACACCATCATTAGCACCGACGGTTACTGGAATGGACCAGGTGTAACCTTGGGCGCATCGGATGCTGACGCCAACTCGGATAATACCGATGGAAGCAATATTACGGGTATCGGCGCGACTTACAAGTACGTCAAGTCAAAGCCGTATGCAGACGGTGCTGCACACACGCTGGCGGACGTTTCCATGCACTACTGGAAGACGGATCTACAACCTTCGACGGTAAACGCAGTGCCTGCTACCGGTGACAACATCTCTTTCTGGCAAAACATGACCAATTTTACGGTTGGCTTGGGAGTGCGTGGCAGCCTGAATCCATCACTCGATTTGCCGGCCCTCACTGCGGGTACCAAGGCCTGGCCGGCAGCGGGCAGCGGACAGACGGCGGCAAATGTGGATGACTTGTGGCATGCAGCGGTCAATAGCCGGGGCAAGTACTTCAGTGCGAAGGATCCCAAGGAGTTGGCCGATGCAATCAAGACCGTGCTGTCTGGTGCTACCGGGTCTGGCGGGGCGACAGCTGGTGTGGCTACTGCGTCTACGGTTTTGTCCGCGACCAACCGTAAATATGTCCCCACTTTTACCCCTACGTCGTGGAACGGCGACATTGCTGCCAATCCATTGAATGCGACTGGGCAGGTAACCGCTGCAGTCTGGAACGCAGCTGACAGAATGCCGGCTTGGAATGCCCGCAATATCGTGACCTGGGATTCTGGATTGACCCCCGCCGCTGGGGTGGCGTTTAAGTGGGCTTCCATCAGTGCTGCCAACAAGGCGGCCCTGGGTACTGTTGCTGGCACGCATACAACGAAGTTCATCGATTTTCTGTGGGGCGATCATTCCAATGAAGGCGTCGGCTACCCCTTCCGTTCACGTCTGACCGCTGCTGGCACCCCTTTCATTCTGGGTGACTTTGTCAATGCCAATCCGGTGCTGGTGCAGGATAACTATGACGGTATGTACAACGTATTGGGTTTGGGTGCCGGCACCTCATCTGATCCCTACTACGGCACGTTTGTTAACGCCAAGGCGGCGCGAACTTCTCTACTGTTTGCAGGTGGCAATGATGGGATGTTGCATGCATTCATTGACTCTAAGGCCAAGACACCTGCGTCTGCTTTGACAGATGGCCAGGAAGTGTTTGCCTACGTGCCGCGTGGTGTTTACTCCAATCTGGAGAAGCTCGCGGATAAAACCTATGGAACAGCTGGAGTGATGGAACACCAGTTTTATGTGGATGGTCCGCTGAAGGAGTCTGATGCCTATGTCAAGGCGCCAGGGGCGAGCAGTCCGTCGTGGCGCAATTACTTGCTGGGCTCCTTGGGAGCGGGTGGCCGCACGGTATTTGCGCTGGACGTCACGAATCTGACCAGTTTAGGGCCTAACACCGTGCGTTGGGAGATTTCGAGTACGGATGATGCGGATTTGGGTTACGTGATGTCGCCTATCAAGGTTGGCGTGTTGCCCAATGGTCGGTGGGTCGCCATTTTTGGCAATGGTTTCTCTAGCACCAACGGGTATGCCAGCCTGTTTGTGGTGGACATTGAAGATGCTGCCAGTACCAACCCGACGACGCGTGCCAATGCCATTCAGAAGCTCACCGTAGACAACGTGGGCGGTAATGGTTTGAGTGGCGCGACGCTGGTCTACGATGCCACTGGACAGATCGTGGGCGCCTACGCTGGCGACCTGAAGGGCAATATGTGGAAGTTTATCTACAGTGCCTCCGCAACCAGCAAGTTCACTGTGTCCGGTGGTGCTGCCGTGTTTGTTGCGACCACTAGCGGTGGTGCAGTGCAACCCATCACGTCCAGTCCAGCGTTGTTTCTCCATGCGCAAGGTGGGCATACGATAGTTTTTGGGACTGGAAAGCTGTTCACCACCGCCGACGCAACGGATACAACCACCCAGTCGGTTTATGCCGTGTGGGATAAGCCTGCAGACAGCCTGTCACGTCCATTGGCTCGTGCAAACATGGCACCCAGAACGCTCTCGTCATTTGCCGGTACCGGTGGTGCGTCCGGAACAACTTTCTACAGCCTGAATGGTTCTCCGGTGGACTGGACCTCTGAACGTGGCTATGTGATTGATCTTGGTACCTCCATCCCTGGTGGACGGGTGATATATCCAACACAAGTGGTAGGCTATGACAGTGCGTTGGTTACAGCGGTGGCTCCGGTGCAAGGCACGCCGGCGGCGTGCGACTCTTTGAGCGGTACAGGCTTGAACCTCGCGTTGTCTGTGAAAACCGGACTGAACCCACCCAATCACACGTTTGATACGAATGGTGATGGCATAGCCGACGCCTCGGATGCTTATGCAGTGGGATACGGTACCAGGGCCGATGGTATTGACGCCGTGATATTCAGTAAGCTGGTATCTGGAGGTGGTGGTAGTGGGTTGTCCGCAGGTTGCCCGGCCGGACAGACCTGTACCGCTGCTCTAGGTTCCACTGTCAGTTTGGATGGAGTTGGTGGTTCGGGCGGTGGCGGTAATAGCACCGGAAGTGGCGGTGGTGGTGCAACGACCAGTGTTTCTACAGGAGTCAGTGGGACCCAAGAAACTGATGCGGGCGGCGGTACTTCTGAACAAAACTGCCTTGGGGCTTTGTGTGCCTCTGGTGGCAAGGAATGCGTACCGAGCCCACTCTGTCCCGAAGCCAACACTTGTCTGGCATTGGTCCAGTCTGCCACGTCGGGCATAGCAATTTGTGTTGATTCAGGGGCGCCAACTCCTCCTGCTGGGCCCAATCCGCGCAGCTTTGATCGTGTGTGGCGGCGTATCATCAATCCACCGATCAAATAGCCACATTGAAAGACTCGTACCATGAAGCTTGACCGACTGCACCCATCGGGTGGCCTTTCTCGGCAGATGTCCGGATTCACCCTGATTGAGGTGATGATTGTTATTGCAATCATTGGCATCTTGTCGGCCATCGCTCTGCCAAGTTACAGAGACTACGTTCTGCGCGGAGACCGAGCATCAGCACGGGCGGCTTTGCTGGAGGCGCAGCAATTCATGGAGCGGTACTATGCAACCAACAATTCCTATGTGGGGGCAACGTTACCAGCGCGGTTTGCAAGTGTTCCTGTCGAGTCCCCGAAGTACGCTATCACCTTGGGCACCGCTGGATCTGTCTCCGCGACTGCAGTTACTGCCAACACCTTTGCACTGGAAGCGACTCCGATTGGTACGGATAGCAAGTGTGCAGTGCTTTGGCTGACCCATACTGGCGTGAAGGGCACGTCTGGTACGGGGGCAGTGGCAGATTGCTGGAGATGAAACGAGGCGGCAAGTGCGCCCCGTAGCGCCTATCGCCGCACCTCATCCACCAGCGTCTTGAAGTCATCAATATCCTCAAAACTGCGGTACACGCTGGCAAAGCGCACGTAGGCCACTTTGTCGAGCTTTTTGAGCTCGCGCATCACCAATTCGCCAATGCGGGCTGAGGGCACCTCGCGCAGGCCCAGGTTCAACAGCTTTTCTTCAATGCGCTCCATGGCGCTGTCAATCTGTTCGGTACTGACCGGGCGTTTGCGCAGCGCCAAATTGAAGGACGCCAGCAGTTTCGCGCGTTCATATTCAATTCGCCGACCATCCTTTTTGACAATGGCCGGGTAATTGACGTCGGGGCGCTCATAGGTGGTGAAGCGCTTTTCGCACGATCCACACTGGCGCCGGCGCCGGATGAAATCCCCGTCCTCGGAAATCCGGGTCTCGACGACCTGGGTTTCCGAGTGACTGCAAAAAGGGCATTTCATAGGGGTTCCATCACCAAGGACTGCAAGCAAAATTGGCCTCTAGCCCCCGTGAAATAAGCGCAGTCAGCTATCAAATAGATAGTAACTGCGTTTCGCATGGTGCTTAGCTGTAAACCGGAAAGCGCGATGTCAGCGCATGTACCTTGGCCCGCACCGCCTCGATGTTGGCCGCATCGCGCGGGTTGTCCAGCACGTCGGCAATCAGGTGGGCGGTAGCACGGGCTTCTTCATCCTTGAAGCCGCGCGTGGTCATGGCCGGGGTGCCAATACGCACGCCACTAGTGACCATGGGCTTCTCGGGGTCGTTGGGGATGGCGTTCTTGTTGATGGTCATGTGGGCGCTGCCCAACACGGCTTCAGCTTCCTTGCCGGTAATCCCCTTGGCACGCAGATCGACCAGCATGACGTGGCTTTCTGTGCGGCCGCTGACGATGCGCAGGCCGCGTTCGGTCAGGGTTTGGGCCACGATCTGGGCGTTTTTCAGCACTTGCTGCTGGTATTCTTTGAAGCCGGGTTGCAGCGCTTCCTTGAAGGCCACCGCCTTGGCGGCAATCACATGCATCAGCGGGCCGCCCTGCAGGCCGGGGAAGACCGCGCTATCGATCTTCTTGGCCCACTTCTTGGAGTTGGTCAGGATCATG
>JAUSNJ010000195.1 GCA_030645355.1 Rhodoferax sp. | reverse complement strand
GCCGATACACCGGACACGTGGAGCAAGAACCGGGTGACGGTCAATCGGTGTGCTGCTGGAGCCTGGAGCTTGCTCAATGGACGAAAATGGCCAGTCGACGGTCAAACGTGTATCGCTGAATGGCGGCAATAGACTCAAAGGTGACGCCACTGCGGCACACGGGAGGAGCCGCGGCGGCTGGACCTCGGTGCGTGCAATAATCCGCGAAGAACCAGCGTGCCCAGACCGATCGCGCCTGACACGATCCACAGGGTGACAGGTACTTCGAGAGAAAGGCGATCCTTGCAGAGCACTCCAAGCTCCCCCAACGCTCGATCCGGACCTGTGGACACAACTTCCTGCGCAGTGTTCAGCCTGCGCAAGGTGTCCAAGGTCTATCGCATGGGTGAGTCCGAGATCCATGCGCTGCGCGATGTCGATCTTGATCTGTTCCCGGGTGAATTCGTCGTGTTGCTGGGTGCTTCCGGCAGCGGCAAGTCAACGTTGCTCAATATCCTGGGGGGCCTGGACCGACCGACGTCGGGCGAAGTGCACTATCGCGATCACGACCTGGCTACCGCCCCGCCTGCCGAGCTCACGCGCTTTCGCCGCGAGCACGTCGGCTTCGTGTTCCAGTTCTACAACCTCATTCCCAGCCTCACGGCGTACGAGAACGTCGCGCTGGTGACCGAAATCGCTGGATTGCCCATGAACGCAGGCGACGCGCTCGCCCTGGTCGACATGACCGAGCGACGCGACCACTTTCCGTCGCAGTTGTCCGGCGGCGAGCAGCAGCGGGTGGCCATTGCCCGTGCCGTGGCCAAGCGGCCCGACGTGCTGCTGTGCGACGAGCCGACCGGCGCCCTCGACTACGCAACAGGCAAGCTCGTGCTGTCGGTGCTGCAGCGGATCAACCAGGAGCTGGGCACGATTACCGTCGTCATCACGCACAACGCCGCCATCGCGGCGCTGGCGGACCGCGTGATCCGCATCAGCAGCGGCCGCATCGTGGACATCCAGCGCAACACCACCAAATTGACGCCGGATGACATCTCATGGTGACGATGCTGAACCGGATGCTGTG
>JAUSNJ010000124.1 GCA_030645355.1 Rhodoferax sp. | reverse complement strand
CATTGACGGCCAGGGTCGCTTGACAACGAGCATGCCGCCTGAGCCGTTTGGCACATCGTGACCGGCTTCGTCCACGATGGCGGCCATGATGCCTGGCAGCGGCAAAGTGCAGCTACCCGGCACCAGAGGCGTAGCACCCGGCAGCGGCGTGATCATGTGGCCACCGGTCTCGGTCTGCCAGAAGGTGTCCACAATCGGGCATTTTTCTTTGCCGATATTTTTGTAATACCACATCCAGGCTTCGGGGTTGATGGGCTCGCCCACCGATCCCAGAATGCGCAGGCTTGACAGATCAGAGCGGTCTGGATGCAGCTTTTCATCACTTTCAGCCAATTTGATGAGCGAGCGAATGGCCGTGGGTGCAGTGTAGAAAATGCTGCACTTGTGGCGCTCGATCATCTGCCAGAAACGTCCGGCATTCGGGTAAGTCGGGATGCCTTCAAAAATGATCTGGGTAGCACCCGCAGCCAATGGGCCATATCCCACGTAAGAGTGGCCGGTGATCCAGCCAATGTCTGCAGTACACCAGAACACGTCATCCTGGCGTAAATCAAAGGTCCAGTCCATGGTCAGCTTGGCCCACAACAAAAAACCGCCGGTGGAATGCTGCACACCCTTGGGCTTGCCGGTAGAACCTGAGGTGAACAAGATGAACAGAGGGTGCTCGGCACCCACCATCACCGGTGCGCACTCGGTACTTTGACCCGCCAGGGCTTGCGCAAAGGTGATGTCACGACCCGCAACCATGTTGCACGGGCTAGCGGTGCGCTCAAACACGAACACCGTCTTGATGGACTCGCAACCACCCAAACTCAGGCCCTCATCGACAATGCCTTTAAGAGGCAACTGCTTGCCGCCACGCATCTGGAAGTTGGCGGTAACCACAGCCACGGCGCCTGCGTCAATGATGCGCTCTTGCAAAGCCTTGGCCGAAAAACCGCCAAACACCACGCTGTGGGTCGCGCCAATACGGGCGCAGGCCTGCATGGCAATCACGCCTTCGAGCGTCATGGGCATGTAGATCAGAACACGATCGCCCTTTTGAATGCCTTTGGCCTTGAGCACATTGGCAAACTGACTGACTTTGGCCAGCAGTTCCTTGTAAGTGGTTTTGGTGACTGCTCCGTCGTCGGCTTCAAAAATCACAGCCACCTTGTTTTCATTGGGCGTGCCCATGTGCTTGTCAAGGCAGTTGGCCGAGGCATTGAGTTCACCATCCTCAAACCATTTGTAGAACGGCGCGTTGGACTCGTCCAGTGTCTTGGTAAAGGGCTTGCTCCAGACCACATTTTCACGTGCCAGTCGTGCCCAAAAACCTTCAAAATCTTTCTCGGCTTCAGCGCATAAGGCGTAGTAGCCTTCCATACCGGAAATGCGCGCCGCCTTGACGGTGGCCTCGCTCGGCGGAAAAACACGGTTTTCAACCAATGTGGATTCAACTGCGGTTGATGGTGAACTCATGGGTAGGTCTCCTCTTGTTAAAAATACAACACCTAAATGTGAAGCCTGGCACTTACAGGCCACTGACGTGCCTGAATACCGAAGGTGGCACCACTATTGACTCCATGCTT
>JAUSNJ010000177.1 GCA_030645355.1 Rhodoferax sp. | reverse complement strand
GCCCATGTCCATGCCGGCTTGAATAGCGTGGTACAGGAACACGGTGTGAATCGCTTCGCGCACCGGGTCGTTGCCGCGGAACGAGAAGCTCACGTTGGAGACGCCGCCCGACACCTTGGCGCCGGGCAGATGCTGCTTGATCCAGCGCGTGGCGTTGATGAAATCGACGGCGTAGTTGTTGTTCTCTTCGATGCCGGTGGCGATGGCGAAGATGTTGGGGTCGAAGATGATGTCTTCCGGCGGGAAGTCGACCTCGTCGACCAGGATGCGGTAGGCGCGCTCACAGATCCCGATCTTGCGCTCATAGGTGTCGGCCTGGCCTTGTTCGTCGAACGCCATCACCACGGCGGCCGCACCGTAACGGCGCAGCAGTTTGGCTTGGCGTTTGAACTCGGCCACCCCTTCCTTCATGCTGATGGAGTTGACGATGCCCTTGCCCTGCACGCAGCGCAGACCGGCCTCGATCACGCTCCACTTGCTGGAGTCGATCATGATGGGCACGCGCGAGATGTCGGGCTCGCTGGCAATCAGGTTCAAAAAGCGCACCATGGCGGCCTGGCTGTCGAGCATCGCTTCGTCCATGTTGATGTCGATGATCTGCGCGCCGTTTTCCACCTGTTGCCGCGCCACCGCCAGTGCCTGCTCGAACTGGCCGTTCAGGATCATGCGGGCGAAGGCTTTGGAACCGGTCACATTGGTGCGCTCGCCAATGTTGACAAAGGTGGCGCTGGGGGACCGACCTTCAGTGCTGTCCCCAATTGGTAGGGAATTTGGGGACAGATCTTCAGCTCTGTCCCCAACTGATTAGAGCTTTGCGGGATGGATCTTCAGCTCTGCCCCCAACTGACTAGTCGGGCACCCTTACAATCCCCTGCCCCCTCGCCATAGTTCAATGGATAGAACGAGTGCCTCCTAAGTGCTAGATGTAGGTTCGATTCCTACTGGCGGGACCAATTCACCGTTGTTCGGTCCCTAGATGCCCAGAAAGACGGTCCCCTTGAACCCCGACGATGACCACACCTCCCGCGCAGCGGCGATGGCCGTTCCCAGTGGGCGCGGCGCAAGACTCGTCCGACTGGGGTGGATGGCCACGGGCATCGCGGGTGGCATGCTGGCCGAAGGCGCCCGTCAACTGGCCCAGGGCAATCGTCCCCAAATCAAAGACTTGTTGCTGACGCCCGCCAACGCGCGGCGAATGGCCGACCAGCTCGCCAAGTTGCGGGGAGCCGCCATGAAGGTCGGGCAGCTGTTGTCCATGGAGTCAGGGGATCTGCTGCCGCCCGTCCTGTCGGACATCCTGGCCCGCCTGCGATCGGACGCCCGCGCCATGCCCAAAGCCCAGATCAAGGCCGTGCTGGAGGCCAGTTGGGGCAAGGGCTGGGAAGCACAATTCAGCCACTTTTCATTCACACCGCTGGCGGCGGCGTCCATAGGGCAGGTCCACCGTGCGCAGACCCGCGACGGTCGGGACCTGGCCATCAAGATCCAGTACCCGGGGGTGCGTGAGAGCATAGACAGTGATGTCGACAACGTCGCCGGTTTGCTGCGCCTATCCGGGCTCCTGCCCAAGAACATGGATATCAAGCCACTGCTGCGTGACGCCAAACGGCAATTGCACGATGAGTCCGATTACCTGAAGGAAGGCGGTTTCCTGCAGCGCTATCGCGACCTTTTGGTCGATGCGCCCGCGTTTGCACTGCCCCGGCTTCACGCCGATCTGACCACCCACAGCGTTTTGGCCATGGACTACATGGCCGGCGTACCGATTGAGTCGTTGATGGACGCGCCGCAGGCCGTTCGCAACCGCGTGATGGATCTGTTGTTTGACTTGCTGCTGCGCGAGGTCTTTGAGTTCCGTCTGGTTCAGACCGACCCGAATTTCGCCAACTACCGCTATGACCCCGCTACGGGCCAACTCATTCTGCTGGACTTCGGAGCCACCCGAGTCTACAAAGCCGCCATGGCCAACCACTTCAAGCAACTGGTCAAGGGGGCCATGCTGCACGACCGCGCTGCGATGCGCGCTGCCTGTCTGGCGATCGGCTACTTTGAAGCATCGACGCAGGATCGCCATGTCCAGACCGTGCTGGATATCGGTGCGCAGGCCCTGGAGCCCTTTAGCCGAAAAGACGGCTACGACTTTGGTACATCCGACTTGCCCGAGCGCATCCGCTCCGGTGTTATCGCGCTGGGAATGGACCGGGAGTTCTGGACCGTCCCCCCAACCGAAGCCATGTTGCTGGAGCGAAAGTTCGGCGGGCTGTATCTGCTGGCGATCCGGCTCAAGGCACAGGTCAATCCGTATGCGCTTGCAGAGGCGGCACTGTTCCCACGCAAGCCGCGTTTGCGGGGTTCGAACCAAGTTTGATCTGGCGCAAAGAAAAAACGCGCAAAAGCGGCATAGTTCAGTCAGGCGATTGCCTCACGCGAAGCGTGCCCTGTACTCAGGGGTTAACCCGGCCCAAGGCCGGGTTTCTCGTTTTTACGCTACCAAGATGGTAGCAAACTATCCATATGCTACGAGGGCCAGCGGCACATTTTGCCGCATGTTTTCAGAAAATACCCAAAACGGGTATATACGACACCTTAGCGGGCGCCAAACAGCCTGGCAAAGAACCCGCGTGATGCTATGGTCGTTTGCACCACGGGCGCGTGGGCGGGCGGGTGGGCTGTGGCGTGGCTGGTATGCCACTTTCCAAAACGCAGGTCGTGGGTCATGATGTGGCCGATCAGCCATTTGTTCAGGAAGCGGCGCAACTCCTGGATTCGATCTTCCGTCCAGGCCTCGCCATTGCCCAAAAAGTCCGCTACCTGAGCCGCAAACTCCTCATGCAGGCGCAGGTGCTGCTCGAAGGCCGGATAGCCGCTCTTCTCCATCAGGTCCTGTTCGTTGGAGAAGTGCGTGACCACGTAGTCCAGCAGCTCTTCAACGGTCTGGTCCACGGAATTCAGGTTCAGTGCCCGCACCAGGGTGAACAGGTGGCGGTGCTCTTGGTCCACCTGTGCTACACCGATCTTGAATCCGTCACGCCACTCAATGACATAGGGGGCTTTTTTGACTTCAGTCGCTTCCATCACGGGTACTTCCTTGTTGAAATAGGAAAACTGTACGCTGCAATGCAGCATAGGGTAAGTACCAATTCGTGATTTATGCAGCGCCATTGCGCTACATCAAGATATTTCCGGGTCTCGCGTTAGCGACCGGCCACACGCAGGGTCCGGCTGAGCAGCATCACCGGCAGCAGCCCGACCAGCACCAGGGCCAGGCACGGAAGGGCGGCCTCCCCCAGCCGCTCGTCGCGCGCCAGCTGGTAGGCCACCACCGCCAGGGTGTCGCTATTGAAGGGGCGCAGCACCAGCGTGGCGGGCAGCTCCTTCATGACATCCACAAACACCAGCAGGGACGCGGCCGCCACGGAGCGGCGCAACAGCGGCCAGTGCACGCGCGTCAGCGTCTGCGCGCCCGACGCGCCCAGCATGCGGGCCGAATCGTCCAGGCTGACCGGCAAGCGTGCATAGCCGCTTTGCAGCGCCTGCAGCGCCACTGCGCAAAAGCGCACCAGGTAGGCCCAGACAATGCCCACAACAGTCGCTGTGACCCAATAACCCACTTGCCAGTCCGGCGCCAAGGCTTGCAGCCAGCCCACTGGCAACAACAGGCCCACCACCACGACGGCGCCCGGTATCGCATACCCCAGGCTGGCCAACTGCGCCGCCGCGCGCACAGCCCAATGGCCGCTGCGCCGCACATTGAACGCCAGCATCAGGGCCACGCCCACGGCCAGCGCCGCGGTGATGGCGCCCAGGCGCACGCTGTTAAAAGCCCATTCGCCAAAACGCGACCACGGCAACGCCGCCCAGTCCGCTGTCAGGGGCCGCAGCATGAACAGCACCGGCAACACAAAGCCCATCAGGACAGGCGTGGTGCACACCAGCCAAACCCACACACGCTGGCGCCCCAGCAGCGGCACCGTATGGGCGTCACCGCTGCCGGATCGGGCACCCTTGGTCACCGCAAACCGCATGCGGTGCTGGGCCCGGTGCTCCAGTTTCAGCAGCAGCGCCACCAGCACCAGCAGCATGGTGGCCAGCTGGGCCGCGGCGATGCGGTTGTCCATGGACAGCCAGGCCTTGTAGATGCCGGCGGTAAAGGTCTGGATGCCAAAGTAGCTCGACACGCCGTAGTCAGCCAGCGTCTCCATCAGCGCCAACGCGATGCCGGCAGCCACGGCCGGGCGCGCCAAAGGCAGGGCCACCTCGCGCATGCGCCGGCGCAGGGGGGCGCCCATCAGGCGGGCCGCCTCCATCAGGTGCACGGTGCGCTCGCCTAAAGCGGTGCGCGCCAGCAGGTAGACATAGGGGTAGAGCGCGAACGTGAAGACCCAAGCCGCCCCCCCCACGTTGCGCACCTCCGGAAACACCCGACCCTGCACGCCCAGCGCACTGCGCAACAGGGTTTGCAGCGGACCGCTGAACTGCAGGAAATCGGTGTACGCGTAGGCCACCACATAGGCCGGCATCGCCAGGGGCAACAACAGGGCCCACTCAAACACCCGCCGCCCGGGAAACTCAAACAGCGTCACCGCCACAGCGGTCGACAGCCCCACCAGCGCCACGCCCACCGTCACCATGCCACACAGCAGCAGCGTGGTCCCCACATAGTCCGGCAACACCGTGGCGGCCATTTCGCGAAGGATGGCCATGGCCTGACCCGACGCATCCCCCATCGGCAGCCATGCCGCCAGCACCGCCAACACCGGCAGCATCAAGGCGGTGATCAACAGCAGCAAAGCCCAGCGGGACAGGTTGGATGGGGAAAAGGAGTGGTGCATGGCGGCCAGCGGCCCAGGCTAAATGAGAATTGTAATCATCTAAAATCTACCGCATGTTCCTGAATGTCTCGCAATTGCGCGTCCAATACCCCGGCAGAAGCCGGGCTGCCGTGCACGACGTCAGCTTTGGCCTGCGCGCCGGCGACATTGGCGTGCTGATTGGTCCCTCGGGTTGCGGCAAGACCACCTTGCTGCGTGCGGTGGCAGGCCTGGAGCGCGCCAGCGGAGGGCTCATCGCGCTGGGCGGACATACGGTCAGCGGCGTGGGCACCCACATGCCCGCCGAAAAACGCCGCATCGGCATGGTCTTCCAGGACTACGCGCTGTTTCCCCACTTGGACGTGCAGCGCAATGTTGCCTTCGGCATCCACGACTGGCCCACGGAGCAGCGCGCGGCCCGCGTCAGCGAGGTATTGGAGTGGGTGGGGCTAGGCGACAGCCAGCACCGTTATCCGCACGAACTGTCGGGCGGCCAGCAACAACGTGTGGCCCTTGCGCGGGCCTTGGCCCCACGGCCACAGCTATTGTTGCTCGACGAGCCCTTTTCCAACCTGGACGTGGACCTGCGCGAACGCCTGGCCCACGAAGTGCGAGGCATCCTGAAAGCTGCCGGCGCCACGGCATTGTTTGTGACCCACGACCAGCTCGAGGCCTTTGCCATAGGCGACATGATTGGCGTCATGCACGAGGGCGCGCTGCACCAGTGGGATGACGCCTACTCGTTGTACCACCGCCCGGCCACGCGTTTTGTGGCCGGCTTCATCGGCCACGGGGTGTTTGCACCGGCCGCGCTGGTTGAAGTGGACGGCCAGACCGTGGTGAAAACGGCGCTGGGTGAGCTGAGCAATATCGCCGAATGCCCCCTGCCCTCGGCCTACGCTTCCGGCCTGTGCGACGTGCTGCTGCGCGCCGACGATATCGTGCACGACGACGATGCACCGGTCAAAGCCGAGATTCTGCGCAAGGCGTTTCGGGGTTCTGAATTCTTGTACACACTGCGTCTGGCCGGTGGCCAGACCGTGCAGGCCCACGTGCCCAGCCACCACGACCACCGCCTGGGCGAGTGGATCGGCATACGGGCCCAGGTGGACCACGTGGTGACCTTCAAGCGCGAGCGCTAGCGCGGCGCAGACGGTAACGAGGGCACCTGCGGACGCTTGCGCACCAATGCTGTCACCTAAAGCAATGTGCCACAGGAAGTCCTCCCTAAAATTAAGGCACAGCACGGGCCTGCAAGCCCCGCATGGCTGATGGGTCTGATAACCTTATCGCTGCTGAAGTGATCAAACCAGGAGAACCGCATGACAATCATCGTTGCCTACGCACCCCGCCCCGAAGGACAGGCCGCACTGTTCAAGGGTATCGAGATAGCCAGGCGCCGCAACGAGCACCTGCTGGTGGTCAACGCCACGCCGGGCAGCGGCGATGACGCTGCCATGGCCAGTGCCCAGGACGTTGAACGGATCGAACGTTTGCTGGATGAGCCGGGCCTGAGCGCCGAATTCAAACAGTTCGGTCGCGGCAAGAGCGCGGTGGAAGAAATTGAGGCGCTGGTGGCAAGCTTGCCGGTCTCCCTGCTGGTGATTGGTCTGCGCAACCGCTCACCGCTTGGAAAACTCATCATGGGCAGCGTTGCACAGGAGCTGCTATTGACGATCCCCTGCCCCATTTTGGCGGTCAAGGCAGATCGCTAGTCGGTTGGCTAACGCCGGCATTTGGCTTGCCGCTGCCCTGCTGACCACGGGTTGCGCGGACACGACCTACCTGCTGGACTCGGCCACCGGCCATCTGAAGATACTGCAGGCGGCGCGGCCGATAGACGATTGGCTGGCCGACGAAAGCACCCCACTAGCACTGAAGCAACGCCTGCTGCTGGCGCAGGACATCCGACGTTTTGCCGTCAGCAACCTGTACTTGCCCGACAACACCAGCTACCACCGCTATGCCCAGTTGCTGCGGCGTGCGGTGGTGTGGAATGTGGCGGCGGCCCCGGTCTATTCGCTGACGCTCAAGACCTGGTGCTTTCCGGTGGCGGGTTGTGTGGGCTACCGCGGCTACTTTGACGAGCAGGATGCAAAACGGGAGGCCGAGTCGTTGCGTGCACAAGGACTGGAAGCCAGCGTCTACGGCGTGCCCGCCTATTCCACTCTGGGCTGGATGAACTGGCTGGGCGGCGACCCCTTGCTCAGCACCTTTATCCAGTATCCGCAAGGGGAACTGGCCCGCATGATTTTCCATGAGCTGGCGCACCAGGTGGTGTACGTCAAGGACGACACCGCGTTCAACGAATCGTTTGCAACGGCTGTCGAGCGCCTGGGCAGCACAGCCTGGCTGGCCAGCCAGGCCAACCCCACCGTGCAAGCGGAATACGCCGACTTCGACGCCCGGCGGCGGGCCTTTCGCACACTCACGGCCAAAACCCGCCAGCAACTGCAGGCGATTTATGCGCTGGGCGACGACGCCCTGCCCGACGCAGGTGCGCGAGAGACCAGGAAGCGTGCCGCTTACGCCGAGTTTCGCCAGGCTTACGCGCAACTCAAGCAGGGCTGGGGTGGCTTGGGGCCGTATGACGCCTGGGTCGCCAATGCCAACAACGCGGCTTTTGGCGCATTGGCCGCCTACGACGATTGGGTGGCGGCCTTTGAGGCATTGTTCAACCGCCAGCCGGGCGACTGGAGGGCCTTCCACGCGGCGGTGCGACAACTCGCGGAGTTGCCGCGGGCCGAGCGAACACGGCATTTGCAGCAGCTGCTGGCAGAAAAGCCTTCGCTGCCTTAGAACCCGTCGTTCTGCCCGAGAGTGCCGCGTCAGCCGCCTTGCGCTGCGTCTAGTTGGCCGAGATTTCCTTTGGGAACGGCCAGTTGACAATGCCGCCCCAGACAAAGACATGCTTGTACCCGTCGGCAAGCATCTTCTGGCCGGCGGTGGGTGACCGCCTGCCGCCGAAGCAGTAGAGCACAAGGTATTTGTCTTTTGCAGGTGGATCCTTGATGTCTGCGGTCAAACCACCAGGGATGTTGATGGCTGTGGGAATGTGCCCCGCGGCATACTCATCCGGTGGCCGCACGTCGACGATGACAATGCGCGGGTCCTTGCTCGCTATGACGTCCCGCAAACCCTCGGGCGTAGTGATTTTCTTGCCCAACCCTTCGGGCAAAGTGTCGATTTGAGCCCATGCCAGCCGACCGAGCGGTAGTAGCAGTAGCAATGCAATGAATGACGATCGTTTCACGGTTTTCACCTCAACAGCCGCCACTCCCAGATTGAAAGTCCCACAGCGCAGTTCTGAACGTGGCGACGCTCTGGTTGCGACCCGGCTACTTTGCGGGGAATGTGAAGGACAGCAACTCGGCGTCCAGTACGCCTGCACCCTGAGGATGTGTTGCCGGTCGATCAATATGACGCTTGACGGTCGCCAGAGCATCCTGCGGGCTGATCCAGCGGGTTTCGACATCACCGGAGCTGTCCGTCCACACCAGCTTGTAGGCCTTGAATGTGCCTGCGGGTACAGTGACATCACCCCAAGACTCCACTTTTCCGTTGATGCTCATTGGCATCGTCTTGCCGCTGGAATGCAAGGTCATGGTGTGGGTCGACGTCCAGGTCTTGCCCACTTCCAAGGGCCAGGGATAGGTGATGGGTGGATTGAAAGACATGATGGGCTGCCCCGCAGGGTTCAACTGCGCAAGGATGCCAAAACGCGATGGCTCATGCAGCGTAGCACCTGCCACTGGAGACCCGAAAGAGTAAACCTGCTGACCTTGCCAAGTGCTCTGGGTCATGTTCCAGACCACCTTGCCGTCATAGGCACCCAGTCCACCTGAACTCTTGCGGTGGTAGGTTATGGTCGACCCCACAGGGGCCAAAACCATTTTCTCTGCAACGGGCGGCGATACGGCACAACCGACGCTCAGCAACGCTGACACTGCCAAGACGACAACAGGAAAGGCACGAAGAGAAAGGCTTGTTGTCATAAGAACCTCCTTATTGATATTTCAATGCTAGGGTTCCCACCGCGAACTTCAATGACAAGGATCAAAGAAGGAATGCGTGCGCCGCAAGTCTGCAATGACCTCACGCAGGTCCGCAGCCCAGGCGCGCCGGTCACGGCCTTGCGCCCGCTCGGGTGTCCCAAACTGCACCACGGCCTGTACGTCGTGTGCGCACAGTGTGCGCCACAGCGATTGCCACAATGTGTCATCGCCCACATAACACGGAGCAAAACTGATCGCGCCGGTCTGACCGTCCATGAACTGCAGCGCCACCGGTTGCACTGGCGCATCAGCCGAGATGGCGGCTTGCAGCAGGTTGGCGTGAAACGGCAGCAGGCTGGTACCGTCGCCCGTCGTGCCCTCCGGAAAAATGGCCAGCACATCGCCGTCGCGCAGGCACTGCGCCATCTGGTGCACCACGCGCATGGCGTCGCGGCGGGATTCGCGGGTGATGTACAGCGTGTCGGCAGCGTTCGCCAGTGTGGACACCAGCGGCCAGCGCGCAATCTCGTCCTTGGAGACAAAGCGGCAATGGCGGGTCGCATGCACCACGACAATGTCAATCCAGGAAATATGGTTGGCGGCCAGCAGCATCGGACCGGCCACCGGCGGAGTACCCTTCACTACCAATTTGATAGCAATACAGGCAAGCATTTCGAGGGCCCAGGCCTGAACGCGTGCATGCCTTTGGGCCGGGGCCAGGCGTGGAAAGACGACCAGGATGGTCCATATCCCACCCAGGATGTGCAGCACCACCCGCAGCAGGCGCCAGCAGGCCAACGCCCGGTTCACCGCCACGCCCCAACCACGGTGTGGGCCACGGGACCTGCTGACTCAGGCACGGTACGCCAGGTGCCCGCCCACCAGCGTGGCGCGCACGCGCCCGGGTAGCTCATAGCCTTCAAACGGCGTGTTGTGCCCCTGGCTGCGCAGAGCCGAGGCCTCGACGGTCCAGGCCGCGTTCGGGTCGAAGACACAGATATCCGCCACCCCGCCCACTACCAGACGCCCGGCGCTGGCCGCCAGGGGTCCCAGCGCGGAACTGACCACCGCCGCCGGCCGGTGGGTCACCACGCCCAGGGCCTGGTGCAGAGGAATGCCGTCATCTTGCGCCCACTTGTAGGCCAGGCTGAGCAGCAACTCCAGCCCGGTGGCGCCCGGCTCACTCTCGGCGAACGGCAGCGCCTTGGCGTCTTCGTCCACCGGTGTGTGGTCCGACACCAGCGCGTCAATCGTGCCCTCAAGCAGACCGGCACGCAGGGCGTCGCGGTCGCGTTGTTGGCGCAGTGGGGGATTAAGGCGCATGCGGCTGTCGAAGTAGCCCATGTCCACATCGGTCAGGTGCAGGGAGTTGATGCTGACGTCGCAGGTAATGGGCAGGCCCTCGGCCTTGGCTTGGCGCACCAGGGCCACGCCGGCCGCGCTGCTGAGGCGGCACAGGTGCACACGCGCCTGAGTGGAACGCACCAGCTCGAAGATGGTGTGCAGGGCAATGGTCTCGGCCGCCACCGGAATGCCGGACAAGCCCATGCGCGTGGCCAGCGGGCCGCTGGCCGCCACGCCCTTGCCCAGGTACAGCTCCTGCGGGCGCAACCACACGGTGTAGCCAAAGGTGCTGGCGTATTGCAGCGCGCGCAGCATGGCTTGCGTGTTGGCCAGAGGCACTTCGGCCTGGCTGAAGCCGATGCAACCGGCTTGTGTGAGGTGCAACATCTCGGTCAGCACCTCGCCCTCCAGATTGCGGGTCAACGCACCCAGCGGAAACAAACGGGCCTGCTTCAGCAGCTCGGCGCGGTGGCGCAGCATTTCGACCAGACCGGCCTCGTCCAGTACCGGCTCGGTGTCGGGCGGGCAGACCACGCTGGTGACGCCGCCGGCCACGGCCGCCGCCATTTCCGAGGCCAGCATGCCGGCGTGCTCCTGGCCGGGTTCGCGCAGGCGCACCGCCAGATCGACCAGACCGGGCATGACGATGCAGCCGGTGGCGTCGATGGTGGTGTCGGGCGCGAAGTCAGTCGCTATGTTTTTGATAGCTACAACCTCAGATCCGACGAGGGCTACGTCGGCATTTTCCTTATAGCCACTGGCGGGATCGATGACCTGGCCGCCTTTGATCAGTGTTTTCTTGGACATCATTTGCTGCCTCGGGAATCGGATTCGTTACCGGCCACTATGCTCATCACCGCCATGCGCACGGCGATGCCGAATGTGACTTGCGGCAGGATCACGCTTTGCTTGCCGTCGACCACGGCGGAGTCAATCTCGACCCCGCGGTTGATAGGACCGGGGTGCATGACGATGGCATCCGGCTTGGCCAGCAACAGCTTCTCGGGCGTGAGGCCGTAGCTCTTGAAGAATTCATGCATGGAGGGCAGCAGTGCGCCACTCATGCGCTCGTTTTGCAGGCGCAGCATGATGATGACGTCGCAATCCTTGATGCCCTCTTCCAGCGTGTGACAGACCCGCACACCCATCTGCGCCAGGTCCGACGGCACCAGGGTCTTGGGGCCGACCACACGCACTTCGGCACACCCCAGCGTGGTGAGTGCGTGGATGTCGGAACGCGCCACGCGCGAGTGCAGCACGTCGCCGACGATGGCCACCGTGAGGTTGGTGAAGTCTTTCTTGAAGTGCCGGATCGTGAACATGTCCAGCAGGCCCTGTGTGGGGTGGGCATGGCGGCCGTCGCCGGCGTTGATGACGTGCACATGGGGCGCCACGTGCTGGGCGATCAGGTAGGGCGCGCCGGATTCGCTGTGGCGCACGACGAACATGTCGGCGGCCATCGCGCTCAGGTTGGCAATGGTGTCCAGCAACGACTCACCCTTGGAGGCCGACGAGCGCGCAATGTCCAGGTTGATGACGTCGGCCGAGAGACGCTTGGCCGCGATCTCGAACGTGGTGCGGGTGCGCGTGGAGTTCTCGAAGAACAGGTTGAACACGCTCTTGCCGCGCAGCAGTGGCACCTTCTTCACTTCGCGGTCATTGACCGAGACGAAGTTGGCTGCCGTGTCGAGGATATGGGTAAGTATGCTTTTGGGCAGACCTTCGACCGACAGCAGGTGCACGAGTTCACCGTGCTTATTGAGTTGGGGGTTGCGTTTGTAGAGCATGTCAGACGTCTTTCACATCAAAGCTGAAGACACCAGCATCGCTGCGGGCGAGAGCCAAGGATTGGTTGGCCGCCAGCGTCACACGGGCTGCGGCAAAGTCGGCCTGCACCGGCAACTCGCGCCCGCCGCGGTCCACCAGCACGGCCAGCTTCACGCTGGCCGGGCGGCCGTAGTCGAACAGTTCGTTGATCACGGCGCGCAGCGTGCGCCCGGTGTAGAGCACGTCGTCCAGGATCAGGATGTCTGCCCCGTTGACATCAAAGGGCAACACGGTCTGGCCGCCGCTGGACAGGCCGCGCTGGGCAAAGTCGTCGCGGTGCATGGCCGATGAAATCTTGCCGGCCTGGCCTGGCAGGTTCATGTCCTTTTGCAGGCGCTCGGCCAGCCAGGCGCCACCCGATGTGATCCCGACCAATCGCGTGTTCGGGCCAGACATCAACTGCACGCCGCGCAGCAGTTCCTTGTATAGCGCTTCCGCATCTAGCAGCAGCGCCCCTAAGCTCGTCGCTACGCGACCTTCGCTGCCCCCCGAGGGGTCGCTCCCGCCTTGGGACGGCCCGGCGGCGCTCGTCAATGTACTCACGGCAAACTCCTTAAGAACTGTTCCAAAATAATGCAGGCCGACGCAGCGTCGGCGTCTTTGGCACCGCTGGCCAGGGCCTCGGTCGTGCTGTAACGCTCATCCACCTCGAACACCGGCAGCTTGAAGCGGCCGTGCAACTGTCGGCCAAATTTCTTGGCCCGTGTCGTGTTCTCGTGGACAGCGCCGTCGGGATGGTAGGGCACACCGATGACCAGCGCGTCGGGCTGCCATTCCTTGAGGTGCTTTTCGATCAGAGCAAACCGGGCGTCGCCTTCGGCCTTCACCGAACCGACCGGCTGGGCGGTTCGCAGCAATCGGTTGCCGACCGCCACGCCGGTTCGTTTCATTCCAAAATCTATCGCCAAAAAAGAATTCAATGCAGCCGGAACCGCTGTTGCCTGTAGGTCGGCTGGCCCCCCGCTCATGCGTGGCCCACCTGCGACGAAATCATCCAGGCCTGCAGGCCCAGCAGGGCCAGGGCCTTGTCATAACGCTCTTCAACCGGGGTGTCAAAAATGACGCTCTGGTCGGCATCGACGGTCAGCCAGCTGTTTTCGCCCAATTCGGTTTCGAGCTGGCCTTCGCCCCAGGCCGAATAACCCAGCGACACCAGTACCCGGCGGGGACCCGAGCCGCTGGACAGGGCTTCGAGCACATCCTTGGAGGTGGTCATCTCCAGTCCGCCGGGGATGGTCATGGTGGACGCATACAAAGCCTGCTCCGGCCGAGCATGGGCCGGGAAGACGGACTCGTGCAACACAAAACCGCGCTCGATCTGCACCGGGCCACCCTGGAACACAGGCGTGTCAGTCAGGTCCTGGCGTTTGAGTGGCAGGTCGACCTTGCCGAACAGGGCCGCCATTTTGAGATCGGCCGGCTTGTTGATGACCAGGCCCAAGGCGCCCCGCGCGGTGTGCTCGCAGACATACACGACGCTCTTGGAAAATATCGCATCTTCCAGTCCGGGCATTGCAATCAGGAAGTGATTCGTGAGGTTGATGGGTGCAGAATCGCCGGACATTCATAGATTTTAACGGCTGCCATGCGAAAAGAATTTGACACGGGCCTGGTATGGTTTCGCCGTGACTTGCGGGTACACGACAACGCTGCACTCCATGCTGCCCTGGAACGCTGCAGCCGGGTGCATTGCGTCTTTGTTTTTGACCGCGCCATCCTGGCCCCCCTGCCGCGCGCAGACCGGCGGGTGGAGTTCATTCGGGAATCGCTGGTGGAACTGGACGCCGATTTGCGCGCACTGGCAGGCAAGCCGCTGGCGGGGCTGATCGTCCAGCACGGCTTTGCCACTGCCGTGATTCCTCAACTGGCGGAGACACTAAACGCACAAGCAGTTTTTGCGGCCCACGACTACGAACCCGGGGCCATGGCCCGGGATGCAGCGGTCCACAGCGCGCTGGCCTCCCAGCGCAGAGCGCTTGTCACCGTCAAAGACCATGTGATTTTTGAGCGCCGTGAGGTGTTGACGCAAACCGGCAAGCCCTATGGGGTCTTCACCCCCTACAAGCGGGCCTGGCTGGCCCGGTTGGGTGATACGCCTCCGGTGCAGCATGCCTGCGGTCCCCATGCGCAGGCACTGGCCGAACGCCCACAGGCCTATGCCGAACCGGTTCCATCGCTGGACACCCTGGGCTTTTCTGCCACCAACCTTCAGGCCCTGGGCATTGGCGCAGGAGCTGGCAAGGCGCGTCTGCTGGTGGACGATTTTTGGGAACGCATGGACCAGTATGGCCAGACCCGCGATTTCCCTTCCGTCAAGGGCCCGAGCTATCTCAGTGTGCATTTGCGGTTTGGCACGGTGTCCATCCGCCAACTGGTGTCGCTGGCCTTGCAACGCAGCCTCCAGGGCAGCGCTGGCGCATCGGTGTGGCTGGGGGAACTGGTCTGGCGGGATTTTTATTTTCAGGTATTGGCGAATTTCCCCCATGTGGTGGACGGCGCGTTCAAACCCGAGTACGACCAGATCGTATGGGAACACGGTACGCAGGCACAAACCCGGTTTGCGGCCTGGTGCCAGGGCTGCACCGGTTACCCGCTGGTGGATGCGGCCATGGCGCAACTGAACCAGACGGGGTACATGCACAACCGGCTGCGCATGGTGGCCGGCAGTTTTCTGGTCAAGCATCTGGGGATTGACTGGCGCTGGGGCGAGCGCTATTTTGCGGAAAAGCTCAACGACTTTGACCTGTCCGCAAACAATGGCGGCTGGCAATGGGTCAGCTCCAGCGGTTGCGACGCCCAGCCCTATTTCCGCATTTTCAACCCAATCAGCCAAAGCGAGAAATTCGACGCACACGGCAAGTTCATCAAGCGCTATGTGCCTCAACTCGCACGGCTGGATGTGCGTCAGATTCACGCACCGTGGTGTGCCAAACCAGCTGATTTGGCCGCCGCTGGAGTGACTTTAGGGGGCAACTACCCCATGCCGATCGTTGACCACGCCCAAGCAAGGGCGCGGACACTGGAGCGCTACGCCGTCGTTCGCAAAGGCCTTCAGGCCTCGACGTCAGACGTACAGTAGCTGCGCACCAGGCCCAGCAGTTCGTCTTCCGAGTAGGGCTTGCCCAGATAGTGGTCAACGCCAAGCTCCTTGGCATGCTCACGGTGTTTGCCGGCAATGCGGGACGTGATCATGATGATGGGCAGATCACGCAGACGGGCATCACCGCGGATGTTGCGGGCCAGATCGAAACCGTCCATGCGGGGCATTTCGATATCGGACAACACCACGGTTGGCTTTTCTTCCTGCAATTTTTCCAGGGCATCCAGACCGTCCGATGCGAGTGCGACGCGATAGCCCTCGCGCTTGAGCAAGCGCTGGGTGACGCGACGTACCGTGATCGAGTCATCGACCACCAGAATCAATGGCACTTGATTGACGACGCTCAGCGCAGTGGCCTGCGGATTTGCAGGGCTGCCGCCCGCCTCCGCCGACGCAGCCACCACCGATTGATGCAACTGCCGCGCCTGCTCACCGTACACGGCAGCCAGCGCCACCGGGTTGTAAATCAGCGCAACCGCGCCCGATGCCAGAACCGATACACCCGCCAGGCCTGGCAGTTGCGCCAGCTGTGGGCCCAGGTTCTTGACCACGACTTCTCGGTTACCCAGCACTTCATCCACGTGCAGGGCCAGTCGCTGACCGGCGCTTCGGAAAACGGCCACGGAGCGGGTCTTGGTCGGTGGCTCGTTGCTGTGAGCCGATACCTGTAACAAGGCTCCCGCCCAGAAGAAGGGCAGCACCTGCCCGGCCATGTCAAAGCCTTCCTTCTGATACGCCTGTTCCAGGACGGCTGCGGGTGTGCGCAAAACGGTCTCAACCAGTCCTGAGGGGACACCAATGGTGAAATCGCCAACGCGCAGCATCACGACCTGCGTCACCGCGGTGGTCAGCGGCAAAATCACCTTGAACGTTGTCCCATGACCCTGCTCGGTCGCGGTCTCGATGCGCCCACCCAGCGCGTTCACTTCGGAGCGCACCACGTCCATGCCGATGCCACGACCCGCCAATTCGGTCACCTGGTCAGCGGTCGAGAAACCGGGCGTGAAGATCAGATTGGCTGCATCGCTCTCACTCAGCGCCTGATCGGCCGCCAACACGCCGTTGGCGATGGCCTTGGCGCGAATCTTGTCCAGATGCAGACCGCCGCCATCGTCACTGAAGGCGACAGACACGTCATTGCTTTCCTGGTTGACGTGAATGGTGATCGTGCCGGCAGCTGGCTTGCCCGCCTCAACGCGTTCGGCCGCACTTTCAATACCGTGTGCCACCGAGTTGCGCAACATGTGCTCGAACGCGGGGCCCATGCGGTCCAGCACACCACGATCCATTTCAATGGAGCCGCCGGTAATATCGAGCTTGACCTGTTTGCCAGAGTCTTTGGCGGCCTGGCGGACCACGCCGTACAGGCGTTCGGAAATGCTCTCGAACTCCACCATGCGCGTGCGCAGCAGATCGCGCTGCAGCTCCCGCGCCTGACGGCCCTGGGCAATGAGGTCATCTTCCGCCCCTTCGACCGAGCGCTGCAGGTTACGCTGCACGGTGGCCACGTCGTGCACGGACTCGGCCATCATGCGGGTCAATTCCTGCACACGGGTAAAGCGGTCGAACTCCAGCGGATCGAAAGCCTGGGCCGAATCCTTGGTCTGGGCCAAACGCGACTGCATTTGCGATTCGGACTGCAATTCCACGTCTCGCAGTTGGTTGCGCAGGCGCTCCAGATTGCCGCTCAAATCGCCAAGTGATGAGCGCAATTGCGTCAGACGTGCCTCCATGCGGGCACGGGAGATCATCACTTCGCCGGCCTGGTTGACCAAACGGTCGAGCAATTGCGAACGCACCCGAACCGATTGGTTGGCGGGTTGACGCACGGTGGAAACTGCAGCCAGGCCGCGTGGGAGCACCTTGACCGGCACTCCAGCCGGTACGGGCACTGGCGCCGCAGCCACTTCTGCTGCGGTCGCCTCGGCCACAGCGGCGGCGGGAACCTCTTCTTCACCCGGCGCGGCCCCCAAATTGCTAAAGGTGGTTTGCAGTGCGTCAAATCGGGTCAACAGCGGTTCGAGCTGGACAGACTGCAATTGCTCTGAGCCAATCTGCTCGATGCTCGACTCCATCCGGTGGGCCATTTCACCCAAGCGCATGGCGCCAGCCAAGCGCGCACTACCTTTCAAGGTATGCAACACGCGAAGAACTTCGTTACGGGCTTTCAAATTGTCCGGTACGGCGACCCACTGGCGCAAGGCATTGCCCAGCTGTGGCATCAAATCAATCGCTTCTTCCTCAAATATCGGGAAGAGGTCTTCGTCCAAGTGGTCGACCGCGTCAATTTCATCGTCATCGTGCGCCTGGGCAACGCTGAGCGGAGCCGCGACCACGGACAGGGGCGCGGGTGCGGGCAAGTCCGCGGTCGCCACCGCGGGCATCTCAACGAGTGGGGCGACCGTTTCAAGGTCCTCGTCGTCCAGGTTGACCATATCGTCGTCCAGCGCATCGGCGATGGAATCCATCGTCGGTGCGGGAAACTCGGTCTCGATAATCGTATGCAGGGCCGCCAGAACGGTGGCATCGGATTCCTTGAGGAAACCTGCCGCAAATTGGTGCAACAAACGGCGGATGTCTTCCGCCGCGTTGGAGAAAACCTCGGCCTGCGCGGGTGTTCCCTGACGGTGCAATTGAACGTGCTGCAAAGCCTGCTCGAGCGCACGTGCCATGTCAGACAAAGCCACAAAACCGACCGTGGCAGAACTGCCGAGCAACGAGTGCGCCAGCGAAACGAGCGAATCCGGCAACGGACGTTGCAACTCCATCGCCCACTCGCTCAACTCGATCTGCAGGCGCCTGGACCATTCATCGGCTTCATTGAGGTAAACGTTATACAGCGGGATACTCAGGCGCAGGTGTCCAATGACCTTGACTTGCTCTTCCACCACCTCCGCAACGTCAGGTGTTGCCAACTCTGCTTCATCCAGCGGAGCTTCCAGGACCGGGGTCTCCAATTCTTGCGGCATCGGCTCCAGAACCGCCTCGACCACAGGAATTGGCTCTGGCTCTGGCTCTGGCTCTGGCTCTGGCTCAGGCTCTGGCTCTGGCTCTGGCTCTGGCTCTGGCTCTGGCTCTGGCTCTGGCAAATGATCTTCCACAACCGCGAAGGGCGTTGCGTCAGGTGGCGCTACAGCTTCTACTGGCAGGGGTTCAACCTCCTGCGACTCAAGAGCAAAGTCAATATCTTCCGCCTGCAGAGGTACTGCGGCTGCCTCATGCTCTGCCTGCGGAACAGGAGCCTCCTCAGACGTCGGTGCAACTTCAGCGGGCTTATCGCCAAAATCAAAATCCCCGAAATCAACTTCAGTGACCTCGGTGGCACTCTGGAAGGCTTGCGCTGGCTCCTGGGCGCCATCACGGGTAAAGGCCTGCGTGGTCTCAAATCCAAAGGTCTGGGTAGCCGCAAAATCGGGGCGAGTCTCTGTGGCGGGTACCTCGGCAACAGCAGGGGTGTCTGTCGAGGCAGGCCCTTCGAACGCCAGCGGTTCCGAAACGACCACCTCCGCGGCTGCAATGCCGTCCGACGCGCCTGGCGTACGCAAGGGAATCCATTTGCCATCCAGGCGCAGAGAGTCCGATGATTTGCGGAAATCCTGAGCGTTCCAGCCTGCGTCTCGATGCGCTGCGATGTCCGCCACCCAGCGACCGAATGCCTGCATGGCGGTACTGGCCGCCGTGATCAGCTCATCGCTGGCCGGGCGCTGCTCAGCCAGCCAATTGTTGAACAACTGCTCGAATGACCACGCAGCCTCGCCAAAGTCGTTGAGTCCGACCATGCGTGAACTGCCCTTGAGCGTATGGAACGCGCGGCGAAGCGTGGTTTGTTCAGCCAAATTGGAGGGATCCTCCTCCAGGGCCTTGGCTGCAACCAGCCCATTTTGTACAACTTCGCCGGCCTCTTCCAGAAAGATGTCAATCAGCTCGGCCTCGTCATCGGAGAGATCTTCCGTCGACGGTGCACTTGGTGGTGCTGCCACCACAGGCAAAGGCGATGGGCTCGGGGGTACCGCGTGCGCAACTTCCGTCGGAATCTCTTCCATCGGCTTGACAGCTTCGGGTGTAACCGTATCCAGTCGTGGCACCGCCGCCGTCGGCATCGTCACCTCGGGCGCTGCCCGCTCACGCCCCATCAGCGGCTTGAATTCGCCTGCTTCCTCGTCATAAACAAAGAGCTTCTTTGCCAATGCGCGTTGATAGCTCAGCATGTCGATGAGGAAACCCATCGCACCCAGGCTATTGCCCAGCTTCTCGAATATGCCGCGTCTTGCAGTCGCTTCATCAATGTCGTCCACCAGGAACTGCTCGACGCTCGACCGCATGCGCAAGGCCGCAAGGGATGGCTGGTCCAGTCCCAAAACAGAAAACACACCCCGCATTTGCGCCAATTGACTGGGCACTTCACGTAAAGGTGCCTTGTCCTGGGGATTTCTGAAAAACTGGTCCAGTGACTTCTCTACATCCGCCAAGGACGTACGCAACTCATCGACCACACTGCCCATGGTCTGGCGATCGCTGACCCGGCGATAGAGCTCTTCCATCCAGGCCTCAAGGGGCTCCGGCTGACCACCTGCGATCACATGCTCCAGACGCATGGCCAGCCGCGCGCTGCGCTCAGCCATATTGGATTCGGTGGGGTCCAGGTCGTCGTATGCGGCCTCCAGATACAGGATAGCCGTGGCCACCTCCATAGCGACCGGAGCCACTGGCGCCGCGCCCGAGCGCACCGTCGTGTCGATAGCACGCGTCAGCGCCCTGCCCAATTCGCCACTCTCCGGGTGCAACTTCACCACTGATTCGGCTACGACACCAAACTGCTCTGACACCACTTTGAGACGGTTGGTATCACCACCGGCCAGCGCCGACCAGGTCTCTGCTGCCGTCGCAATGCGCTTGCGTGCCAGCACCATCAGCGCTGGATCAAAGCGTCCAAACTGCTCGGTTTCGTATTGGACCGGCTTGGTCCGCTCCAGCCCATAGGTGGATCGCACCGCGTTGAGCGCAGGCGCGCTTTGTTCAGCCCCCGGGACGGAGAGTGAACAAAAAAAGACCAGATCGTGCGCCAGTCGATCTGAAATACTCAGATCACCACGCGAAAGTGATGTGTATTGCCGCAGTACCCGAGATGCGGCACGCTTGGTGTAAACATCCGCTGGGCACAAGCCCATGGCAACACCTTCGAAAAATGCCGAACAGATGGCCCAGAAAGTCCTTGGCTCCAAAACCGTCTGCCCCGCAGCGAGACCCGCACACAGGTCGCTCATGCGCCTTGCTGACTTCGCGTCCCCTGTGCGCATGACGCGCAAGACTGCCTGATCCATCTGACCACGCAGGCCTGGAGTGAACGACAGCGCAGATATACCGGCCTGCAATGGTACTTCCAGCCAGCGCCACTCAACCGGCCACAAATCCGCCGGATGCGCGCGGTCTCCGCCGGCCAGCTCAAGTACCGCTCGATACTGCGGAAACAAAGCCACAGAAGACGCAGTCTTTCCCTTGAGCACGCCTTCGAGGTATTCGGTCAGGGCGAAACTTGCGCGCTCAACGCGGCTCGCAGCTTCTTCACTGCACAGTTCCGGCCGCTGCACAAACTTCTGCGCCAGGCCTTCCATCGCGCGCAACATCTTGGCGGGCGCGCCCAACCCGACCATCTCCAAGGCACCGACTGCCTGGTGTAACTGCTGCCGGGCAATGCGCAGATGACTAGCATCAAGCTCTGACAAATTGGAACCACGAGCCAACTCCGCATCACGCACAAAACGGCGAAGTGCCTTGGTAGCACCGTCCAAAGACTTGCGAAGTTCATCCAGCACCCAGGCCAAAGGGCCCAGATCGCTGACCGCCAGTTCATGGTCGCCGGGAGCGGCAGAATTCGATGACATGGGTTCGGGCTCTCCTGGGATCTCTGTTCTGAATGGACGCTCGAAGGTCCGCTATCAGCTGATTTTGAAACGCGAAACCGATTGGCGCAGCTCTTCGGCCATGCGAGAGAGTTCACGCACCTGGGTCGCTGTGACCCGCGTGCCTTCTCCGGTCTGCTCGGTTACCGCAAAAATGTGCTGGATGTTGTCGGCCACTACGTTGGCCAGACCGGCTTCCCGAGACGCTGAGCTTGAAATTTGCTCAATCAGATCGGCCACCTGCCGTGACACGCGGTCAATTTCGGTCAAAGCGGTACCGGCGTTGTCGGACAGTTTTGCCCCTTCCACCACACCCTGTGTGGAACGTTCCATAGCGCCAATCGCGTCTTGTGTATCCGTCTGAATCGCCTTCACCAGAGCGGAAATCTGACGTGTCGCATCCGCTGAACGTTCGGCCAGTCGCTGAACCTCTTCCGCAACCACCGAGAAACCGCGGCCCGCTTCACCGGCGCTTGCCGCCTGGATGGCCGCATTCAACGCCAAGACGTTGGTCTGTTCCGTAATGTCCGAAATCAGCTCGGTGATTTCACCGATCTCCTGTGACGATTCACCCAGCCGCTTGATGCGCTTGGATGTTTCCTGGATCTGGTCACGAATCGAGTTCATACCGCCGATGGCGTCCTGCACCGCCTTCAGGCCTGACTCGGCCGCCAACAGGGACTGGCGGGCTACTGTTGCAGACTCTTGCGCCTGGACAGACACTTCATTGATGCGTCCGGCCATATCCACGACGGATCGGCCGGTTTCCCGAATTTCGTGCAACTGCTCGTTGGACGCTGCTAGCAGCTCGGTGGACGTGGCATCCACGTCGGCTGTCGTTTGCGCCACCCGGGACGCCGTGCTTTGAACGTTGGACACCAAAGAGCGCAACTCTTCCACCGTGTAGTTCACCGAGTCGGCAATGGCGCCGGTAATGTCCTCGGTCACTGTGGCTTCCTGCGTCAAATCGCCTTCAGCCACTGTTTGCAGTTCGTTCATCAGGCGCAAAATAGCCGCTTGATTGGCATCGTTGACGCGCTTGGCTTCGTGTTCCTGGCGCTCGGCTTCGACCCGCTGGTCTTCTGCAGCCACCTGGCGCCGACGGCTGTCTTGCAGCTGCACATAGGACAATCCGCCCGCACAGGCCAATGCAAAGGCAGCAGCCAAAACCAACACAGCAAAGGCCGCGCCACCAATGCCCGTTTGACCCGACAGCTCGGTTTGGACTTCTTCCAGGTTACGGCGCAGCGGCTCACTGTCCGCAATAATCGCATCCTGCGCCTCGCGCGCAGACACCAGGCCCTGCAAGTTACCCAAAATCGCGCTAGCCTGGACCCGAGTCTCTTCATACATCTTGATCAGGGCTTCGAGCTGCTCCCGCGTACCGGCGTCTTTGGCAGCTGACAACCGCAACTCCTGGCTACCTGACAGCAGACCCTGTGAAATTTCCTTGAAGGTATTCAAGTCCTTGCCCAGTAGGAAAACCGCCTCCGGGCTCACGCCTTCGGCCGTCAAGAATTCATTGGACGATTTGCCAATGCGTTGGGTCAACATCACCAACTGCCCCACCGAGGTGATCTCCACGGAAGGCGCATTTTGCTGGAGCTTCATCGCCAAAATCGCTTCGGCAACCTCAAGCAGATCGGAAGACTGCCGGTTGATCAGTCGCAACGCCGAACCAATCTGGGTCAGAATCTTTTGCTGCCCCATCACGGTCTTCGCGCTCTTCTCGGCACGGTCCACCAAGGGCATGATCTTTTCCAGCTCATGCACATAGGCATCGCCCAGCGGTTTCAATTTCAAGGCATCGTCACCGGACTGCAAGCCCCGGGTTGTTTTGGACAACACATCCGCACTATCGGACACGTCCGGGAAGGCTTGGGCACTACCCACCACCGCCTGTGAAACTGATTTTGCAAGCCGCTGGGACTGCATTAGCGCCTGACCCGTAGCTCCAAGTTGTTGCGCCACTTTGTCAGATTGATTGAGCGCGAACACCGTGACCGCGCCCAACACCAAAAGTGACGCGCCTCCCAGGAAGAACAGGGTGCGCTGTTGCTGCACCACCGTTCGACTTCCCAAACCGGGAATAGACACCAAATCGCCGGCGTCCGCCTTCGGCGCAGTGGCGTCCATGTCAGCCTCTTTCAGTGGTGGACCGAGCTTTATCGCCGCCGGAACCTCGTCCTCCTGCACCGTCTCTCCACCCACCGCGCTTGAGGAGTCTTCTGGCATAGCCAGACTGAGGCGCGAATCCAACTCGGACTCCGACGATTTTTTGGCAAAGATGTTTTTAAATTTATCGACGACGGACATGGTTAAGCCTTACGGAGAGGTCTAAGCGCTGATGCTCAAAAATTGGGGGGTTTGGGACAAGATACGCAAATCGATTTCCTGCCACTGCTCACCGGCAGCGTCCAGGAACTGGTTACCAAAGTAAGCTGGTGCGCCCGCATCCGCAGGCGACGAAGACGCAAATGCGTCCGTGCCACGCAGCCCCAACAGGCCATCAACCTGGAGCGCGCAGTTCACCTCCAGAGCAACATTGAGGGTCACCACGCTCGGTTCCTGCGCCGCAGGCTCAGCGCGCACGGTACCCGTATCGACGGAGATAAATCCTGCGAGGTCAACGACCCCATACAGGCCGCCACGAATATTGATAACGCCGCGAAACCAGTCTCGGGCATAGGGGACGGACTGCAAACTGGTCAATGGAAAAATTTCGCCGGACTGCCCCAAGGGGAACAGGAGATTCTTGCCACCAACCCGAAGGGCAAGCCACGCCACTGACATCCCTTCCAGACGGGCTGCCTGTAAACGACTAGCAAGCCGGGTCTGAAGTTCTCTAAGTGCTTCGCGATTTGCCATGGGATCAGAGAATCAGCCCAATGCCTTGATCTTGGCAAATAGCTCGGCAGCGTCGACCGGCTTTGTAATGTAGTCACGCGCACCCTGACGCATACCCCAGACGCGGTCCGTCTCCAGGTTCTTGCTGGTGCAAATGAAGATTGGAATATCGGTGTATTCGGGGGTGCGGTTGATGGCACGGGTCAGCTGAAAGCCGTTTTGGCCTGGCATCACCACATCCATCAAAATCAGATCCGGTTTTTCTTCGGTCAAGCGCTTGAACGCTTCATCCGCGTTTTCTGCCGAACGCACGACAAATCCGTTTTTTTGCAGCAGGTCCGTGAGGAACATGATTTCGGTCTTTGAATCGTCAACGATGAGTACTTTATTTATTGCCATCAACTAGCTCCTTGCATAACAGTTCCAAATTGCCGCACGGCTTGCAGCAACTGATCCTTGGTAAACGGTTTGGTCAAATAATCCTGCGCACCAACCATTCGGCCACGCGCTTTGTCAAAGACCCCGTCCTTGGACGATAACATCACCACTGGTACGCCAGAATACTTGGCATTGCGCTTGATGATCGCGCAGGTCTGGTAGCCATCGAGCCGGGGCATCAGGATGTCACAAAAAATCAACTGCGGCTGGTAATCATTGACCTTGGCAAGCGCGTCGAAACCGTCCTCGGCCAACATCACTTCATGCCCCCCCTGTTTGAGGAAAATCTCTGCGCTGCGGCGAATGGTGTTGCTGTCGTCAATGACCAGAACTCTGACAGTGTTTGCTGCGGTACTCAAAAGGCGTTGCTCCTGATCATGTATGTTCTTCTAAGGACAAACCCAGCGATTCGCACGCTGCTAACTCAAATCTGAACCATCTCAAAATCCTCTTTGCGCGCGCCGCATTCAGGGCACGTCCAGTTCATGGGCACATTGGCCCAATGGGTACCGGGAGCGATTCCGTGATCAGGGGCTCCTGCCGCCTCGTCATAAATCCAGCCGCAAATCAGGCACATCCACGTTTTAGTATCGCTCACAGCTTAAAGGGCCTTCGAATAGAATGCAAGGATTGTATCGAAGCAGCATTGGCAAAATGCCTCTCGCACGCCCAAACCTCGCCATTCTGTCTGATGACAAACCCTAAGACAGGCCCCCTGATGACGGCACTTCTTGACCCCAGCAGCGACATCGAATCCGACGAAGACGGGCCAGCTGCCTGCGTCATGGTCTTCAACGCGAATGACCCCAGTGGTGCTGGCGGTCTCACTGCCGACGTAACCACCGTTGCCTCCGTGGGCGCCCATGCGCTGCCCATCCTGACCGGCAGCTACGCCCGTGACACGGCTGAGGTGTACGACCACTTCTGCATGGATGACGAAGCCGTTACCGAGCAGGCGCGCGCCATACTGGAAGACGTCCCGGTCCAGGTCATCAAGGTCGGATTTGTCGGGTCACCCGAAAACCTGAGCGCCGTTGCCGAACTGGCATCCGACTATTCGGACATCCCGCTCGTCGCCTACATGCCCGACCTTTCATGGTGGCAGGACGACAAGATTGATATCTACCAGGACGCCCATACCGAGCTGGTACTGCCGCTGACCACCGTGTTGGTTGGAAACCACAGCACCCTGTGCCGATGGCTGCTGCCCGACTGGAGCGGGGAGCGCAGCCCCTCGGCGCGCGACATCGCCCGCGCGGCCAACGCGTACGGCGTGCCCTACACCCTGGTGACCGGGATCCCCTTGCCGGACCAATTCATCGACAACGTCCTGTGCAGCCCGACTGCCGTGCTGTGCAGCAACAAGTTCGAACGCTTCGAAGCCGTATTTGCCGGAGCCGGTGATACGCTATCGGCGGCACTGGCGGCCTTGATTGCCTGTGGTACCGAGCTATCCGAATCCGCTACCGAAGCATTGAGCTACCTGGACCGTTGCCTGGAAAGCGGCTTCAGGCCCGGTATGGGCAATGTGTTGCCGGATCGCCTGTTTTGGGCACACCCCGAAACCGACGACGAAGAACCCCAAGAATCCTCTTTTGAAATTTCGCCCAATGACACCCGACACTGACCGCAACCTGCAACTGTTCCAACGCGCCCAAAAGGTCATCCCGGGCGGCGTCAACTCCCCCGTACGCGCATTCAAGGCCGTCGGCGGCACGCCACGCTTTGTGTCCCGTGCTGAGGGCTCTTATTTTTGGGACGCCAACGGCAAACGCTATATTGATTACATCGGCTCCTGGGGGCCAATGATCCTCGGCCATGGTCACCCTGTCGTGGTCGACGCGGTGCGCAAAGCCGCGTTGGAAGGCTTTTCCTTTGGCGCCCCGACCGAGCGTGAAGTGGAACTGGCCGAAGAAATTCTCAGCCTCGTGCCCAGTATGGACATGGTGCGCCTGGTCAGCAGCGGCACAGAGGCCGGCATGAGCGCCATTCGCCTGGCCCGCGGCGCCACCGGGCGCAGCAAGATCCTCAAGTTCGAGGGCTGCTACCACGGCCACGCCGACGCACTGCTGGTCAAGGCCGGCTCGGGGTTGGCAACTTTTGGCAACCCCACCAGTGCCGGTGTCCCGGCCGAAGTGGTGCAACACACCCTGGTGCTGGAGTACAACAACATTCAGCAACTCGAAGAAGCCTTTGCCCTGCACGGCCCCGAGTTGGCCTGCCTGATGATCGAGCCGATCGCCGGCAACATGAACTTTGTGCGCGCATCGGTGCCCTTCATGCAGCGCTGCCGCGAGCTGTGCACACAATATGGCGCGCTGTTTGTGTTCGATGAGGTCATGACCGGCTTTCGCGTTGCACTGGGCGGCGCACAAAGCGTATACGCCAGGTCCATCCCCGGATTTGAGCCCGACATCACCGTGATGGGCAAGGTCATTGGCGGCGGCATGCCGCTGGCGGCCTTTGGTGGCAAGCGCGCCGTGATGGAGCAGCTGGCACCAATGGGGCCGGTCTACCAGGCGGGCACCCTGTCCGGCAATCCCGTTGCCACCGCCTGCGGACTGGCCACCCTGCGCGAAATTCGCCGCCCCGGTTTCTACGAGGCACTGGCTGCCAAGACACAAAAACTCATGGCTGGGTTGAAAGGTGCGGCCGACAAAGCCGGCGTGCCCTTCTGTGTCGACAGTGAAGGCGGCATGTTCGGCTTTTTTCTGTTTGACGCCTTGCCGCAGAACTACGCCAAGGTCATGACCACCGACAACAAGCGCTTCAACACCCTGTTCCACGGCATGCTGGACTGCGGCGTGTACTTTGCGCCGGCGCTATATGAGGCGGGATTCATGAGTGCGGCACACACCGATGCTGATATTGCGTATTCCGTCCGTGCGGCCGAAGAAGTTTTCAAATTACTATAAATTCATGAGCAACAAGCCAAGTAGTCTAGAGGGCTAGCGGCTTATTTTGTTCGTATTGATTTGGCGGCAACCGCCAGCCAGGCACCTCGCATAAGGCGCGCGGCGTCTTCAATCCGCGTAATTCTCGGGGAAGAAGTGGCGCTCGATCAGCTCGATCAGAATGTGCAAGACCTTGATGTGCAGTTCCTGAACCCTGTCGGCGTAGGCCCCACCCGGTGTACAGACATAGACCGAGCTGAGCGGCTCCAGCCACGCACTGGGACGTCCGCTCAGGATGATGACCCGCATGCCGATCGCCCTGGCGGTTTCCGCCGCGCGGATGATGTTCTTGCTGGTGCCGCTGGTACTCAGGGCCACCAGACAGTCTTCGGGTCGCGCGTGGGCTTCGATGTAGCGTGAAAAAACTTGGTCATAGCCATGGTCGTTGCCCACACAGGTCAAATGCCCCGCATCGCTGATGGCGGTGGCAGGTAGCGCCCGCCTGCCCTTGCGGTAGCGGCCCGTCAGCTCTTCCGCAAAATGCATGGCATCGCACATGGAGCCGCCGTTGCCGCACGCATACACGCGGCCCTTGGCCTCGAACGTGGCGATCAGCAGCTGCGCCGCCTGCTCCACGGTCGCCAGCGCGGCTGGGTTGGCCAGCAATGCGGCCAGTGCGGAAGAGGCTTCTTGCAGGCTGGCGGTGATGTGATTTTGCATGGGGGGATTATCCCTTTGCGTTGGCTGCTTCTGTCTGCGCTGCCACAAAGACACGTCGTGCATGCTGGGTATGCTGAGGCAGGTGGCGCAGCTTGCGGACTCCGGCTCACCTCTTGAGCGAACACCGTGGTTTGGCTGGCGCTACTGCGTCAACACCCTGGTTGGTGCGTGCGCTCTGTGGCAATCAAGAATGGAGCCTGCGCTCGCAAATTGCGCCACCTGCCTCAGGGAATGGATGGGAGCACAAAACAGAAATTTGGCCCAGGCCGGCGGACCGGGTGTCCCAAAGCCGTCGCCCGCGAGGTGGGCCAGAGTAGGGATGCCCGGTCTGTCGGCCCGCCCACACGCAGGCACCAAAGGCGTCGCGCCTCAACCCATCGACTACAAAAACAATAGCAGAATACGCTTATTCCACGAGGGCTAGCGGCCAGTTTACCAATGCATCAATGGCGGAAATGCCGCACGCCACTGAACACCATCGCCACGCCACGCTCGTTGGCCGCAGCGATCACTTCGTCGTCGCGCATGGAGCCCCCGGGCTGGATGACACAGGTGGCACCTGCATCGACCACCACGTCCAGGCCGTCACGGAACGGGAAGAAGGCGTCGCTGGCGACGGCCGTACCGGCCAGTGACAGCTTGGCATGGCCGGCCTTGATGCTGGCAATGCGGGCGGAATCCAGGCGGCTCATCTGGCCGGCGCCCACGCCCATGGTCATACCGCCCTTGCAGAAGACGATGGCGTTCGACTTGACGAACTTGGCCACCTTCCACGCGAACAACAGGTCGTTCAATTCTTCTGCCGTGGGCTGCTTGGTGGTGACGACTTTCAGATCGCTCAAGGCCAGCACATGGTTGTCGGCCGTCTGCAGCAGGATGCCGGAGCCGATGCGCTTCATGTCCATGGCGTTGCGGCCATTGTCCCAGTCGGTGGCGCCACCCTTGGGAAGATCGATCTGCAGGATGCGCACGTTGACTTTGGTCTTGAAGACTTCCAGCGCCGCCAGCGTGAAGCTGGGCGCCATCAGCACCTCGACAAACTGCTTGGAGATTTGCTGGGCAGCAGCTTCGTCCAGCTCGGTGTTCAGCGCGATGATGCCGCCAAACGCGCTGGTCGGGTCGGTCTGGAAAGCCTTGCTGTAGGCCTCCAGCGCATGGGCGCCCACTGCCACGCCGCAGGGGTTGGCGTGCTTGACGATGACGCAGGCCGGGGTGTTGAAGCTCTTCACGCATTCCCAGGCGGCATCGGCGTCGGCAATATTGTTGTAGCTCAGCTCCTTGCCCTGCAGCTGCTTGGCCGTGACCAGCGAGCCGGGTGCGGGGTACAGGTCGCGGTACAGCGCGGCGCTCTGGTGCGAATTTTCGCCGTAGCGCAGGTCCTGCACCTTGACGAAACGGCCATTGCTCTGGCCGGGGAACAAATCCAGCGTGGGGGCGGCATCGCCGGCAGGTACCGTGTCGCCGATCTGAATGGCAGACAAATAGTCGCTGATCGCGCCATCGTACTGGCTGATGCGGTTGAAGGCTGCAATCGACAGGCCCAGCTTGGTTTTGTCCGACACGCGCCCAGCGGATTTGAGTTCGGCAATCACCGTGGCGTATTGCGAGGCGTCGGTCAGCACCGCCACGTCTTTCCAGTTCTTGGCGGCGCTGCGCACCATGGCCGGGCCGCCGATGTCGATGTTCTCAATCGCGTCTTCCAGCGTGCAGCCGACCTTGGCGACGGTGGACTCGAACGGGTACAGATTCACCACCAGCACGTCAATGGTGTCGATGGCGTGTTCGGCGAGCGCAGCCATGTGGGCCGGTACATCGCGGCGGGCCAGCAGACCACCGTGCACGCGGGGGTGCAGGGTCTTGACTCGACCATCCAGCATTTCAGGAAAGCCCGTCATCTCGGCCACTTCGGTCACGGGCAGGCCATTGTCGGCCAGCAGCTTGGCGGTGCCGCCAGTGGACAGCAGCTTGATACCCTGCGCATGCAGGGCCTGCGCGAGTTCGACGATGCCGGTTTTGTCGGAGACAGAAAGTAGTGCGTTCATGGGAATGGCGGACAGAGTTAATAAAAGGGGGAGGTGGTGTCGGTCAGCCAATCACAATGGACGACCGGGCACTCAATCGATCAGGCGGTGTTCCAGTAACTTCTTGCGCAGCGTGTTGCGGTTCAGGCCCAGCCACTGGGCGGCCTTGGACTGGTTGTGGTCGGCCTGCGCCATGACCACTTCCAACAGGGGCTTTTCGACCGCCCGCACCAGCATTTCGTGCATGCCGCCGGGCTCGGTGCCACGCAGGTCCCGGAAGTAACCTTCCAGACTGGTGCGCACACAGTCTTCTATGAGCTTCTTGCTCATGCTGCAGTTTCCATCATGTCTCGTCCTCTTGTGTCGATCGTGACTCCCGGTGCGGGAATTCGGTCCATTTGTTCGTTCAACTGGTCCAAAAATTGCGCGACCGCCGCGATCTGCGCGACACTGTCCTCCAGTGCATTCATGCGGGCGCGAAACGCTTCGCCACCGGGCAGTTCGCGCACATACCAGCCGATGTGCTTGCGCGCCGAGCGCACCCCGATGAATTCGCCATACAAGCTGTAGTGGTCATGCAAATGCTCGACCAGCAAACGCTTGACTTCACTGACCAGCGGCGGGGCCAGTGGTGTACCCGTGGCCAAAAAGTGACTGATCTCGCGGAAGATCCAGGGCCGGCCCTGGGCGGCACGGCCAATCATGATGGCATCCGCCCCGGTGGCCAGCAGCACGGCACGTGCCTTCTCGGGCGTGGTGATGTCGCCATTGGCGACAACCGGAATCTTGACGGAGGCCTTGACCGCGGCCACGGTGTCGTACTCGGCCTGCCCCTTGTAGCCCTGCTCGCGCGTGCGGCCGTGCACTGCCAGCATTTGCACGCCGGCGGACTCGAACGCCTTGGCCAGCACGACCGCATTCTTGTGCGTCTGGCACCAGCCGGTGCGCATCTTCAGGGTCACCGGCACCCGGTGCGGCGTGCAGGCAGCCACCACGGCTTCGACGATGGACAGGGCCAGTGCCTCGTCCTGCATCAGGGCCGAGCCGGCCCACTTGTTGCAGACCTTCTTGGCCGGGCAGCCCATGTTGATGTCGATGATTTGCGCGCCGCGCTCAATGTTGTAGACAGCCGCATCGGCCATCATCTGCGCCTCGGTACCGGCAATCTGCACGGCAATGGGGCCGGGCTCGCCGTCGTGGTTTGCGCGCCGCGAAGTCTTCAGCGTATCCCACAGGTCGCGCCGGGATGTCACCATCTCGCTGACCGCATAGCCGGCACCCAGGCGCTTGCACAGCTGGCGGAAAGGCCGGTCCGTCACACCCGCCATGGGTGCAACAAACAGGGGATTCGCGATGGCGAAGTGGCCGATGTGCATGCGGTGTTCAAGTGGAGGTGGGGCGAAGAAATGGACAGCCGGGACGGGTGTGGGACGCTATTCTAGCTGCCTAAAATTTCAGCAATTGAAATCTGCGCACGATTTGCGCCGCAGTACAAGTATTGCGTGATCTATCGCAACATCTACACTGTCAGCATGCCCGCCTGGATAGAACATTTGCTTACCTTGCTGTCACTGCCCCAGTACGGCCTGAGCACTGTGTTTCTGGTCTCGTTCATCTCCGCCACGCTGATCCCGCTGGGGTCCGAACCCGTGGTCTACGGCGTCATCCACCTCAACCCGGACATGTTCTGGCCCGTGGTGCTGGTGGCCACTGCCGGCAACACACTGGGTGGCGCGGTGGACTGGTGGATGGGCTATGGCGCCCACAAGGTGGCAGACAAATACAGCCATTCGTCCCACCACGCCCGTGCGTTGGATTGGTTGGAAAAACTGGGTCCCAAGGCCTGTCTGCTGGCGTGGTTGCCGCTGGTGGGCGATCCGCTGTGCGCCGTGGCGGGCTGGCTCAAGCTGCCGTTCTGGCCTTGCCTGGTCTATATGGCGATTGGCAAATTTGCCCGCTACGTGACCATGACGGCCGCGGCGATTGGTGCCTTTGCCCTGTTTTAGATAGCTATATCTTGTCTGCGATCAACGACACGTTAGGCCGTTGATTTCAATCGGTTTCTTCTGCCTCCCCCAACACGCGTCGGCAAACCCCGACAGTTTGTGGCGGGTGGAAAACGCCAGATCGTTGATTTCATTGAGATTCTTCTGTGGCACGTATCTTGGGTATATCCCTGCACCCAAACCAGTCACCCACCAGTAACAACGCAGGAGAACCCAATGAAATTGAAGAGACTAGAGGCCATGTTGATGGCATTTGCCGCGAGCGCCGCGATGCCCGCAACGCCCGCACAGGCCACACTGATGGGCCGTGACATCAATGGTCAGGCCGTCGCCAACGACAGTGCCGTCTTTTTGTACGACACCGATCTCGACATCACCTGGCTGCGCGATGCCGACGCCAGTGCCACGGCGGGAAATACCAACGACCCCTGGGGCCTGGGCTACGGTGGCTTCATGACCTGGAATGCCGCAAACAGTTGGGCCAACACCCTGCTGGTTGGCACGTTCAGCGGCTGGCGTTTGCCCACCACCCTGATACCCGACTCTTCCTGCAGCAATGCTGACTCCTCTGGAATCAACTGCACGGGCAGCGAGATGGGCCATCTTTGGTATACCGAGTTGGGCAACATCTCCGGCGTGCCCACGGGCAATACCGGTGACTTCCTGAACTTGCAGCCGTTCTACTACTGGTCCGGTACGGAGTTCGCGTTCAGTCCCGACAACGCGTGGTACTTCGAAGCGGGCGACGGCGGCCAGGGCGCATTCGGAAAGACCACGACCGAGTTCCTGGCCATGGCCGTCCGTCGCGGCGATGTGGCAGCCGTCCAGGTGCCCGAACCGGGCACGCTGGTGTTGGTCGCAGCCGCGCTGGCTGGCCTCGGGGCTGTTCGCCGGCGGGCGACAGCCGGGGCTTCCGGGAACCCGTTGTCGAATGAAAAAAGGCCCTTGGCCCTCGCGGGTATTGCGTAAGCAGCTACTGAATCAATAGCGATTGGCGCAACGGCAGTACCACCGTGAAGGTCGTGCCCCGGCCGAGTTCGGATGCGACGGAGATGCGCCCGCCGTGCAGTTCGACCGCGCGCTGGACGATGGACAGGCCCAGCCCGGTACCCGAGATCTTGCCGCTGTTGCTGGCCCGGAAAAAGGTTTCGAACAGGCGGGGGATTTCCTGCTGCGGCAGGCCAATGCCGCGGTCCTCCACCTGAAACTCGACCTCTTCCGGTTGCACAGTGGCTTCAAAGCGCACCACACCGCCTTCGGGTGAATACTTGACGGCGTTGGACAGCAGATTGCCAAAGATGTGCCGAAACCAACGCTCGTCCAGGTCCACCAGACACAGTGCATCTGCGATGCGAAATTCAATGCTGTGTGCAATCGCAGAATGGTCGGCAAAGCCGCGTTGCACATCCTCGACAATCGATTCGCACAACGGCCCCAGTACGTGTGCCGACGGTTTGAACTGCGAGACACCGGCCTCGGTCACGCCAATCAGCAGCACATCCTCCAGCATGTTCTTCATGCGGTGCACGGAATCGCTGATGAACGCAAAGCAGCTCTCGCGCTCCGCATCGACCATGCGTGCGCCGTAAAGCTTCAGCAAATCCGACGAAGAAAGGATGGTGGCCCATTTTGTGCGGAACTCATGCGACGCCATGGACACAAACCGCGACTTCAGGTCTGCCAACTCGCGTTGCCGGGCCAATGACTCCGCAATTTCCAACCCAGCCTGGACGCGCTGCGTAATGTCGCGAACGAAAAAACTGCATTCGAACTGGCCACGCACACGCATGGACGTGACCGATAGCTCGATGGGGAATTCCGTGCCATCGCGCCGGGTGGCCATGGTCTCCAGGCGGGGCGTATTCTTCTGGGCCGTTTGCTGGCGCGCCATCGTGGCGCTCACTTCGTCACGGAACCGTGCCGGGAACAGCATCGCAAGAATGTCTTTGCCCAGGGCCTCGTCTAGCGTCCAGCCAAAACTGATGACGGCCTGCTGGTTCCAGTTGTGGATGCGCCCCTGGCTGTCGGTCAGCACGATGGCATCCTGTGCATTCTCCAGCACGGCATGGTAGGCCTCGTTCGCCTGCTCGAGCAGATCGGCGCGCCCCGCATGGGCTTCGGCCAGTTGCCGCTGGTGCAGTTCTTCCGCACGTGCCCGCTGTGTTTCGTGGGTGATCTGCATGGCGACCGCGCGGTTGCTGGCTTCCCGGCTGTGGGTCACTTCCCGGGCGGCAATGGCTTGTTTGGCCAACTCGAAGGCCCGTGCGGTGTCACCTACATTGGCGTGGGCCTGTGCCACCACTTCCAGCAGATCGCCGGGGACGGTGTAGTCCTCCATCGTTGCAGCCGCTTCCAGTGCCTGTTGCAGATAATGCAGCGGCACGCTGGGGGCTACCATGCCAAGTGGAGGGGGCAGCGCATGCCGAGCGTGGATGTCGGCCAGCACCCGCAAGGCGTCAATCTGGTGAATAGCGTCCGACCGTGCCGCCGCCAAGGCGGCATGTGCCTTGGCCAGCGCGGTTTGCGGTTGCTCCAATTCCAATAGTGCCCGTGCTTGACCGCGCAAGGCGTTACACAGCATGTCCGCTGCCCCGAGCGCGTTCGCACGTTGCTCCAGTAATTGAAAGCTCGCCAGTGCGTCGGTGTATTGGTGACAGCTGAGATCCACATCCGCCAGATAGCGCAGCGCAACTGCGTAGTTACGGGAGGCCGCCTGTTGCGCCATCAGCGCCATCGCCTCGCGCAGCAGCGCACGGGCGGCGTCAAAGCGCTGCAACTCGCGCAGGGTCCCGGCGGTTTGCAGCAGTGCGACCCCCATGGCGCCCGGCCAGCCGTGGGGTCGGGCCAAATCCAGCCCGCGCTGCATCCATTCGAGTGCGGCGTGGTGGTCGTTAAGATTGTTGAATCCAACACCAAGGTTGGTGGCGGCGACGACCGCCCGCCGGATTTGCCCCGTGGCCAGCGCCTGCGTGTAGGTGATGCCGTAGTGCTGGATGGATTCGACGTGTTTGCTGCTCTGTCCGGTAGCAGCGGCAAAGAAACCATTTACCCAGGAGGCCGCCGCCGGGTGCATATCGGCGGTGCCACCCGCAAACCGCGCGGCCCATTTATTTTGGGCGGCGCCGACATCTTGGTACACCGCACGGAAGGCGAGCGCAGCGTGGGCCACCGTAACCCGCACGGGGTCGTGGCTCTGGGCCGCGGCGGCCGCGGCCTCCAGTTCGGCATCCTGGCGCACGGCGTCGCCTTGCCCGCTCGCAATGAGGTATTGCAACCAGTGCGCGTCGGCACAGCCAATGGCATCAGGGCAGGCAGCAAAGTCTTGTAAGGCCCTGGCACCCAGGATGGCGCTTGCATCCAGCTCGCCAGCCAGGAACTTCGCCTCGCTGCGAATCAACATCAGCCGTGCCTGGCAGCGGCGCCGCGCGGTTTCGTCGGCCAAGCTGTCGGGCACGGAGAGGCTTGTGTCCAGGCTGGTTTGCGCTTCATCCGCCAGTGCCAGCGCCCGCTGGGTATCGCGCTGGCGCATCTGCCAGGCCAGGGCAATCATTGCGGGCAGGCGCTCGGAGCCCTTCGCCGCAGCAAGGGATGCTTCCAGCACCGCGACCGCATCGTCAGTGGCAAAGAATTCCAGGATGGGGAGGTGGGGAGCCGACATCGTGAACCATGGTACCAAGACGCAGTGTCCCTCCGGCAAAAGCGCCAAACGGCGCTCGGGGGTGCCATTCGGTCACTGGAGCATTTGCCAAATCGGGCTATAGCCCTCGTGAAATATGCCTGTATAGCTCCTAAATCAGGAGCAAGCGTCACACCCCCCGGATCAAGCGCAGATCCAAACCGCGTCAAAGACGCTATGCTGCACACAGTTCCCCCATCCACCGCGCATCTACCCGAAACCTGGGTGCCTGCTCAATCTGACTGCAATATATGGCACGTATCCTGATCGTTGACGATGACCCTGCACTGCTGCGACTGCTGTCGATGCGGCTGCACTACGAAGGACACACCACCCTAGAAGCAGACAGCGGGACGGCGGCCCTGGCGAAGCTGGATCTGGAACTGCCGAACATCATGATCACCGACCTGCGCATGGCGGGTATGGACGGGCTGCAGTTGTTCGAAGCCGTACACCGGCGTTTCCCTTTGCTTCCGGTTTTGATGCTGACCGCCAACGGCACCATCCCGGACGCCGTGCATGCCATGCAGCGCGGCGTGTTTGGCTATATCACCAAGCCCTTTGAGGGCGTGGACCTGATGCGCGAAGTGGACCGTGCCCTCGAAGTCTCGTCGGCGCTGGGCGCCGATATGCCTGGGGACGACGCCGGTGAATCCTGGCGCGAAGCCATCATCACCCGCAGTCCGCGGATGGAGAAATTGCTGTCCGAAGCGCGCTTGATTTCGCAAAGCGATGCCTCCGTGCTGATCCACGGCGAAAGTGGTACCGGCAAAGAACTGCTGGCGCGCGCGCTGCATGCCTCCAGTGCGCGCGCCAACGGGGCACTGGTGGCCGTGAACTGCGGGGCTATTCCCGAAAACCTGGTGGAGTCTGAATTGTTTGGCCACACCAAGGGCTCGTTTACCGGCGCCGTGCGTGACAGTGTGGGGCTGTTCACCACGGCGCACCGCGGCACCATTTTTCTGGACGAGATTGCGGATTTGCCGCTCGCCATGCAGGTCAAGCTGCTGCGGGTCCTGCAAGAGCGGGAGGTGCGCCCGGTGGGTGCTGCCAAACCGCACAAGGTGGATGTGCGGGTTATTTCGGCGTCCAACCGCAAGCTCGAAGATGAAGTCGCCGCAGGCCGGTTTCGGGAAGACCTCTTCTACCGGCTCAATGTGGTGGGGCTGACCCTGCCGCCGCTATCCGAACGGCGAGAAGACATTGCGCTGCTGGCCAACCATTTCATGCGCAGTCTGTCGCAACGTTACGCCAAACCGCTGACCGCCTTTGCTTCGGGCGGGCTGGAGCTGCTAGCCACGGCGTCCTGGCCCGGCAATGTGCGCCAGCTGCAGAACGTCGTGGAGAAATGCGTCGTGCTGTGCACCGGGCCGCTGATACCAGCCTCCCTGGTGCAGAGCGCGCTGAGCACCCGGGGCACTGAAATGCTGGCGCTGGACGATGCCCGCAAGGAATTTGAACGCGACTACCTGACGCAACTGCTCAAGATCACCAACGGCAATGTTGCGCAGGCCGCCAAGCTGGCGCGGCGCAACCGGACCGACTTTTACGCCTTGCTGGCCCGCCACCAGTTGGAGTCGGCCAGCTTCAAAAGCTGAGACCGCAGGCACCATCGGGTGGCGCGCCCAGTCGGCGCGCCAACGGTGTCTGCAACCGCAGACATCCGGCCACCCCGGGCATCAGCTGCCCCGTTGATTTCATTGGGTATTTTTTGTGGCATGCATCTTGAGTGGATGCATGGAATGAAGACCATCTCCAATCCCGCAACCCGCTGCCTTCGACTGGGGCTGGTGTTGCTGTCGTTTGCATTGGCGGATCGCATCAAGCTTGCCCGACGGGAGAAAGAGTCCGCTCAAGCCCGTGCCATAGCCGAGCGCGAAACCCGGTCCGCGGTGGAACGCCAGCAACGTCTCCACGACTTGCGCACGCGGTTTATCGCCATGACCAGCCATGAATTCAGAACACCACTGGCCGCCATCCAGTCCGCACAGGACTTACTGCGGAGCTACGGCGAGCGACTGCCGTTCAGTGAAAAGACCGAGCTGCTGGACATGATCCGGACCGGCGTCAACCGCATGACGCGCATGCTGGAACGCATTCTGTTGCTGGGCCAGGCTGAGGCCCATATGCTCGAATTCAGGCCAATGCTGCTCGACCTGCCCGACCTGTGCAGCAAGCTGGTTGCAGAAGCCAGACGGCAGCAGGTTGACAACGCGTGCGACCTCATCGTGCAGTGTTCCGACGAACTCGGTGAACACATGCTGGATGCAGATCTCCTGCGACACATCCTGGGCAACCTCCTGTCCAATGCCATCCAGTATTCGCCGTTGGGTGGAGAGGTTCGCCTCAAGGTCTATGCGCACGGATCAGATACCGTATTTGAAATCTCGGACCAGGGCATTGGCATTCCAGCAGACGAGATACAGGACCTGCTCGAGCCCTTTCAACGCGCCAGCAACGTAGGCAATATCCAGGGGGCCGGACTGGGACTGGCCATCGTGAAGCAAGCGGTAGACCTGCACGGCGGCACGATCAGGGTCAGCAGCCAGGTGGATCACGGTACCCACATCACCGTCCGGCTGCGAACACTGACGCAACAGGACGGCTGATTTCGCTGGTTTTTCCGGCGCGGGCACACGTAGTGTCGGTTCGCGCCGACAGTTGGCAACCCCTAGTGCGCGCTGGATTGTTGATTTCATTGGGTTTTCCGGTTGGCACGCTTCTTGGGTAGACAGCCGGTCGGCGCCGCAACGCGCGGTCCACAACCCAAACGATCCAACCTTGAAAGAATCTCCATGAATTCCGAACAAATCTCCCTGGTCCAAACCTCCTTTGAGGACGTCCGCCCCATCGCCGCTATTGCCTCAGAACTCTTCTACACCCGTCTCTTTGTGCTGGACCCCAGCCTGCGTCCGCTGTTCAAGGGCAATATGGCCGACCAGGGCCGCATGCTGATGTCCATGCTGGGCTCTGCCGTCGGCGGCCTTACGCGCCTGGACACGCTGGCACCCGTGCTGCGCAATCTGGGTGCGCGCCACGTGGCCTACGGCGTGCGTGATGAACACTACGCAACCGTGGGCAGTGCGCTGCTGTGGACGCTGGAACAGGGCTTGGGCGACAAATTTACCCCTGCCGTCCGCCAGGCCTGGACACTGGCCTACGGCCTGCTGTCCGGCACCATGCAAGTGGGTGCACGCGAGGCCTGTCAGGCAATTCCGGTTTAATGCCACTGCCAGCGCTCCCCTGTCACGCTGGTTTTTCCATCCATCATACGGAGCCCTCACCATGCACACCCCATCACGAATGCTTTCCTGGATTTTGCTGTCCACCATCCTGGCAACCGGCTCGGCGGGCGCGGCCGACACCGCATCCGCCGGCGAAAAGGACCCGTTGCGGGCCAGCCTGCTGGAGAGCAAGGAAAAAGGCAAAGGCGTCACGATCTACGCCAGCGGCACCACCATCTCCATGGTGGTGACGGCAGTGGACGAGCGGTTCGCCATCGGGCGCAACCAGCAGGCCTCACGCATTGTGGTCCGCCTGGATCGCATAGACGGCGTTTCCGCTGCGTTCTGAGAGTACGAGGGCTATGGCCTTTTTTTCTTTTGGTGTCTGCTTTCGCGGACAGCGGTACACACCCGTTTTCCTTAGCGGTGTGCCCCATCCCGCAAATTCTTCGTCGGGAAAGACCGACAGTCGCGCTCGGTGCGATCAACGTAAGTTGTTGATTTTATTGGCTAATCCATTTGGCATGGATCTTGGATATCAAAGGGCCTGACCATCCTTTCATCTTTTCTCCTAAGCCAATATGAAAACCACTTCCTCCCGCACCAACACCGAGAACGGCGTCAACGCCGTGACCCACCCACCCACGCAAGGGAGTCAGTTGTGCTGGAAGTAGCAACGTCTCGCGCCAGACACCACTTGCGCCCACGCTCCACTCCTGCGTGGTTGAGCGCACAGCGCCTGGAGAGCCTGGTGGCGCAACGCACCTATGCGCTGGAGCAGGTCATCGAACAACTCCGCGCCAAACAGGCTGAACTGGAAGCCCTGGCCAACCACGACAGCCTGACCGGCTTGGCCACCCGCAGGCGACTGAAGGACCGTTTCCAGTGTGCAGTGGCGCGGGCCAAGCGCGACAGCGCGTCATTTGCGGTGCTGGTGATCGACCTGGACGGTTTCAAGCGCATCAACGATACCCATGGGCATGCCGCTGGAGATGCCGTGCTGGTCGAAGTGGCACGGCGTCTCACCGTCGCGCTGCGTACTACCGACACGGCTGCGCGACTGGGGGGAGATGAATTCGTCCTGATCGTCGAATGCCCGAACGGCCCTTTCGCGACCGATCCTGTGTGTAAAAAAGTCAAAGCCGCGGTCAGTGAATCCATCACACTCGACAACGGCGTGGTCGTATCGGTCGGTGCGAGTGTCGGGCAGGCTGTCTATCCACACGATGGCATAGAACTGGAACAGACACTGCGCGCTGCTGACCAGTCCATGTATGCCAATAAAGCTGCGGCGCACGCTGCACACACCCCAGCGGCGCGCACTGACCTGCGCACACATCTCCAAGGCCCGTCGCGTAGTGCTCTGCATTGGAATGGCGGTGTCTCATGCGCGTAACACGATGGACAACCGTTTCTTAGCGACCGCCGTCCGCTTCAAACGGATACCGCACACCCAGTTTGGCGCGAATGGCATCCATCCACGCGAGGGTCGTCAGCGTCTCGCTGTGGGGCATGCGCGGGCTTTCAAAGCGACCTTCGCGAATGCAGCGCATGGCCTCCATGATTTCATATTCAAAGCCATTGGTGGCAAAGGGCCGGCACACATGCAGGTCCACCTGACCGGGGCGCTTGAGCACGGCGTTCTGCGCCTCCCAGAAATTGGCCGCCACCTGGATGCAGCCGCGCTCACCAAGGATCTGCAGGCTGTTGTCGGCCACGGCATCCAGCGCGCAGACCCATTGGCTGACGACACCATCGGCAAACGCGAGCGTCGCACTGACCCGCTGATCGACGCCGGTCGGTGCCAAAACGCCCTGCACCTCAGCGTGCAGCAAAGGCGGGCATTCGCCCAGCGCCATCTGGAGCACCCAGCGCGACAGGCTGATGTTGTAGATGCCTATATCCAGCAGTGCGCCACCGGCCAGTTCCGGTGCAAACAAACGGCTCTGCGGATCAAAGGTCGCGGGGAAACAAAACGTCGACTGAATGGCCCGCACCCGGCCAATGGCGCCCTCCACCAGCCACTGGCCGACCTGGTCGTAGGCGGGTAAGAAGCGGGACCATAGGGCCTCCATCAAAAAGACACCGCTGGCGCGCGACTGGTCGACCAAGGGTTGCGCAATGGCCAGACTGGGCACGAGCGGCTTTTCGCACAGCACCGGTTTGCCAGCGGCCAGGCACTGAGCGATGGCCTGGGCGTGGAAGGCATGGGGCGTGGCAATGTAGACGCCGTCCACCTGCGGGTCGTCCAGCACCGCCTGCAGTGATTCACTGATGCGAATCGGAGCGCAGCCGTCCTGGCTCCAACGCTGGACGAACGCCTGGACCCGTTCCCGATCACGCCCCACGACCCGCACCAATTGGGCATCGGGCAGGTGGCGGACCGCTTCGGCAAACCGGTTGGCAATATTGCCCGGGCCGACCAACGCCCAAGCAAACGGCGTGGTCATTTCCGGGGCATCAGGAGCTGAACAGGAAGTTCATCACGTCGCCATCCTTGACAACGTATTCCTTGCCTTCGGCGCGCATCTTGCCCGCGTCCTTGGCACCCTGCTCGCCCTTGTACGTGATGAAGTCCTCAAAGGCAATGGTCTGGGCGCGGATGTAGCCCTTCTCGAAGTCGGTGTGGATGACGCCAGCCGCCTGCGGCCCGGTGTCACCCACATGGATGGTCCAGGCACGTACTTCCTTGACCCCTGCGGTGAAGTAGGTCTGCAGACCCAACAACTTGTAAGCGGAGCGGATCAGCCGGTTCAGGCCCGGCTCGGTCTGGCCCAGTTCCTCAAGGAACATCTGGCGGTCCTCGTCGCTCATTTCCGACATTTCGGCCTCGAGCTTGGCGCTGATGGCGACCACCGGTGCGTTCTGCGCCGTGGCATAGGCCGTCAGACGGTCCAGCATGGGGTTGTTGGTAAAACCATCTTCGGCCACGTTGGCGACAAACATGGCGGGCTTGGCAGTGATGAAGAAAAACTGCTGCAGCAAAGGCAGCTCTTCCTTCGTGAAGTCCAGCGTGCGCACGGGCTTGGCCTCGTTCAGCGCGGCCTGGCATTTCTCCAGAATCGCCACCAGTTTGATGGACTCCTTGTCACCCGAGCGGGCGGTCTTGGTGACGCGGTGCAGGGCCTTCTCCGCCGCCGCCAGATCCGCCAGGCACAGCTCGGTCTGGATGACCTCAATGTCGGAAATCGGGTCGACCTTGCCGGCCACGTGGATGACGTTGTCGTCTTCAAAGCAGCGCACCACATTGATGGTGGCGTCGGTCGCGCGGATGTGGGCCAGACACTTGTTGCCCAGGCCTTCGCCGGTGCTGGCGCCGGCCACCAGGCCGGCAATGTCGACAAACTCCACGACGGCGGGAACCATGCGCTCGGGCTTGACGATTTCGGCCAGCTGCGCCATGCGCGGATCGGGAACTTCGACGATGCCCACATTGGGCTCGATGGTGCAAAAGGGGTAGTTCTCCGCAGCAATACCGGCCTTGGTCAGGGCGTTGAACAACGTGGATTTACCGACGTTGGGTAGGCCTACAATGCCACACTTCAGACTCATAAAAACCTCTAAAAACGGGGGAGACAAGTGTATGCCATCCCTGTTGGTGCGCCTTCTGCTGACTATTTTCTGCCTGTACGGCAGCCTGGCATGGGCCAGCGACCCACTGGCAGACGGGGTAATCGCGCTCAACGACAACGTGCCAGCCGTTCAGGTGCGGGCCGATGTCAAGAGCTGGATCGATGAGGGCTCGCACGCCACGATTGCGCTGGTCGCGGGGGGCACCGTCAACTTTAAATCGGACCGGGCAGAGGACTACTACCAGCTGAACAAATTTGATACCCTGTGGATCAAGCTGAGCGTCAAACGCCCGATGGGCAACACCGCACAGTGGACGCTGAATGTGCCGCTTCCGTTTCTGGATTCTGTGACCCTGTACCAGGCCGATGCAGCCGGTCAGTGGGTGGCCCAGCGCGCGGGCGACAGCGTGAGCCAGTCCGAATGGCCCAGGCAGGGCCTGTATGCCGATTTCGAACTGGCGCTGGCCGACAGCAGTCAGAAGGATCTGTATCTGCAGATTCGCAATTTCAAACAGGTGGATATTCCCATTCGCCTGGCGACTGCGCAACACAGGGAAAAACAGCGCCAGCAGGAGCTGTTGGGCATGGGGCTGATGCTGGGCGCCTTGTTGAGCCTGGCGATCCTGTCGTTGCTGCGATACGTGGAACACCGAAAAGCCATTGACGGCTGGGCGTCACTGTTCGGCCTCCTGATTGCCACCACGATAGGCCAGATCAATGGTGTCATGAACGCCTTTATATGGGCGCCACTTCCCGAAATCGGCAACTACGCATCCGGTGTGTTGCCAGTGGTGACGGTGGGGTGCGCGCTGCTGTTTGTGCGCAATGTCTTTGCCCTGCACGTCCACTACCACCGGTTCGACCGGTTCCTGTCGTCGGTCGGTTGGGGAACCGTGGTCTCGGTCTTCATCTATGCCTTGGCAGACCGTTTCATAGCCGACCGGGTCTGCTCGATGGTCATGATTTTTGCCACCCTGATCGGCATGATTGCCACTTTCTTGAGCGCACGGGACGGGTCGTCCGTTGCACGCTGGTTGATGTTTGCCTTGCTTCCCCTGTTTCTTGCGGTCCTGTACATGGTCGCCGAGGCGGCTGGGCTCGTTTCCAATCTCTGGCAAATGCGCTATCTGACGTCATTGGGAGTTGCCATGGTGGTCCCGGTTTTGCTCTATGCCTTGAGCCAGCTAACCCATGACCGCAAAGAGTTGGTGGTTCGCGCCAACCACCTGCCGACCCAGGATGCATTGACCGGATTGCTGACGCCCGAGGTGTTTCAGACCCATCTGGATACTGCAGTACAGCGCGCCATCGACCACAGGGAGCCGCTGGCACTGGTCATGGTTCGGGTCACCAACCATGAGCGCATCCGCCAAGCCTATAGCGACACCACCGCCGAGCAATGCCTGCTGCGCGCCGTGGTCAAGATCCAGCGCATTCTGCGCGACGTGGACCCCGCGGGCCGCGTGGGCACGGCGGAGTTCGCATTGCTGATGGAGGGCGTAGCGACCCGCCAGGCGCTGACCGAGCGCATGGTCAAGCTGATCGGCTCGGGACTGATCCCCTTGCCCGGCTTGGTACCGGAAGTCACCCTGCATTTCCATGCCGCCTGTGTCATGTTGCATGACAATCCGGTGCCGCCGGCGCGCGTGTTGGACGACCTGCGGGACCTGATGGCGGGTATGTCGCCCCATACCCGCAGGCCGATCCGTTATCTCGAAGCCCTGCCGACCGAAGCCTCCCAAATGCATACACAGGCCGAGCCTGCGTAGGGGCAAACGCCATCCAGTCACGCCCGTTGGTGGGCGGCTTTTACAATCCCGGCATGACACGACCGTTTGATATCTGCATCCGCGGCGCCGGCATCGTCGGACGCACGCTGGCCCTGCATCTGGCCGGCAAGCAATTGCGCGTGGCTCTGGTAGCTGCCGACGCGCACGCCCCGGTACCACCATCTGGCGAAGCCGATGTGCGGGCCTACGCGCTCAACCTGGCCTCGCGCCAGTTGCTAGAGGCTGTGCGCTGCTGGCCCGACGAAGCCGATGCCACGCCGGTTCTGGCCATGCAAGTGCACGGGGACGACGGCGGCGAGGTCGCGTTTGACGCCACTGAGACGGCATCGGAAGCCCTGAACTGGATCGCCGATGTGCCGGTACTGGAGGCCCGATTGGCACAGGCCGTGCGGTTCCAGCCCTTGATTGAGATCTTTGACAGCCCTCAGCCGGCCACGCTCACGGTGGTGTGCGAGGGAAGAGCCAGTGCATCCCGGCAGGAGTGGGGTGTCCAGTGGGATGTGACGCCGTATGGTCAATGGGCGCTCGCAACCCGTGTGCAATGCGCCACGCCGCACGGGCAAATCGCCCGCCAGTGGTTCAGCAAGGGCGAAATACTGGCATTTCTGCCCATGGGCGGCCCACCAGGGAACTTGTGCGCCATTGTGTGGTCTGTCAGTCCAGAGCGTGCCAAATCTTTGCAAGACCTGTCTGACGACGGGTTTTGCCAGTCACTGGAAGCAGCCAGCCATGGCGCTCTGGGCGCGTTGGCGCTGGGGAGCGCTCGCAAGGTCTGGCCATTGCAGCAGGCGGTGGCCCGGCGGTGGAGTGGTAGTTCGCCCCAGGGAGCGTGGGTATTGGCCGGGGATGCGGCACACAACATGCATCCTTTGGCCGGGCAGGGATTGAACATGGGTTTGGCCGATGTGGCCGAACTGGTAGATGTTTTGGAGCACCGCGCCTATTGGCGCAGCGTAGGAGACAGCAGGTTGCTGCGCCAGTATGAGCGTGCGCGCAAGGCAGACTTTGCCGTGATGGGACAGGCCAACGACGCTTTACAGCAGTTGTTTACCCATCCGCATCCGGCTGTGCAGGCCATGCGCAACTGGGGCATGAACCGATTTGAAGACAGCGGACCGATCAAACAATGGGTTGCGCGGCGTGCCATGGGCATGCTGGGCAAGCCGACACCAACACAAGGTAAACAGCGAACATGAAAACCGTCATCCAATCCCTGCTGGCTTGCGCCGCCGTCTTGCTGTGCAGCGGCACGATGGCGCAGGAAGCGCAGATCCGCAAGAATATCGCCGAGCGGCTTCCCCTGATCAAAGCCGTGGATGAAGTCAGCAAGACGGCCATTCCCGGCATCTACGAGCTGCGCATCAATGGCAGCGAAATTTTCTACACGGACGCACAGGCCAACTATCTGATTGAGGGCAACATCATTGACGTGCGGGCCAAACGCAATCTGACCGAGGAGCGCATAGCCAAGCTCACCGCCGTCAAGTTTGACAATTTGCCGTTCAAGGACGCATTCACCGTCGTACGGGGCAACGGCAAGCGCCGCATGGCGGTGTTTGAGGACCCCAATTGCGGCTACTGCAAGCACTTCGAACGCGATTTGCAGAAGGTGGACAACGTCACCGTCTACATGTTCCTGTACCCCATTCTGGGCGCAGACTCTGGCGAAAAGTCCAAGGCTATCTGGTGCGCCAAAGATCAGGCGAAAGCCTGGCAGGACTGGATGGTGCGCGACCAGCCGCCAGTGGCTGCCACGGCAGCCTGTGACACGTCAGCGCTGTCGCGCAATGTGGACTTGGGCCGCAATCACAAGATCACTGGCACCCCTACCCTGATTTTTATCGACGGCGCACGGGTGCCTGGGGCCGTTGACGCCAAGCAGGTTGAAAAGATGCTGACGGACGCCAAGGGCTAGGTCGTTCGTATGGCAACCGGCATCCACTACCGGGTTGAGGTGCTCAACCTGCACGCCCACCTGTTTGGTATCACCCTCACGATTGCGCGACCGGCGCCCCGTCAGGTATTGCGCCTGCCAGTCTGGATTCCAGGCAGCTATCTGGTGCGCGAATTCGCCAAGAACCTGCAAAACCTGCACTGCCGGCAGGGCACCAAGGCCGTGCCGGCGCAGCAATCCGACAAGGCCACCTGGATGGTGGAGTGCGTGGCGGAGCAGCTGCTGGAAGTGCGCTACGAGGTCTACGCGTTTGACAACTCGGTGCGCACCGCCTGGCTGGACGCAACGCGGGGCTTCTTCAACGGGACCAGCCTGTGCCTGCAGGTGGACGGACAGCAGGACCAGGCCCACGTGCTGGAACTGGTCAGCAACGATGCTATTGCCAAATGGTCCGTGGCCACCGGTCTGGAGCCGGTCAAGGTCAACAAACACGGCTTTGGCAGCTACCGTGCGGACAACTACGACACGCTGGTCGACTGCCCGGTGGAAATGGGGCCGTTCTGGAGCGGCAGCTTTGTCGCCTGCGGCATCCCGCACCGCTTTGTCGTGTCGGGCGCCCCGCCCAGTTTTGATGGCGCCAAACTACTCGCCGACACCCAGGCCATCTGTGAAGCCGAGATCCGCTTCTGGCATGGCGACAACATCAAAAACCATAGCAAAACACGCAAGAAGGACGAGGGCCAGAGCCCTATTCCGTTCAGAAGTTATGTCTTCATGCTGAATGCCGTTGCCGATGGCTATGGCGGGCTGGAGCACAAAAACTCCACCGCGCTGCTCTGCAAGCGCGCCGACCTGCCGCGCCTGCCGCGCAACACGCTGGCACCCACGACACACAAACAGCCCGAGGGCTACTTCACGCTGCTGGGGCTGATCAGCCACGAATACTTCCACACCTGGAACGTCAAGCGCCTGCGCCCGGCAGAACTGGCCACCTACGATTACACGCAGGAGAACTACACCGAGCTGCTGTGGTTTTTTGAAGGCTTTACCAGCTATTACGACGACCTGTTGCTGCGCCGCGCCGCGCTGATCGACAACGCCGCCTACCTCAAGCTGCTCACCAAGACCCTCAACGGCGTGGCCCAAACGCCGGGGCGCAAGGTGCAAAGCGTGGCCCAGGCCAGCTTTGACGCCTGGATCAAGTACTACCGCCAGGACGAAAACTCGCCCAACGCCACGGTGAGCTACTACACCAAGGGCTCGCTGGTAGCCCTGTGCCTGGACCTGACGCTGCGCGCTGAAGGGCGCTCCACGCTGGACGCGGTGATGCGCGGCCTGTGGGCACGCTGCAAGGGCGGTCCGATGTCGGAGCAGGACCTGTTGGCAGTCTTGCAGCAGTTGGGCGAGCGCTCCTTTGCGCCCGATCTGGCGCACTGGGTGCATAGCACCAGGGACTTGCCATCGGTGGCGCTGCTGGAGCAACACGGCATCCAGGTGCACCTGGAACCCGACCAGGTGGCCCAGCAGCTGGGCCTGCGTGTCAAGGAAAACGGTGGTCTGTTCATCCAGCATGTGCTGCGGGGTGGTGTAGCCGAGAAAGCCGGCTTTGCCAGTGGCGACGAATGGATCGCCGTACAACCCAACGGGGCCGATGCCCATGGCGCCTGGCGCCTGCAGACGCTGGACGACTTCGCGCTGTTTGCGGGCAATGCCAGGAAGGTGACCGCCATCGTGTCGCGCGACAAGCGTCTGCTCACTCTCAGTCTGACCCTGCCCAAGGCCAGCCAGGCCGTGCGCCTGGCGGTGCGCGACGCCGCGCGGGCAGACGCCTGGCTGGGCCCGCAACTGAACTCCCCTCCCCAACCCCTCTAACCTGCCCCACCACCATGAACTACGAATGCATCACCACCCGGATTGAAGGCGAGCAAGTCGCCATCATCACGCTGAACCGCCCCAAGCAGCTCAATGCGCTGAACGACCAGCTGATGGACGAGTTGGGCCATGCCCTCAAAGGCTTTGATGCCGATCCGGCCATTGGCTGCATGGTCATCACCGGCAGCGAAAAGGCCTTTGCCGCCGGTGCTGATATTGCCGCCATGGCCAAGCTCACGTTTGTCGATACCTACAAGGGCGATTTCATCACCCGCAACTGGGAAACCATCCGATCCATCCGCAAGCCCGTGATTGCTGCCGTAAGCGGCTTTGCGCTGGGCGGCGGCTGCGAGCTGGCGATGATGTGCGATTTCATCATCGCCGCCGACAATGCCCGCTTCGGCCAGCCCGAAATCAAGATTGGCATCATCCCCGGCGCCGGTGGCACGCAACGCCTGCCCCGCGCGGTGGGCAAGTCCAAGGCCATGGACCTGGCACTGACCGGCCGCATGATGGACGCAATTGAGGCCGAGCGCGCCGGATTGGTCAGCCGCGTGGTACCGCAGGACAAGCTGATGGACGAGGTCCTGGGCGCTGCGCTGATGATTTGCGGCTTCTCGCAGATCGCCACCATGGCCGCCAAGGAATCGGTCAACCGTGCCTTTGAAGGGTCGCTGGCCGACGGCATCATGTTCGAACGCCGCCTGTTCCACGCACTGTTTGCCACCCAGGACCAAAAAGAGGGCATGGACGCCTTTGTCAACAAGCGCAAGGCTGATTTCAAGCACCAATAGGCGGCGGTAGCGTGGATCAGGCTGACGGGGTATTCTGCGAAGTGAGGTCAAGGAGGAGGCCGAAGGCCGGGGGACACGAACGCAGCAGAGTACCCAGCCAGCTTGATTCACGCGTCACAGGCCAATTTTTTTGGCTATAATCGTGCCCTTCGGTGATATAGCTCAGTTGGTTAGAGCGCAGCATTCATAATGCTGATGTCGGTGGTTCAAATCCACCTATCACCACCAAATCCGAAAAGACCGTTGATCCAAGTGGCCAATGGTCTTTTTTTCAATCAGCCTCTGGATACA
>JAUSNJ010000176.1 GCA_030645355.1 Rhodoferax sp. | reverse complement strand
TGCAATGCAGATCTGGTTGACCATTTTGGTGAGCTGCCCTGCGCCGCTGTCGCCCATCAGCGTGAAGGCTTTTGCAAATGCCATCCCGGCCGGCTTGACCGCCTCGAATGTGGCCGCATCGCCGCCGCACATGACCGTCAGGGCGCCGTTCTGTGCGCCCGCCTGGCCGCCTGAGACCGGCGCATCAATGAACTGCAGGCCGATGTGTTGGGCGGCTGCGCACAGTTCCCGGGCCACGTCGGCCGAAGCGGTGGTGTGGTCCACCAACACAGCGCCGGCCGCCATGCCCGCAAACGCGCCGTCCGCGCCCAGCGTGACGGCGCGCAGGTCGTCGTCGTTGCCGACGCAGCAAAACACGATGTCGGCGCCCGCCGCTGCGTCCTTCGGCGTGGCGGCCGAAGCCCCACCGAATTCCGCGACCCAGGCCTGCGCCTTCGCGGGGCTGCGGTTGTACACCGTCACCTGGTGGCCCGCCAGCGCGAGGTGGCCGGCCATGGGGTAGCCCATGACGCCCAGGCCCAGAAAGGCGACTTTGCGCGGGGAGGAAGCTTCGTAGGTTTTGGGGTGGGTGCTGGACATGGTGTGCTTGTAATGAACGGAGGGTGGATGCGGGAGGGGGTGACGGGTGCAGCCCAGGGCTCACACAATCGCGAAGTTTTCGGTGCCCGCCGACAAGTCGACTGACTTGGCGCGCTGCGAATTGAGCTTGATCTGCAGCCGCAGGTCGTTCACCGAATCGGCGTTGCGCAGTGCGTCTTCATAGCTGATGTGGTTGCTTTCAAAGGCGTCAAACAGCGCCTGGTCAAAGGTCTGCATGCCCATGTTGCGGCTTTTCTTCATGATCTCCTTGATCTCCAGCACATCGCCCTTGAAGATCAGGTCCGATATCAGCGGCGAATTGAGCATGATCTCAAACACGGCATGACGGCCCTTGCCATTTTGCAGCGGGACCAGCCGCTGGGAAATCATGCCCCTGAGGTTGAGCGACATGTCCATCAGCAACTGGGTGCGGCGTTCTTCAGGGAAAAAGTTGATGACCCGGTCCAGCGCCTGGTTGGCGCTGTTGGCGTGCAGCGTGGCCAGGCACAGGTGGCCGGTCTCGGCAAAGGCCACGGCGT
>JAUSNJ010000175.1 GCA_030645355.1 Rhodoferax sp. | reverse complement strand
CGCTGCTGCGCGAATGGCTGTCCGGCCCCGCAGGCACAGGCCGGCGCCTCATCTGGTTCAACTATGGGATGGCGATCGTGCTGGTGGCCACCGCGGTCTGGATGCTTTTCTTATGACGCAAGAGCAGATCAACAAGGGCCTGTGGCTGGGCCTGCTGGGCATCGCTATTTTTGCGGTGACCCTGCCGATGACGCGCCTGGCCGTGGGCACACCCGAGGCGCCGCAGATGTCGGGCGTGTTCATCGCGCTGGGCCGGGCCGTGGTGGCCGCCGCACTGTCGGCCGTGTTTCTGCTCGCCACACGCGCGCCACTGCCGCAGCGCCGGGACTGGTGGCCGCTGGCCATCACGGCCGGCGGTGTGGTGTTCGGTTTTCCGCTGTTCACCTCGATCGCCATGCGTTATGTGGAGGCCATGCACGCCAGCGTGATCGTCGGTGTGCTGCCGCTGGCCACCGCTGCGGTGGGCGCCCTACTGCACCGCCAACGGCCCTCCACCGGCTTTTGGCTGTGCGCCGCACTGGGCAGTGCCCTGGTGGCAACCTTCGCGGTGCTGCACGCCGGCCCGGCATCTGCCAGCACGTCCAAGGGTGTCACCGTGCACGGTGCCGACCTGCTGCTGGTCGCCGCCATGCTGTGTGCCGCCGTGGGCTACGGCTACGGCGCGCGACTGTCGCACCATATGCGGGCCGAACATGTGATCTGCTGGGCCCTGGTGATCGCCCTGCCCCTCACGCTGCCGCTGGCCGCCTTCACTTGGCCCGGCGCCCCGCTGAACCCCAGCGCCTGGTGGGGCTTTGGCTACCTGGCGGTGTTTTCCATGTGGCTCGGCTTCTTTGCCTGGTACCGGGGGCTGGCGCTGGGCGGCACGGTGCGCATCAGCCAGGTGCAATTGGTGCAACCCTTCTTGAGCATGCTGTTCGCGGTGCCACTGCTGGGCGAGCAGCTCGACGCAGTGACGGTGGGCTTTGGTGTTGCGGTGATTGCCACGGTGTTTATTGGCAAAAAGATGCCGGTTTCTCAGAGAGGGTTGACATGACGCCTACTCACCTGAGTCCTTGCGTACGCCAGCCTTGCGCCTGCCGGAGTGGGCAAGGCAACGGCCCTCATACTGCGGGTACGCAGAAATCGGGCCATTGCCTCACCCACCCCGGCGAGTACGATGCGTGTTTTTGCCGCCGCTGCAAGCGCATACACCGCCCCCGGCAAGAGATTGGGGTGTGCCGGTGTCCGATTTCTGCGTACCCGCAGTATGAGGACGCCGGCATGCCACGATCTCTTGCCCCCACGATCAAAGCAAGCAGTGACCCCGAACTGCCCGGCAGCCCGACGACTTCGAGACAATCAACAACCACAAAGCAAAGAGGACCAGCCCCATGAAACCCAACGACCTCCCCACTACCACGCCTTGGACCATGGCACGCCGCGCCGCGCGCATGAACCCGTCGGTGATCCGCGAAATCCTCAAGGTCACCGAGAAGCCCGGCATCATCAGCTTCGCCGGTGGCCTGCCCTCCAGCAAGACCTTTCCGGTGGCCGAGTTCACCGCCGCCTGCGCCCAGGTTCTGGGCAAGGACGCACAGGCTGCGCTGCAATACGCGTCGAGCGAAGGCTTCGCCCCGCTGCGCGAGATGGTGGCTGCACGCCTGCCGTGGGATGTGGACCCGGCCCAGGTGCTGATCACCACCGGCTCGCAGCAGGGCCTGGACCTGGTCGCCAAGATTCTGATCGACGCCGACAGCCGCGTGCTGGTCGAAACCCCCACCTACCTGGGTGCGCTGCAGGCCTTCACACCGATGGAGCCCGAGATCGTCAGCGTGGCCAGCGACGACGAAGGCGTGGACATTGCCGACCTGGCCAGCAAGGTCGGCAGCGGTGCCAGCAAGGCGCGCTTCCTGTACGTGCTGCCCAATTTCCAGAACCCCACCGGTCGCACCATGACCGAGGCCCGCCGTGCCGCGCTGGTGGCCAAGGCCGCCGAGCTGGGCCTGCCGCTGGTCGAGGACAACCCCTATGGCGACCTGTGGTTTGACACCCCGCCACCGGCGCCGCTGACGGCACGCAACCCCGAAGGCAGCATTTACCTGGGCTCATTCTCCAAGGTGCTGGCACCGGGCTTGCGCCTGGGCTTTGTCGTGGCCCCCAAGGCCATGTACCCCAAGCTGCTGCAGGCCAAGCAGGCCGCCGACCTGCACAGCCCGGGCTTCAACCAGCGCATGATCACCGAGGTGATGCAGGGCGGATTTCTGGACCGCCACATCCCCACCATCCGCGCGCTCTACAAAGGCCAGCGCGACGCCATGCTGGCCGCGCTGAAGAAAGACATGCCCGCCGACGTGACCTGGAACTCGCCCGACGGCGGCATGTTCCTGTGGGCGCGCCTGCCTGAGGGCATGAACGCGCAGGAGCTGCTGCCGCTTGCCGTCGACAAGGGCGTGGCCTTTGTGCCCGGCGCGGCCTTCTACAACGACCATGGCGACCCGCGCACCATGCGCCTGTCGTTCGTGACACCCGACGGCGACGAGATCCGCAAGGGCGTGGCGGCACTGGCCGCGGCCATTGCCGAGCAGCGCGGGGCTTGAGCATGGCCCACACCGTCCACCTGTGGGGCCGCATCAGCTCGCTCAATGTGCGCAAGGTCGTGTGGGCCGCACAGGAGCTGGACATGGCCTTCCAGCGCACCGACGCCGGTGCAAGCTTTGGCATTACCAAAACACCCGAGTATCTGGACAAGAATCCCAACGCTCTGGTTCCCATGATGGAAGACGGCGACTTTGTGCTGTGGGAATCGAACGTCATCGTGCGCTACCTGTGCGCCCGCTATGGCGCGGACCTGGGCCTGTACCCCGCAGACCTGCAGCGGCGCTTTGACGCCGAGCGCTGGATGGACTGGCAGCAGACCACGTTCAACCGCGCCGGTGGACCGGCCTTCATCCAGCTGGTGCGCACTGCACCCGAGGTCCGCCAGCCGGCGCTGGTACAGGCCTCGGTGAGCGAGACCGAGCCCCTGCTGGCCCTGCTTGACGCCCATCTGGCAGACCATGCCTATATGGGCGGCGACGCCTTTGGCATGGCCGACATTCCGCTGGGCTGCGAAATGCACCGCTGGTGGGGCATGCGCAGCAGCCAGTTCGACGCCTGCGGCGTGCCGCGCCAGGAAATCCAGGCTTTTCCCCACGTGCAGCGCTGGTTTGGCCAGCTGCTGCAGCGCCCTGCCACCCGCGGTGTGCTCGACATCAGCCTGTCCTGAAGCAATGTGGCCCCCACGTTTGCCCACTGCGTGTAGCTCTCTGCCCCCCAAGGGGACCCTCGCGCCTTGGGGCGGCCCGGCGGCGCTCAATAAATCAAGGAATTAACCATGCAGCAACGCCCCTTCAAACAAGTTGACGTCTTTACCGACCAGGCCTACCTGGGCAACCCGCTGGCCGTGGTGCTGGATGGCACAGGCCTCAGCACCGAGGAGATGCAGCACTTTGCACGCTGGACCAATCTGTCCGAGACCACCTTCGTGCTGCCACCCACGCCGGACGCCGCAGCCCAGGGCGCAGACTACCAGGTGCGCATCTTCACCACCGCCTATGAAATGCCGTTTGCCGGCCACCCCACGCTGGGCACCTGCCACGCCTGGCTGGAGCACGGCGGCGCGCCACAAAACCCGGGCATGGTGGTGCAGGAATGCAAGGTGGGACTGGTGAGAATCAGTCGCGACAGTGCATTCAATGGTCGCGCCGCGTTTGCTGCTCCTGCACTCAAACGGCAGGAGGCGACACCCGCACTGGTGCAGGCGCTGGCCGACGCGCTGGGCATCGCGCGCTCCAACGTGCAGGCCAGCCAGCACCTCAACAATGGACCCAGCCACTTTGGCCTGCTGCTCGACAGCGCGGACACCGTGCTGGCGCTGGTACCCGACTTTTCGCGGCTGCGCAGCGTGCTAGCCGGCGCCGGCATCTCCGGAGTTGGCGTGGCCGCGTTGCAGCCCGGATCCGCCACCACCGGCCTGATTGCCCGCTCCAACCGCGAGGCACGCGCCTTTGCCGCCAACCCGCCCGCCACTGCCCCGGACACCACCGACAACCCGGGCCTGGAAGTGCGCTTTTTCTTTGACCACGGCAACGGGGTTGGCGAAGACCCGGTCACCGGCAGCTTCAACGCCAGCCTGGCACAGTGGCTGATCGCCCAGGGCCTGGCCCCGCAGCGTTACACGGCGTCGCAAGGCACCTGTATTGGCGTGCAGGGCCGGGTCCACATCCACCGGGACGCGGCCGGCCAGGTCTGGGTCGGCGGAGACGCGGTGACCTGCATCACCGGTACCGTGCGCCTATGACGGTTGCCACGCCGCGCTTTGTCACCGGCTCGCTGATGCGCCACGTGGTGGTGATGGCGGGCACCGGTGCCATCGGGCTGATCGCCATTTTCGCGGTGGACCTGATCAACCTGCTCTACATCTCCATGCTGGGTGAGCAGGCCATTGCCGCGGCCGTCGGGTTTGCCGGCGTCGTGGGCTTCTTCATGCTGTCGCTGTTCATCGGGCTGCTGATCGGCGTCACGGCCACGGTGTCGCGCACCATCGGTGCCGGGCGCATGGCCGACGCACGCGCGCTGGCCACGTCCAGCCTGGTGCTGGTGGCCGGTATCGCCGCGCTGGTGTCGGGCCTGACGCTGGTGTTCGTGGAGCCGCTGCTGCACCTGCTAGGCGCGCGGGACCGGGTGGCGGAGCTGGCCCAGCGCTTTCTGACCATCGCGCTGCCATCGACCCTGATGCTGGGGGTCGGCATGGTTTGCTCGGCGCTGCTGCGCTCGGTGGGCGACGCGCGGCGTTCGATGATGGTGACGCTGCTGCCAGCCATCGTGACGGCCATCCTGGACCCGCTGTTCATCTTCGGCTTCAAGCTGGGGCTCGACGGTGCGGCCATCGTCGTGGTGATTGCGCGCACCGTGCTGGTCGGCGTGGGCCTGTACGGCGTGTGGCACGTGCACCACCTGCTGGCGCCCTTTGACCGCAGCCGCCTGGGTGCCGACGCACGCCTGCTGTCCGTCGTGGCCGGGCCGGCGGTGCTGACCAATCTGGCGACACCGGTGGGCGCCGCTTTTGTCACGCACAGCGTGGCCGCCTTTGGCGCGTCGGCCGTGGCCGGCCAGGCCACCATCGAGCGCCTGACGCCGGTGGCCTTCGGGCTGATCTATTCGCTCAGCGGTGCGGTCGGCCCGGTGTTTGCGCAGAACCTGGGCGCCAAACGGTTCGATAGGGTGCGTGAGAGTCTGCGCGCCAGCCTGGTCTTCATGGTCGTGGCCGTGGCCGCGGCCTGGCTGGTCATGGCCCTGCTGCAAGGGCCGCTGATCCGGGTCTTTTCGCTGGACGGCGTGGCCGCGCAGATGGTGCATGCGTTTTGCAGCTGGCTGGCCGCCAGCTTCTTTTTCATGGGCGCGCTGTTTGTCGCCAACGCGGCCTTCAACAACCTGGGCCGCCCGCTGTGGTCCACCGGTTTCAACTGGGCCCGTGCCACGCTGGGCACCATTCCCTTTGCGTGGTGGGGCTCGCACTATGGCCCGGTCGAAGTACTGGCCGGCCAGGCAGCCGGTGCAGTGATTTTCGGCACGCTCTCCCTGGCCTGTGCCTTCTGGCTGACCCGGGCACTGGGCGAACCCCGCAGTTAGAACGCGAACACTGACGCGCCATGCAACCCGCCCCTGCCACCCCGACCACCGCCCCCACGCTGGACCACCTGGTGGTCATGGCGGCCAGCCTGCAAGATGGTGTGGCCTGGTGCGAAGCCACACTGGGTGTGACGCCCGGCCCCGGCGGCGAGCACCCGCTGATGGGCACGCACAACCGCCTGCTGAAGATCGCCACGCCAGCCTTTCCCACCGCCTATCTGGAAATCATTGCTATCAATCCAGTAGCAACACCATCAATACCGACGAGGGCTAGACGTTGGTTTGACATGGACGACCCGGCGCTGCGCGCACGCGTGGCGCAGCAGGGGCCGGCGCTGGTGCATGCCGTGGTCAGCGTGCCGAACATCCGCACGGCCGTGGCCGCGCTGGGCGCGCAAGGCCAGGACCGTGGCGAGGTGCTGCAGGCCTCGCGCCCCACCGACCGTGGCCTGCTGCAGTGGCAGATCACGGTGCGAGCGGACGGTCAGCGGCTGTTCGACGGCTGCCTGCCCACGCTGATTCAGTGGGGGTCCACACATCCCACCGACCACTTGCCGGCCAGCGGCGTGACCCTGCACAGCCTGCGGGTGCAGCACCCCCAGGCCGACACGCTGCGTGCCGCCTTCCTGAGCGTGGACTGGACCGCGCAGGCGGTCGACACCGGTGCGCCTCGGCTGAGCGCAATTTTGCAAACCCCCAAGGGACTGATAGAGATCACCACATGAACCTGCCCAGCCTGCACGACATCGAAGACGCCGCCCAAGTGGTCTATCGGGAATTTGCCGCCACGCCGCAATACGCTTGGGGCCAACTCAGCAGCAAGCTGGGCGCCACCTGTTGGCTCAAGCACGAGAACCACACGCCGGTGGGCGCCTTCAAGATCCGCGGCGGCCTGACCTATTTCGACCAGTTGGCGCGCAACGGTGCGCTGCCGGCCGAGGTCATCAGCGCCACGCGCGGCAACCACGGCCAGAGCATTGGCTGGGCGGCGCGTGCCCACGGCGTGCCCTGCACCATCGTCGTGCCGCACGGCAATTCGCTGGAGAAGAACGCCGCCATGCGCGCGCTGGGCGCAACCCTCATCGAGCACGGCAGCGATTTTCAGGAGAGCCGGGAGTTCGCCATCCAGTTGGCCGCACAACGCGGCGCCCACATGGTGCCCAGCTTCCACGTCAACCTGCTGCGCGGCGTGGCCACCTACTGGTGGGAGCTGTTCAAGGCGGTGCCGCAGCTGGACGTGGTGTATGTGCCGATTGGCCAGGGCTCGGGTGCCTGTTCGGCCATCATTGCGAAGCGGGCATTGGGTCACAAGGCGCGCATCGTCGGTGTGGTCAGTGCCCACGCCACCACCTACGCCGACTCATTGGCTGCCGGCCGCGTCGTGGAAGCCCCGGTGACCACGCTGCTGGCCGATGGCATGGCCTGCCGCGTGGCCGATGCCGAGGCGCTGGCCATCCTGCAGGGCAACATCGACCACATCGTCAAGGTAACGGACTCCGAGGTCGCACAGGCCATGCGAGACATCTTTGCCTGCACCCACAACGTGGCCGAAGGTGCGGGCGCGGCGGCCTTTGCTGCGGCCATGCAGGAGCGTGAACAGTTGAAGGGTCAAACCGTGGGCCTGGCGCTCAGTGGTGGCAATGTGGACAGTGCGATGCTGGCTGAAGTGCTACTAAATAAATAGCAATAAATTCAATTTCTACGAGGGCTAGAGGCCTATTTGGCTTCAAGTCATTTGGCGTGAGTGGCTGCGTGTGCCGCAGCCTTTCACGCCACAGCCGGCAACGTCAACGCCGCACGCAGCCCGCCCAGCGGGGAGTCCAGCAACTCCACCCGGCCACCATAGAGACGCGCCAGGTCATCGACGATGGCCAGCCCCAGCCCCGAGCCCGGCACCTGCTCGTCGGCGCGCACACCGCGGCGCAGCACCGCCTCGCGCTGCGTCGCGTCCAGCCCCGGGCCATCGTCGTCCATCGCAATGGTCAACGTGGCGCCATCGGTGTGGGCACTGATCTCCACCCGGTGGGCTGCCCACTTGCAGGCGTTGTCCAGCAGGTTGCCCAGCATCTCCTGCAGGTCCTGCGCCTCGCCGCGAAACGCCAGCGCGGCGGGCCAGGGCTGCACGGTGATCGCGATATCGCGCTGCGCATGGATGCGCTGCATGACACGCACCAGGCCTTCGACCACCGGCAGTAACACCGTCTTGGCACCGGGCACACGCGTGGTGGCGGCGGCCTGGGCGCGTGACAGGTGGTAGTCGACGTGGCGGCGCGCCACGCCGATTTGCTCCACCACCAGGCGCGCCAGTTCCGGGTCCTGCTGCTCTTTGGCCTGGGCTGCATTGGCCAGCACGCTGAGCGGCGTCTTCAGCGCGTGGGCCAGGTTACCGGCATGGGTGCGGGCACGCTCCACTACGTCGGCGTTGTGCGCCAGCACGGTGTTGAACTCTTCGACCAGCGGCGCCACTTCAACCGGGAAGTCGCCGGCCAGCCGCGGCGCCTCACCGCCACGGACCCTGGCCAGAGCGGTGCGCAGGGCCCGCAACGGTGACAGCCCGACCGACACCTGCACCACGGCCGCCAGCACCAGGCCCGCGCCCAGCACGCCCAGCGCCAGCCATAGCGCGCCGTTGAAGCGGCTCACCGGCTCGGCCATCAGGTCGGCATCGGCGGCGGCCAGCAGGCGCAGGGTGTGGGGCTTGCCGTCCGGGCCATCGTCGATGCGCACGCTGCGCTCCACCAGGCCCAGGCGCTTGCCCTGCGGACCTACCACCTGGTGCACATGGATGTCACCCGCCTGCAGCGTATCCACCGGCGCGACCAGCGCCACGTCCCACAGCGAGCGGGAACGCAGCAGCGCCGTCGCGGGGATCGCGCCCTTCCCCATGTCGTCCACCTGCCAGTAGTAGCCCGAATACGGCCGGCCAAAGCGCGGCTCGCTCAGTGGCAGGGCCAGTTGCGCCCGTCCCTGGGCGTCCAGTGTGATGTGGGCGGTCAACTGGTCCAGATGGGTGCGCAACTCGGCATGGAACTGGGCCTCCACATGCTGGCGAAACAGCGTGCCTAACCCCCAACCGGCCACCAGGATAGTGCCCGCGACCCAGAACAGCGTGCCGGCCAACAGGCGGATGCGCAGCGAGTGGCGCCAGGCGGAAAGTGTCATGGGCAAGCCATCAGGCGTCAGCGCTCAGCCGGTAGCCCAGACCGCGCACGGTGCTGATGAGCCCCGCTGGCAGCTTCTTGCGCAGGCGGGCGATGAAGACCTCGACGGTGTTCGAATCGCGGTCGTAGTCCTGGGCATAGATGTGCTCCACCAGGTCGCTGCGCGAGACGACCTCGTCGCGGTGGTGCATCAGGTAGGCCAACACGCGGTACTCGTGGCTGGTCAGGGTGAGCGTCTGGCCATCGACGACGGCGCGGCTGTTGCGGGTGTCCAGGGTCAGCGGACCACACACCAGCTCCGCGCTGGCATGGCCACCGGCGCGCCGGATCAGGCCGCGCAGGCGGGCCAGCAGCTCTTCCATGTGGAAGGGCTTGGTCAGGTAGTCGTCCGCTCCGGCATCGATGCCCGACACCTTCTCGTGCCAGCCGTCGCGCGCGGTCAGGATCAACACCGGCATGCTGCGCCCGCTAGCCCGCCACTTGCGCAGCACGGTGATGCCGTCCATCTGCGGCAGGCCCAGGTCCAGCACCACGGCGTCATAGGGTTCGGTGTCACCCTGGAAATGGGCGTCCACGCCATTGCTGGCCACATCGACGGCGTAACCGGCCTCGCGCACGCTCTGTGCCAACTGGGATTGCAGCGTGGGTTCGTCTTCCACAATCAGGATGCGCATCAGCGTTCCCCCGCCGGCGGGTGGGGGCGCGAGGGTTTGCTGCCCAGCACCGTGCCGTCCCGGGCATCAACCTTGAGCTTGACCAGGGCGCCGCTGGGGCGCAAGACCTTGATCTCGTAAATCCAGCGTCCGCCACTGCCCCGGTGTTCGCGCTCCAGCTCCACATCCATCACCTGGCCGGGATGGGCGCGCTCCACACGCTCCAGAATGGTCTTGAGCGGTAGCACCTCGCCGGCCTGCAGCGCCTTGCGGGCGCGCTCGTGGTCTTCCTCGTCGGCATGGGCTGCGCCGCTGCCTGCCAGCAAGGCCAGGCTGAGCGGCAGTGCGAGCCAGCGCCATGGGGAAAGGGGTTGTGCCATCCAATGCATATGAAGAGGTTTTCAGGCCCTGTTTATAGCCCTGCGAATCTGAACGGGAGATGAACGCGGGATTCACATTCTGTTCAGTTCACCCCAAGCATAGTCGCTCCCACACTCACTGTTTCGAGAAGTCCTTCGTGCCATTGATGCATAGGCTGCCCTTACGGCAGTACTTCCCCAATTGATTCATCGCAATATGAAGCCGCTCAAGCACTGTGTCAGCGGCTCCCATTCAAACTCAAACGGAAGAAATCCATGAAATGCCCCATCTGCCCGGACTCCAACCTCCTGATAACCGACCGCCAGGGCGTTGAAATTGACTACTGCCCGCAATGTCGGGGTGTTTGGCTTGATCGGGGTGAACTCGATAAATTGATTGAACGGTCTACAACGGGTGCAGGTGTCATGCCAGCCCAGCAGCCCAACTACCCACAACACGGATACCCGCGAAAGGACGAACACCATGCGTCCCACCATGGCGGTTATGGGCATGGACAACATCGCAAGAAATCCTGGCTCGCCGAAATCTTTGATTGACCGCAGCAAGCGCCCGGCCAAAGGAAGCGCTCAATAAAGCTGAAGAATGATGGAACAATCCCTACCATGATGTCTCTGTTGCCAGTTCGATGGTTGACCCCCAAACGGTTGCTGTGGGCCTCCATCGCAGTGGCCATCACCACCATTGCACTCAAAACACTGGCCTGGTACGTCACCGATTCGGTCGGGTTGTTGTCAGATGCCATGGAGTCGTTTGTGAATCTGGCAAGCGCCATTTTTGCATTGCTGATGGTGACGATAGCGCAGCGCCCAGCGGACGAGGCGCATCCATACGGTCACCACAAGGCAGAGTACTTTTCCTCTGGCTTTGAAGGCATTCTGATCGTTGGCGTGGCCATGGGCATTGTCTGGGCCGCTGCCTCCCGCCTGTTTGAACCACAGCCGTTGCAGGAGCTGGGCTGGGGTTTGGGCCTGTCGGTGTTCAGTTCCGCGCTCAACGGACTGCTGGCCTGGGTGATGTTCAGCTCGGCCAAGGCACATCGCTCCATTGCACTGGAGGCTGATGCGAAACATTTGCTCACCGATGTCTGGACGTCCGTGGGGGTGGTGTTGGGCCTTATCGGAGTCGTATTGACCGGTTGGCTCTGGTTGGATGCCGTTGCCGCCATTGGCGTGGCATTGAACATTCTCTGGGAAGGTGGTCACCTGGTGTGGCGATCGTCGCAAGGGCTGATGGATGAGGCCGTTGAGCCCGACGTTCTCAGGGAAATCCAGAAAACGCTCGATTCCTTTGACCAACAAACCATTCGCTTTGACCATGTCATCACGCGACGTTCGGGTCAACGCAGGTTCGTGGACTTGCATATGCACATGCCGTCCAATTGGACGCTGGGTCGTGCCGCAAAGCTCCGCAGCAATGTCGAACAGGCGTTGATGGGTGCCGTGCCTGGTTTGCGCGCCACTATTCAAATGCTGCCCAGCGATGTCGAGGCACACTTTGATGACCCGAAGGACATGAATGTTCCTTTTTCTGGGCACTGATCGGGACCTACCAACCCATCCGCCGATGTTCCAAAAAATGCCTTCCTGGCGCAACCTGAGCTTGACTCATCTATGACATCGCTTTACCTGTTACTTTGGATTGCCGGCGGAGTTCTGCTTCAAGTTGTGGTCTATTTGTGCATCGGGTTTTGGCGCCACTGGCAGTCGTACCAAGCGCTGCGCCATGCGGCCTCAGAGTTCGAAATTGTTGTGGACCCGCAAGCTGATCCAGAGGTGATACAACCTACCACTGCCGCATGGGCTGGCTATCGCACATTTCAAGTCGAACGCAAAGCGCTGGAAGACCTTGCCGAACAAGTCTGCTCGTTTTATCTTGTCCCGCAGGACGGCAAACCACTCCCTCCGTTTTTGCCAGGCCAGTTTCTCACCTTTGCGCTGGACGTACCTACTGCATTGGGTAAAACCCAATCCGTCATACGTTGCTACTCGCTGTCCGACGCGCCCCAGCCCACCCACTACCGCATTTCCGTCAAGCGCGCACCGGCGCCCGCCGGAAGCAGCTTTGCCGCAGGCGCTTCATCGAACTACTTGCATGACCAAATCAAGATTGGCAGCCAGTTGCAGGTGCGCGCTCCTGCCGGCCATTTCCATATCGACCGCAGCGACGCACCGGTGGTCTTGATTGGCGGCGGCATCGGTATCACGCCCATGCTGAGCATGCTGAACTGGAGTCTGAAGGAGCAACCCGGGCGCGAGGTGTGGCTGTTTTACGGTGCACGCAACCGCTCAGAGCTGGTGATGCAAACCCAGTTGCAAGACCTGGCCTCGCAGTATCCGAATTTTCACCTGCATCTGTGCTTGAGCGACCCCCAAATCGGTGACTTGGGCACGGGGCATTCACCGACTGCGCTCCACCACAGTCGTGTGGACGTCGCATTGCTGCGTCTCCTTTTGCCGCTCAAGCCCTACCACTTCTATCTTTGCGGCCCCACGCCGATGCTGCAGAGCCTGGTACCTGCATTGGAGGACTGGGGGGTTCCGGATGCACGGATTCACTTTGAGGCGTTTGGCCCGGCGTCCATCCCGCGCAAGAATTCTGCATCGGCCGCGCGGGCGTCAGCCACGGGCGACGACAGGGATGCGGCGGTTTTGGTCACCTTTGCCAAGTCAGGCAAACAAGAAGTCTGGAAACCTGGCATGGGCTCACTACTGGACTTTGCGGAAGGCCTTGGCATTGTGGTCAGTTCCGGGTGCAGGGCGGGTGGCTGTGGAAGTTGTCAGACCAGCATACGCACAGGCGAAGTGGCCTACACGCAAGCACCAGACTTCGATCCCGAGCCGGGCAGTTGCCTGTTGTGCGTCAGCACGCCAAAGACTGCGGTCACCCTGGAGGCATAAATGAAAAGCTCACTGTGGCGCGAACATGTGTTGCCCTTTACCCTGCTGCTGGGCCTATTGGCTGCGGCCACCCTGGCGGGCGACTATGCCTTGCACCGCCTGAACCTGGTCTGGGTCGGGCGCTATCTGGGAATACCGGGCACGCTGCTGATCATCGGCTCGCTCTATTACTCGGCGCGCAAGCGAAAGTGGGTCACCAATGGCGACCCCAAGTCTCTGCTCAAAATGCATGAGTTTGGCACTTGGCTGGGCTCGTTGATGGTGCTGATCCACGCTGGCATTCACTTCAATGCCATCCTGCCTTGGCTAGCCACCGTCGCCATGGGGGTAAACGTGATCAGCGGCATGGTCGGCAAGATGCTGTTGAAACAGTCGCGCCAGCATGTGCAAGGCGAGCGCGAACGTTTCCAGCTGCGCGGCATGTCCAAGAGCGAGGTTGAACAGGCCGTGTTTTGGGACTCTGTCGCGCTGGGTGCCATGGCGCAGTGGCGCAAGGTGCACATCCCCATCTTCATCGTGTTTGCCGCACTGGCGCTGGGCCACATCTTCAGCATCTTTTTGTTCTGGGGCTGGGTATGAGCCGCACTTTGAAAATCATTTTGGCCATCAACCTGTTGGTGCTGGCCGTTCTGACCTTTGCGTACCCGCACCTGATGGTTGGCCCGGGCAAGCTGATTCCTGGCCACAAACAGCTCGATACGGATTGCTTTGCCTGCCATGTGTCATTTACCGGAGTTGCTTCGCCAAAGTGTGTGAGCTGTCACAAGAGCGCTGACATTGGCCGTTTGACGACCAAGGGCGCGCCAGTTGCAAAGCCACTGACGTCCACACCCTTTCACCAGGAGTTGATCAGCCAGGACTGTGTGGCCTGCCACAGCGACCATGCGGGGGTGAAACGCTACCATTTGAAAGGCTATTTCGACCACGCGTTGCTCAAGAAAGAAACCAGCAACCAATGCCAGAGTTGCCACAAATCACCGGCTGATGCGCTGCACAAGCAAATCACCGGCAACTGTGCCCAGTGCCACACCCAACAGAAGTGGACACCCGCCACCTTTGAGCACGACAAATACTTTGCGCTGGACCGCGACCACACCGCCCCCTGTGTGACCTGCCATGTGCGCAATGACTACAGCCGCTATACCTGTTATGGATGCCATGAGCACACGCCGACCAACATCCGGCGTGAGCACGTTGAAGAGGGCATACGCCAGTTTGACAATTGTGTGGAGTGCCACCGCAGCGCGGACGAGCACGATATCAAAGGCCGCAACGGCAGAGAAGGCGGTGGGCGGGACGACGACTGAGCAGCTGCTCAATGGCCGCACCAACCATGCACCAATTGACACGCTGATCCGCATCAGAGTCCGGTTCCGGACCGTGCGCGGTGCATAAATGACAGCGGGTTCCAGGCCCCGTTGATAGCCCCGCGAACCTGAACGGCAGATGAACGCGGAGTTCACTTTCTGTTCAGTTCATCCCAAGCATAGTCGCTCCCATATTCACTGTTTTTAGGAGCCCTCCATGCCATTGACCCGAACCACCCGCACCATCCCCGCACTCCTGGCCTGTGCCGCCATCCTGTTTACTGGCGCAGCCCAAGCCGGTGTGCGCGAAGACCAACTTGCCCAATACGCCAGCGCCGCCAAGGCGGAAACCCCAGGCTTTGCCGGGTTCTCGGCCGAGCGCGGCAAGACCCTGCACACCCAAAACTTCACCGGTGGCAAGCCCGACACCCCCGCCTGTACCTCTTGCCACGGCAAGGACCCGCGCGGCACCGGCAAAACTCCCGCTGGCAAATCCATTGACGCCATGGCCGCCTCGGTGACCGCGTCGCGCTACACCGACCCTGCCAAGGTGGAGAAATGGTTCAAGCGCAACTGCACCGAAGTACTGGGCCGCGTCTGCACGCCCCAGGAAAAGGGCGACTGGCTGAGCTTCATGCTGAGTCAATAACCCGCTATGAACCACAAGGAGTCTGCCATGAATATCCCCTATCGCCCTATCGTCCTCGGCCTTCTGGTGCTGGGCTTCTCGGCACTCGTCCTGGGCCGCGCCCAGGCCGGCGGCAACCATTTCTTTGCACCGGTGGCCAACACCGTGGTCAAGGAAGAGTGCGGCAGCTGCCACCTGCCGTTTGCCCCGTCCATGCTGCCCGCCAGCTCGTGGACCCGCATGATGGGCAACCTGAAGGACCACTTTGGTGACGACGCCACGGTCGACCCCAAACTGGCGGCCGAGATCACCGCCTACCTGGTGGCCAATGCCGGCGACCAGGGCGGCCAACGCTATGGCGCCAAACTGCTGCGCGGCGTCTCGGCCACCAACGCACCACTGCGCATCACCGAACTGCCCAAGTGGACCCGCGAGCACCGCAAGGTGCCCGACTGGGAGTGGAAACACAAGGACGTGCGCACCAAGGCCAACTGCACGGCCTGCCACACCCAGGCCGAACTCGGCTACTACGACGAATAACCCGGAGGACCCCGCCATGAAACGCATTCCCCTCACCCTCTCCATGCTGGCCATCGTTGGCACGCTGCTCACCGCCATGGCCGTCACCCTGCCCGCCAGGGCCAGTGACCGCAAGACAGCTGCCACCACCGAACAGCCGTGGCTGCCCATCCCGCAGATCTACGCCAAGCTGGAAGCGGCCGGCTACCGCAACATCGAAAAGATCGAGCGCGAACATGGCACCTACGAGGTGCGCGCCACCGACCAGCAGGGCGCACGCGTGCGGCTGGATGTGCATCCGCAGACGGGCGCCATTCTGGAGCGCGGTGCCCGCCGACAGGCACAAGACGGCGCGGACAGCCGCCAGCGCCCGTCGGCCAGTTGCAACGAGCGCCGTTGCCGTGACGACATGCCACCCAAGGCCGCGAAACCATGAAGACACTGATCACGCTGCTGCTGGGCATCGTCGGCCTGGCCTGGGGCTGGGACCTGGTGCAGGCGGTGGCGCCCGCCGGCACCCACCCGTGGTGGCTGGCCCGCCAGCAGCTCTTGACCTTGAGCGGCTTCCTGTCGATTGCCCTGATGTCCTTGGTGATGCTGCTCGCCACACGCCCAGCCTGGCTGGAGTCGCCACTGGGCGGCATGGACCGGGTCTACCGCACGCACAAGTGGGCCGGCATCCTGGCCGTTGTGTTTGCCGCGCTGCACTGGCTGATCGAGATGTCCGGCGACATCCTGAAGTCCCTGATTGGCCGCGAAGGTCGCGTGCCCAAGGAGCAGTTCACCGGCTTTCTGGAAGTGCTGCGTGACCTGGCCAAGGACATGGGCGAATGGGCCATCTACGCCGTGCTGGCCATGCTGGTGATCACGCTGTGGAAGAAGTTTCCGTACCGCACCTGGCGCGTGCTGCACAAGGCCATGCCGGTGCTGTACCTGATGCTGGCCCTGCATGCCGCCCTGCTGGCGCCAACCGGCTACTGGCAGCAACCCGCCGGTGCCTTGCTGGCAGTGCTGCTGGTGGTGGGTGTGTACGGCGCCATCCACTCGCTGCTGGGCAGCATTGGCCGCGGCCGGGAGGCCACGGGGCGGATCGTCGCCATAGAGCAACCGTCCAGCGATGTCACCACCGTGCGCTGCCAGTTGGAGCGCGGCTGGCGCGGACACCAGGCGGGCCAGTTTGCGTTTGTGACATTTGACGACCGTGAAGGCGCCCACCCTTTCACCATAGCCAGTGCCAACCACGGTGACAACACGGTCACGTTCCAGATCAAGGCGCTGGGCGACTACACCGGTGCGCTGGCGCAGCGCCTGCACCCCGGGCAGACCGTGCGCGTGGAAGGACCCTATGGCCGCTTCGACCTGGAACGCCGCAACCCCAGGGCGCGCCAGATCTGGATTGCCGGCGGCATCGGCGTGACACCGTTCCTGGCGTGGCTGGAGTCGCTGCAGGCCCAGCCTGACCAGGCACCCGCAGCCGACCTGCACTACTGCACCCGCGACCAGGACGGCGACGCCTTTGTGCCGCGTCTACAGTCCCTATGCGCCACGCTGCCGGGCGTGCAACTGCACATCCATGGTGCCCGCCAAGGCAACGCGCTGAAGGCGACAGCGCTGCAAGGCGCCGGGAAAGCCGAGATCTGGTTCTGCGGCCCCAGCGGACTGGCAAACGCGTTGCGAGAGGGTCTGCGCGCCCTGGGTGCTCGGCCCCGCTTCCACCAGGAAGCGTTCGAGATGCGTTAACGGCGAAGGTTAGCGCAGCAGAATCATCGCCGTGCCGGACACGGTGAGGCCCGCGCCCAGCCAGGCCCCCCAGGCCGGTGCGCGGCCCAGTTGCCACCACAGCAGTGGCAGCACCAGCACCGGTGACACCGACGACAGAATGGCAACCGTGCCCACATCGCCCTTCTGCAGCGCCATCAGGATAAAGGTCATGCCCAGCCCCATGCCCACAAAACCGTTGAGCGCGGTTTGCAGCAAGATTCGCCGGTTGGGCGGCTGGTGCGCCCGGGCGGCACCCACGCCTAGCCACAGCAACACGTAGTGCGCCAGACAGGCCACCGACACGCGCACGGCCGAGGCCGCAACCGGGTCCACTGCCAGCGCGCCCGCGTGTGCGGACATGACGGGCTTGGCAATCAGCGTGCTGGCGGCCTGGCCCATGGCGGCCACCAGTCCCAGCGTCACACCCAGACGCAGCGAGCCGTGGTCGGACTCCCAGGCGTGGGCCTCTTCCTTGTGCCGGCCCAACACGATGGCGCTCATCACACCGGCCATGGTCAGCGCGCCGCCCAGTGCGGCCTGCAAACCCATGCGTTCGCCCAACAGGGCAAAACCCAGCGCCGCGCTGAAGGCCGCGTGCGTGGCAAACAGCACGCTGGCGCGGCGCGGCCCCAGCCGCTGCACCGCGGCAAACAGCGCCGTGTCGCCGATGAAGATGCCGACCAGACCGCTGACCGCCAGGGTCAGCGAAGTGTCGGAGGAAAGGCTGTGCCAACTGCCGGTCGCTGCGACGACGGACCACAGCATGGCCGCCACCAGCAGCATGCGCCAGCGCGTGAAGGCAAAGGCGCCGAGGTGGCGCACCGGCGTGACCGCCAGCAGGCTGCCGGTTGCCCAGCACGCCGCAGCGCCCAGGGCCAGAAGGTCATACACAGCAATCATGGGTTCATTGTCGCCGTGCTGGGTGGGGCAACTCAAAGTGTGCTTTCCAACATGCTTTCATGCACAAAGCTGATGCATTCGTAGTTCTTTGCTGATCGTTGGCGCCACAATCACTGAAACATCTGCTCGTTGACGAAAGGTGTGTATGAAAATGAAATCAGCACAGTGCTTACTGATGGTGTGGATGCTGGTGATGAGCGCCACAGCTTTGGCGCGCGGCCCCTTGCGCGCCAGCGAAGTCAACACCAGTGGCTGGCATCTCATGTCACAGCAGGAGCGCCTTGAGCACCAGGCCAAGATCCGCAGCCTCAAGACTCTTGAGGCCTGCCGGGCCTACCAGGTTGAGCACCACCAACTGATGCTGGCACGTGCCGAGGCGCAAGGGCGGCCTCTGCGCCTGAAGAGCCGCGATTTCTGCGCGCATTTGTCGGCGGACAATGTGCGCCGATAGCCACACCGCGTGATGTCATGACCGCCTTTCGTTGGCTGCACCCCTATCCCATTCACCTGATCACGGTGGTGCTGGTGGGCACACTGGTGGGCTGGGCTTTCCCGCAGGAGCTCAGCGTCTGGCGCAGCATGGCCATCGTCACGGGCTGGATCGGCTCTGGCCTGCTGCTGGCCAGCCTGTTGCTCATGATCCGGGAGCCCTGGCTGGCCTCCAAACTGGGCGGCCTGGAGCCCATGTACCTCTGGCATCACCGCCTCGGCATAGTGGCGTATCTGTTTTTGCTGCTGCATCCGCTGGCCCTGGCGGCCGATGCGTGGCAGGAGTCTGCCGCGCAGGCCTGGTCAGCCCTTGATCCCTGGCAGCAAGGCTGGCCGGTGTGGCTGGGCTGGGGCTCGCTGGTGTGCATGATGGCGGGTTTGATGGTGTCGCTGTCGCCCAGGCTGGTTTACGCCACCTGGCGCAAGTTACATCATTTACTGACGCTGTCAGTGGTGCTGGGTGGCGCCCATCTGGTGCTGTTGGGTTTGGAGGCCCCCCTCATCCTGGCCCCGCTGCTGGCCCTGTTTTTCTTGCTGTGGCGCTTGTTCCGCGCCGACTACGGGCTGGCGGCCCAGCCCTATGTGGTCAACCAGGTGACACGCCAGACGCAAGACCTGGTCGAAGTGTCGCTGCGGCCACTGGCCCGGTCTATCACCGCGCAGCCGGGGCAATTTGTGGTCGTGGCGTTTTTCAAGGGACCTGGTTTTCAGGGGTGTGGTGAATACCATCCCTATACCCTCAGTGCCATCACCCCGGATGGCCACTTGTCGCTGGGCATCAAGGCACTGGGCGATTGCACCCGGCATATTCAATCTGTCCCGCCTGGCGCTGCCGTGCGGGTGCAGGGGCCATTTGGTGAATTCATGCGCGCAAGCGTTGATGGCCCGAGCCTGTGGCTCGCCGGGGGCATTGGCATCACGCCATTTCTGGCCATGTTGCGCAGCGGTCCATTGACTCAGGCTGTGCGGCTGATGTACCTGTACCGCAATGAGGCAGACGCTGCTTACCTGCATGAACTGGGTGAACTGGCCACCCATCAGCCCCAGATCAGCCTGCAGTTGGTGGCGTGTGGCGACGGCTTGCCTGATCTGCCCGCCCTTTTGCCCACCGCCGAAGATTTGAACCACTGCAACTGCTACCTGTGCGGCCCGGTTGGGCTGATCAACGCTGCAGTGGCCGTGTTGCGCCAGCGTGGCGTGCCCACGCAACACATTCATTTTGAACGGTTTGACTTTCGATGATGCGAAGGCTTTTCTTCATTGGCACCGGTCTTTTCTGGTTGGCGCTTGTTGCGCTGGCGGTTATGGCCTGGCTGGCGCAGCCCGCGCCAAAGCTGCCGATTGTGGAAAAAGCCCACGGCATCTCTCTGGCACAAGTGGCCCGCCACGCAAGCGCCGAAGATTGCTGGATGGCCATCCATGGCACGGTGTACAACCTGACGGCCTACCTGCCCGAGCACCCGACCAAACCCAGCATCATCCTGCCCTGGTGCGGCCAGGAAGCCACTGAGGCCTACCAAACAAAAAACAAAGGCCGTGCGCATTCGCCAAGGGCCGATCAGGAGCTGACCAACTTTTCCATTGGGCGGGTCGAGTAGCGCAGGCACGTGTCGCCGCGACGACATGGCGCTCCGAATGCTTGCCTTAGATTCTGCCCATGGGAAATCTATATCTGGTACGACACGGGCAGGCTTCGTTTGGCGCTGCGGACTATGACAAGCTGAGCGAACTCGGCCACCGCCAGAGTGTGCGACTGGGCGAGTACTTTGCCGCCAAGGGCACGCAGTTTGAGGCGGTGCTGACCGGCACGCTGAAGCGCCACCGGCAAACCTGGGACGGCATCGCGCAAGGCGCGGGCCTGGACCTGCAGCCCACGCTGATGCCCGGCCTGGACGAGTTCGACAGCGCGGCGGTGATCGCAGCCATCCACCCGGACCCACTGGCGCCGACCGACACGCCGGAGATGTACAAGTTCCACTTCCGGCTGCTACGCGACGGCCTGACCCAGTGGATGAACGGCGTCGTCAGCCCCAAGGGCATGCCCAGCTACAACGACTTTGTGCACGGCGTCACTGCCGCGCTGGACCATGTGCGCAAGCAGCACACAGGCAACGTACTCATCGTCAGCAGTGGCGGGCCGATCTCCACGGCGATCGGGCACATTCTGGGCACGTTGCCCGAGAAGACCATTCAGCTCAACATGCAGATCCGCAACAGCGCAGTGACCGAATTTCTATTCACGCCCAAGCGCCACCTGCTGCTGACCTTCAACTCCCTGGCCCATCTGGACGGCGAAGAATATGCGCCGTGGATCACTTACTCGTAAGCCCGCCGACCGGCCGGCTAGCCCGGCAGCTTGATCTCGACGACCGTGCGCCCGGGTTTGCTGGCAACACTCAATTGGGCACCAATGGACGCCGCACGCTCACGCATCGCGCCCAGTCCATTGCGAGTGCCGACCAAAGGGTCAAAGCCGCAGCCATCGTCAATCACGCGCACGAAAATATGGTTCATTCCCATGGCGTCTGCGGTTGCCAGGGCGACTACGCCACGGGTAGCGGTGTGCCCCTCGATGCGCAGCACATGGGCGTGGCTGTGTTGCAACACGTTCGACATCGCTTCAAACAGCATGAACTGCAGCTCGCTCATGGCGCTGGCATCCAGGCTCTGGCTGATCGGCAGCAGCTCCACGTCCCACTGCATTTCAATACCCATGGCGGCAAACCGGGGGCCCAGGCGGTAGCGCATATTGGCCAGCAACGCTGTCACGTCACCGGGCACCAGGTTAATGGCGTCAATCGACAGTTTGAGATGGTCCATCCCATCGCGCAGCGTCTGCAGCACCTCGGCACGCACCGCAGAGTCGCCGTTGTTACCCGCCGCCTGCAACTGGCGAATCGCCGAACTGATGTGCGCGCCCACGCCATCGTGCATGTTGCGCAGGATGCGCGAGCGCTCCGCCACGCGCTCCTGGATCCTGGCCAGACGTTCCAGCTCCCTGCGGCTTTCCAGCACCTGCTCCATGGCAACGTTGCTGTTGTGGTCAAAGGTCAGTGCAAACAGGAATAACACGGCCACCAGCCCACCCATGCAGATCATCCGGAAGGCAGTCTCCTGGTCCAGCCAGTACAACACCGGAAACTGGTATCCCTGCAGCGCAGCCACGCCATAGGCCAAGGGAATCGCAATGCACACGGCCATCCAGAGAAATGCGTCCAGGCTGTAGCCCAGCAGCAGCACGGCCACCACCGGAACCAGAACGAACCACGGCATGACCGGTGAGTACAGGCCGCCGGAGAAAAAACTGCACCCCAAGATGGCCACAAACGCACAATTGGCCATGTACAAATTGACACTCAGGCGCAAGCGCCCGCTGGAGCGAAAGTAAAACAGGTTGGCAAACAACAGTGCAATACCGGTGCTCATCAGCAGGGCTCCGGTATAGAAACCGACGAACAGCGATGTCAGCGCATACAGCAGACAGAACAGCAGATTGATCAGGCAGACGTAGACCAGCATCCGGCTGGGGCCGCGCAAGCGCTGGTCCATGGCATCGCTCGCGGGTGCAAACCAGCTGACCAACGGGTCCAGCCGGGCGAGCACTGGGTTAGACAGCGGACGCATGGATGCTGTCGACCCGACTAGGCCACCTGGTCCGACAGTGTGGTCAGTGGCAACTGGTGCAGCTCTTCCAGCAACCGCGCCAGAGCGCGCCCGCTGGCATCCAGCACCGCCCGTCCTTTGTCCGCGGTGGCGGCAGCGGCGTTGCCTGCGGCACCCGATGGGTTGTAGTCCTGCATTTGCCAGCCCAGCTTGGCGCTCTTGCCATTGCCCAGGATGGCAAACCGCGCGGCCCGGTCCTCGGACGTGGAGGTGAAATTCCGGGCCCGGGCCATGTCCACCAGCTCGGGTGCCAGCGCCAGCATCATGGAGGTTTCAATCTCCCCGGCGTGGATGCCGAAGCGATGCTCATGGGCGCTAAACAGGGCGTTCACATCCTCGCCCTGCGGGCCCACCAGGGGCAGGCCAAACCAGTTGACGCTGTAGACCAGCATCCCCAGGCGGGCACGCAGATCGCGGGCCACGATGTCCATCACCCCGACCTGCCCGCCGTGGGAATTGAGCAACACGAGTTTCTTCACACCGCTGGCCGCCACGCTCTCGGCGATATCGGTCCACAGGCGGATCGTGGTTTCCGCCTTGAGCGTGAGCGTGCCGGCAAAGCGCGCGTGCTCCGGGCTCAGGCCAACGGCCTGCGTCGGCAAGAACAAGGCAGGTACGTGGGCGCCCAGGTGCGCCAGTGATGCCGTCACCACGCCGTCCACCAGTGCACTGTCGACCCGCAGCGGCAGGTGGGGTCCATGCTGTTCGGTGGCGGCCACCGGCAGCACCGCGATGGTCTGCTCCAGCTGGCCAGCGGCCTTGCATTGCGCGAAGTCGTGCGTGCTCCAGTCCGCCCAGTAGCGTGAGCGGGCCAGGGCTGGCGCGGGGACAGCGGAGGGGGCATCAGTCATGGTGCAAGAGTACGTGGCTTGGAGGGGGCCATGGTAACGTGATCCGCCAAAAAAACGCACAGTATCATGCGCCCATGCCCGCATCCCGCCCCCGCAACGCCACCGGTGACTCCTTCTTTGCCTGGGATGGCGACACCCTGATCGTCAACATTCTGGGCAAGCCGTCGGCTTCGAAAGACGCCATTGGCAAGCCCAAGGGCACGCAGCTCAAGGTCAGTGTCACCGCCAAGCCCAAGGATGGCAAAGCCACAGACTACATGGTGCGCTTTCTGGCGCCGCAGTTTGGCGTTGCCGTGTCCGACATCGAGGTGGTGTTTGGCCAGGAGAACGTGAACAAGCAATTGCGCATCCACGCGCCCAAGAAGTTGCCGGCCGTGTTTACACAGGGTGCGCTGGACCTGCAATAGCGCGCCTACCCACCCGGCGCACGGTGCCACAATCGGGCCTTCGCCTGCCGCGGAACGCGCCGCGGCGGAACTTTTAGGGAGCCACCGGCTCACAATTTGTAATGACCCACGCACTCCAGACCCCACGGCGCCAGCAGACCGCCCTGCATATGCATTCCATCCCCCTGCGAATTGCTAGCTTTCTAATAGCAACATGTGCAATATTGACGGGGGCTAGCGCCCAGATTCTTTCAAAGAATTCCGCCCCCAACGGCGCTGTGACGGCAGTCGTGCAGACCGACCAGGTCCGCGCCGAGCTGGTAGCCCATGCGCCCGATGGCGTTGGTGCCGGCAAGACGGTGTGGCTGGGCCTACAAATTCGGCACCAGCCGCAGTGGCACACCTACTGGAAGAATCCCGGTGACTCCGGCCTGCCAACCATTCTGCAATGGACCCTGCCAACGGGTGTGGTGGCCGGTGACATCGCCTGGCCCACACCGCATCGCATTGCCATCGGCAACCTGGCCAACTACGGGTTTGACGGCACAGTCCTGTTGCCGGTGCCCCTGACCATCGACAAGTCCTTTCAACCCCCGGCCAGTGGCGCACTGGACATCCGCCTGACCGCATCGTGGCTGGTCTGCCGCCAGGAGTGCATCCCGCAAGAAGGCAACTTCGCCCTGAGTGTGCCGGTGCAGGGTTCCACCGCATCCCATGGTGCAGACTTTGACGCCGCCCGCGCCGCCAGCCCCCTGCCCCTGAGCGGGTCTGCCCAGGCCGTGGTCTCGGGCGACGCCTTGGTCCTGACGGTCAACGGTCTGCCTGCCAACTGGAACGGGCGCGCACTGCAGGCGTTCCCGGAGACCCCCAACGTGACCGAGCCCGTCAGTTCGCCGCAAACCGCAGATTCCGTAGCCAGCAATGCCACAGCACCCAAGCTGGGGACCCAGGCCTGGAACAACGGTGTGTGGACAGGGCACTTTCCGCTGTCCGTCCAACGCGAAACGGCGCCGGATACGCTGCCCGTGGTGCTGGCCTTGGGCACACAGAGCCTGCGCACCGTGGCCGCTATCAGCGGCGCCTGGCCCGCTCTGGGTGCCTCCGGCGCACCGCAAGTAGTCCAAACCGGCGCCGTCGCGGCCAGCGTCCCGGCTGTGTCCAATGCCAACAACGGCTGGAGCGCCTGGGCCCTGGCCCTGGTCGCCGCAGTGCTGGGCGGCCTGATCCTGAACCTGATGCCCTGCGTGCTGCCGGTACTCGCCATCAAGGTGCTGGGCTTTGCCCGCCACAGCGAGCACAGCCGCGGGTCGCAACGCGCCCAGGGACTGGCCTACACGCTGGGCGTGGTGCTGTCCTTTGTGGCGCTGGGTGGCCTGATGCTGGGCCTGCGCGCCAGTGGTGAGCAACTGGGTTGGGGCTTCCAGCTGCAATCGCCGGCCGTGGTCGCCGTGCTGGCCACCTTGTTCACGCTGCTGGGCCTGAACCTGGCGGGGGTGTTTGAAATCGGCAGCGTGCTGCCGCACCGCCTGGCGTCCATGCAAGCCCGCCACCCGGTGGTGGATGCTTTTCTGTCCGGCATGCTGGCGGTGGCCATTGCCTCGCCCTGCACGGCCCCGTTCATGGGCGCGTCGCTGGGGTATGCCATCAGCTTGCCAGCCGCGCAGGCGCTGGGCATCTTTGCGGCATTGGGCTTGGGTCTGGCGCTGCCGTTTCTGGCCGCCGCCTGGGTACCCGCGGTCGGCAACTGGTTGCCCCGCCCCGGCGCCTGGATGGACACCATGCGGCGCTTCATGGCCTTCCCGATGCTGGCCACGGTGGTCTGGCTGGTCTGGGTGCTGGGCCACTTGAGTGGTGTGGATGGGGCCGGCGCCCTGCTGGCGCTGCTACTGACACTGAGCCTGGTGGTCTGGTCGCTGAACCTGACCGGTACCAGTCGCACCGCATTTGCTATTGTTTCGATAGCTGCATTGGCAGGTTTGACGGGGGCTATCGGTCCATTGGTCACACGCATCGATGATGCTGCCCTGACAGCCACCACCTCGGGCGCACCGACCGGCTCGGCAGCTGCCTGGCAGGCCTGGGCCCCGGGCCGGGTCGAGGCTGAGCTGGCCGCGGGCCATCCGGTGTTCGTCGACTTCACCGCAGCCTGGTGCATCACCTGCCAATACAACAAGAAAACCACACTGGGCAATGCCGACGTGCTGGCCGACATGCGCGCCCACCAGGTGACGCTGCTGCGCGCCGACTGGACGCGCCGCGATCCGGCCATCACCCTGGCGCTTGAGCAGCTCGGACGCAGCGGCGTGCCGGTCTACGTGCTGCACCAGGCCGGCAAGCCACCGGTGGTGTTTTCGGAAATCCTCGATGCTGGGGAAGTGCGCGCAGCCATTGCCAAGCTTTAGCTTTGCAACACAGCCTCCATTGAATTGCCCATGCCCCCTGATTCCAAGGCCCAAACCGACGCCGACTTCATCCTGGCGCATTGCCGCACGGTCGCCGTGGTCGGGCTTTCCCCCAAGACACACCGCGACAGCTACCGGGTGGCCCAGTACATGCAGGCCCACGGCTGGAAGATCGTGCCCATCAACCCCCATGCCAGCAGCATCCTGGGCGAAATCGCCTACCCTAGCCTGGCAGAAGCTGCACACCACCACACCATCGAACTGGTCAACGTGTTTCGCAACAGCGAAGACGTGCCCCCGGTGGTCACTGACGCCATTGCCATCGGGGCCAAAGCCATCTGGCTGCAAATGGGCATCACCCATGCCAGCGCGGCCGACCAGGCCCGCGCCGCCGGGCTGCGGGTGGTGCAGGACCAATGCCTGATGGTGGAGCACCGCCGAAAAAGATAGCCCCCACGCTTGTCACTGCGTGTACTACGCTGCCCCCCCGAGGGGGCCGCGTTTCCCCTTGGGACGGCCCGGCGGTGAAACCAGCCCCCACGCTTACCCACTGCGTCTGCTGCGACAATAGGGGCATGAACGCACCGCACACCACCCCTGGCACGCCTGCTGCCCAAGACGCCACTTTCGCCAACCACCACAACCCGTCTTTCCTGCAGGCCTGCCTGCGCCAGGCGACCGACCACACACCGATGTGGCTGATGCGCCAGGCCGGTCGCTATTTGCCCGAATACGTCGCGACCAGGGTCAAGGCCGGCAACAGTTTCATGGGGCTGGCCACCAATGTCGAATACGCCACCGAGGTCACGCTGCAGCCACTCGACCGCTACCCGCTGGACGCCGCCATCCTGTTCAGCGACATCCTCACCGTGCCCGATGCGATGGGCTTGGGATTGAGCTTTGGCGCAGGGGAAGGCCCGCGCTTTGCCACCCCGGTGCGCGACGAAGCCGCCGTGGACGCACTGGCCGTGCCGGACATGGACAAACTGCGTTACGTGTTTGACGCCGTGTCCAGCATCCGCAAAGCGTTGACGCTGCCCAATGGAAAGGCCCGCGTGCCGTTGATCGGCTTCTCCGGCAGCCCTTGGACACTGGCCTGTTACATGGTCGAAGGCGCGGGTTCCAGCGACTACCGGCTGATCAAGACCATGCTGTACAGCCGACCGGACCTGATGCACCGCATTCTGGCCATCAATGCCGACTCCGTGGCCACCTACCTGAACGCCCAAATTGACGCGGGCGCCCAGGCCGTGATGATTTTTGACAGCTGGGGCGGCGTGCTGGCCGATGGCGCCTTCCAGGAGTTCAGCCTGGCCTACACCGCGCGCGTGCTGGCCCAGCTCAAAAAGACCCACACCGATGCCGCCGGCAACACCATCCGCATTCCGCGCATCGTGTTCACCAAGGGTGGCGGCCTGTGGTTGCAGGAGATGGCGGCGCTGGACTGCGAGGTGCTGGGTCTGGACTGGACCGTGAACCTGGGCAAGGCCCGCGCGTTGGTGGGCGGCGTCGAGAACGGTCCAGGCAAGGCACTGCAAGGCAACATCGACCCCAATGTGCTGTTTGCCCCACCCGCACACATCGCCACGGAAGTGGCCCGCGTGCTGGACAGCTTTGGCAAGCCCTACCAGGGTACGGGCACCGGCCCCACCCACATTTTCAACCTGGGCCACGGCATCAGCCAGTACACACCGCCCGACCACGTGGCCGCGCTGGTCGAGGCCGTGCACAGCCATTCCCGCGCCATGCGGGCCTGAACGCCTAGCACTTTTTAGACCTGAATTTGTCGCGGCGCGCTTCACTTATGCACAAAAACAGGGAAGCTGCTTGCGTCAGCGCCTCCGTGAGAGGGATAGGCGCTATGAATCCCATAGCGCTCGTAAGCTGTTGATTCATAAGGATTTCGAACTTTGCTTTTTTTCTGGGCATTCCAGCCAAAGCCTTGATTTTCAAGGCTTTGGCGGCCCCCAAGACAAGATATCAACAAAGTTATCCACAGAAACACTGAGTTCAACTCAAAGTCCATTTAAATCAAGTACTTAGCGTCACTTTCGCAAGTCAACATCAATAATTCGACTCAAGTGGCTTTTTGCCTATGACCCACTGGCTTTGTGTTCTGGTCCAGACCCCGGCCCACGCCACGCTGGGGTCGGTGCTGAGTTATCGAAGTGAGTCGGCACTGCCTCCCGGAACGCTGGTGCGCGTGCCACTGGGTCAGCGTGAGACGTTGGGGGTGGTGTGGGATGCTGATTCCGCACAGGCCACTGGTGAGTTCGACCCGGCCAAAATCCGCGCGGTGGCGGGTGCGCTGGAAGGCATTGCACCCTTGAGCGCCCACTGGCAACAACTGGTTACATTTGCCGCCCAGTATTACCAACGCTCCATCGGAGAGGTGGCCTTGGCGGCATTGCCGCCGCAATTGCGGGAGCTGTCGCCGACCCAGGTCCAGCGCCGCCTGGCACGCAGCAAGAGCCCCAAGCCCCCACCGGTTGACGGCGAACCACACGGCCACCCACCGCCCGCCCTGAGCCCGGAACAGGCAGTGGTAGTTGACCAGATCGCGTCCCAGGCCGGGCCCTTTTTACTATTCGGTGCCACGGGTAGCGGCAAGACCGAGGTGTATCTGCACTGTGTACAAACGCTGCTGGCCGGCGACGCGCAGTCCCAGGCTCTGGTCATGGTGCCGGAGATCAATCTCACCCCCCAGCTCGAAGCCCGCTTCAAGGCGCGTTTTGCCCCGCTCTATGGTGACGACGCCGTGGTGTCGCTGCACAGTGGCATGACCAACCCGCAGCGCCTGCGCAGTTGGCTGGCCGCGCACAGCGGCAGCGCACGCATCGTGCTGGGCACGCGCATGGCGGTGTTTGCGTCCCTGCCTCAGCTGCGTCTGATCGTGGTCGACGAAGAGCACGACCCCAGCTACAAAAGCAGCGAAGGCGCGCGCTACTCCGCCCGCGACCTGGCCGTCTACCGGGGCCGTCTGGAAGGTGCCAAAGTGTTGTTGGGCTCGGCCACGCCCTCACTGGAGAGCTGGCACCACAGCCGCCCCGCCAATGAAGGTGGGCGCTACCTGCGCCTGCACATGCCCACCCGCATTGGCACCCAAACGCCAGGCGACACAGACCGTGCAGGCCTGACGCCAACGGCGCAACAGGCCACGCGCACCGCTGCCGGCACCCCCGACGGCCTGCCGCTGGTGCGCCGGGTGGACATGAACCACCAACACCGCCATGCAGTGTTCTCCATCCCCTTGCTCGAAGCCATCAAGGAGCGGGTTGCACGTGGCGAACAAAGCATGGTCTTCTTGAACCGGCGCGGCTATGCACCGGTGTTGCACTGCACCGAGTGCGGCTGGAAAAGCGAGTGCCCACACTGCAGTGCTTTCCGGGTTTTTCACAAGATCGACCGCACGCTGCGTTGCCACCACTGCGGCTTTACCGAACGCGTGCCGCGCGCCTGCCCGACCTGCGGCAACCCCGACATCGCCCCGCTGGGGCGTGGCACCGAGCGTCTGGAAGAGCACCTGGCCGAGCTGCTGGCCGATGTGCGACGCCCCAACACGGCCAGTGCAGAGTTCCCTGACGGCGAGCCGGTGCGCGTAGCCCGCATCGATGCCGACACCACGCGCCTCAAGGGCGAGCTGCAAAGCCAGTTGGCCGCCGTGCATGCCGGTGATGTGGACGTGCTGGTAGGCACACAAATGATTGCCAAGGGCCACGACTTTCGCCGCATCACGCTGGTGGCAGCGGTCAACCCGGATGGCGCGCTGTTTTCCAGCGATTTCCGCGCCTCCGAGCGGCTCTTCAGCCTGCTGATGCAGGCGGCCGGCCGCTCCGGGCGCGACGCCGCCTTGGGCGAGCGCAGCGAGGTGTGGATTCAAACCTTTCAGCCCGCCCACCCCTTGTACGCGGCCCTCAAGCGCCACGACTATCCGGCCTTTGCCGCCACGCAGTTGCAGGAGCGCGCGCAGGCCGGGCTGCCTCCGTTCACCGCCCAGGCCCTGGTGCGCGCCGAAGCCCGCAGCCAGGATATCGCCCAGGGCTTTCTGAACGCAGCCAGTCTGGCCGTCCAGACCGACATGGCCCAGTGGGACGGCTGGGCGCCGGTGCTGTCCCAGATCACGCTGTATCCGGCAGTCCCCATGAGCATCCAGCGCGTGGCCAATATCGAACGCGCCCAGATGCTGGTGGAAAGCCCGTCGCGCGCCGCCCTGCAACAATTCTTGGGTGCCTGGCAAGCGGTGTTGCACGCCACCCGGCAACAGCCGGCTGGCAAAGGCCTGATCCGCTGGGCCGTGGACGTCGATCCGCTGGCGATTTAGAGCCCCCACGCCCAGCGCTGGCGCGTCATCGCTGCCCCCCGAGGGGGCTGTTTTCGCTCGGGACGGCCCAGCGCCAAAACGCTTCGCGTTTAGCCGCTCACCACCCGCGGAAACACCACGCGGATGCGGCTGCCCTCACCCGGCGCGCTGTGCACCGAGATTTGCCCCCCCAGGATACGGGTCACGATGCCATGGACGATGTTCATGCCCAGACCGGTGCCGCCGCGCCCCATCTTGGTGGTGAAGAAGGGATCGAAGATGCGGGCCCGCACGGCGTCATCCATGCCCACGCCGTCATCGGCCACAACCAGTTCCACCGTATCGGCATCCACCGCAGCGATGGTCACGGAAATGCGCCCGGTGGCGCCCGATTCAAACGCATGAATCGATGCATTCATCACCAGGTTGGTCAGGACCTGCCCATAGCGCCCGGGGAAACTGTCGCACACCAGATCAGCACACAGGGTCTTTTTCACCTCACACCCCGATTTGCGCAGGGTCGGCTGCAGCATGTTGAGAATCTCGGTGGTGACTTCGGCCAGGTCAAATTCCCGCCGCTGGTCACTCGTCTGGTCCACGGCCACCTGCTTGAAGTCGGAAATCAGATGGGCGGCCCGCTGCAAATTGCTCATCGACAGAGCCAGGCCTTCGTCCGAGCGCTCGATGAACTGGTTCATCGTCGAACGCCGCATGGTGCCACTGGCCAACTCGGTCTTCAGGTCCGACAGATCTGACTGGAGTGTGGACGCAACCGTCAGTGCATTGCCTATGGGTGTGTTGAGCTCATGGGCTACACCCGCCACGACACGGCCCAGGGAGGCCAGCTTTTCGGTCTGAATGATTTCTTCCTGTGCGCGCTCCAGGGTGAGCAAGGTCCGCTCCAGCGACTCCGTGCGCTCGGCCACGCGCTGTTCCAGATGCTCGTTGGCGTCCGTCAGTTCCTGGTTACGACTCTCCAGCTGGGCAATCAGATGCAAAAGCGCCAGCCGGGTTGCCTCCAGACTATCGGCCAAGGCACCTACCTCGTCCCGGAACACGTGCCGGATAGGGACATCCAGCTGACCCTTTTCGATGCGCCCGGACGCCTCCACCAGTTCTTCGAGTGGCCGCACCAATCGCCAGTGCATGAGCAACAAAATCACGATCAGGGCGCCCAGGGAAATCTGCGCACCGTGCTTTACATATTGCATGCGCACCTCGTTGACCTTGCGCAAATAGCCCGCAGTAGACATCTGGATCGTGAGCTTTCCCACCATGGTCTTGTTGCGCTCGACCACGTGGGTCGTGGCATCCACCAGGTTGGGGTCTTCCGCCGTGCGCTTGCGGGTGGCAAACGGCGTGCCTTTGTCGTCCCAGATGTCAATGGACACCACATCCGGATTGACAAAGGCGGCCTCCATGATGGAGTTGGCCTGTTCCGCCTCAAACTGCCACAAGGGTTCACGCAGGGCCAACGCGGTCAAGGCACCCAGATGGTCCATCTCCGTATGAATCTGGGCGATGTGCTGCTCGCGCAAATCGGACGTTTGCTCGACATAGGACAAAAACGAGGCCAGCATCACCCCGGCCACCACCGTCAGCGCGATGGCCACCCGCAAGGAGTGCACCCGAAGCCAGAGTTTGCGCAAGCGATCGATCGGGGGCCCTGAGGTCGGCATGGTGGAGTGGTGAGTTTGCGTCACTGTAACGCAAAGCGAAGGCAAAACCGGGGTCCGCCGACAGAACAGGCGTTTGACCCGCAGGCCGAGCCCGGTTGCCCCGGTGTTGCGGGAACCCACGGCGAAGCCTACTATCGGCTTCGGAGGCCTCAATGATGGACATTTCCCTATTGCGCAAGATGGTCGGGTTGCTGGCCCTGTGGGCTGCATGGGGCACAAGCCATGCAGAAACCCTCGTGGTCCTGGGCGATCACGCCTATGCCCCCGTCATCTACTCCCAGAATGGGAAACCCGCGGGTCTGCTCCCTGCCATCCTGGCACGTGCGTCGGCACTGACAGGCGACCACTACGACCTGCGCCTATCGCCGTGGAAGCGCGCCTATGAGCTGGCGGCCCGCGGCGAGGGTGGGGTCGTCGGTGTGTCGCTGAACCAGGAGCGCGCCAGGAGTTTTGACTTCTCCCGCCCTCTGTACGACGACGACATTCAAATCATCACCCTCAAAGGCAAGACCTTCCCCTACGCAAAGCTCGAAGATCTCAAGGGCAAGACCATCGGCGGCATCAACGGCGCCAGTTACGGCGACGACGTGGACAAGGCCATTGCCAGCGGCATGTTCGTTGTGGACCGCGACGTAGGGCAAGCCGGGCGGCTGCGCAAGCTGCTGGCGGGAAGACTGGACGGAGCCTTCATCGGCAATGGACAGGCGGGATTCGACAGCGTCGTTTCCAGTGAGGAGGAACTGCGCAACAGCCGCGCGCAATTCGTCGTCCTGTCCACACCCCTGACACGGGACCCGCTGCATCTGGCTTTTCCGAAAAGCATGCACAAGCGCGAGGCCCTGGACCGGTTTGATGCCGCGTTGGAAAAACTCAAGCAAAGCGGTGAACTCAAACGGCTGGCCACCATCAGCGCGACCGCCAGGTAGCCCGAACCGTCACATCTGGCGGAACAAGTGCACAAAGCTGCGGCTCACCGGCAGGCTCTCGCCACGCCCCTTGATCAGCACCTCGCCGCCGTCGTGCGGGCCATGGTTGAACTGCTGCACCTGCATCAGGTTGACGATGACCGCGCGGTGTACCTGCGCAAAACGTGCCGGGTCCAGCGCATCGGCCAGCTCGCGGATGGTCTTGCGGATCAGGGCCTCGCCGCCCTCCCACACGACCAGCGTGTACTTGGTGTCGGACTTGAAATAGGCCACCTGTTCCACCGGGATCAGGCGCACCGTGCTGCCTACCGAGGCCTTGATCCACTGCAGGTATTGGGGCCGGCCCAGTTGGCCTCGCAGGTGTTCGGCCAGCGTGTCCAGCGCCGCCGTGGACAGGGCGGCCGGGGCTGGCGCGGGCGCGGATTGCAGCCGTTCACGCAGGCGGCGCACGGTCTCGGCCAGGCGCGCCTCGTCAAAGGGCTTGACGATGTAGTCGATGGCCTCCTGGCGAAAGGCCTCCACCGCGTACTGCTCGTGCGCGGTGACAAACACCAGCTCGGCGCGCGCACCAATACAGCGCGCCGCCTCGATGCCGTTCATGCCCGGCATGTGCACATCCAGAAAGGCGATCTGCGGCTCCAGCTCGTCGAACAACTCCACCGCCTCGCGCCCATTGCGCGCCGTGGCGACGATCTGCAACTCCGGCCACAGGCGCCCCAGGATTGCCACAAGGCGCTCGCGCAGCAGGGGTTCATCATCGGCCACCAGGGCCGTGGGGGGTGTCATCTCAGTCCAGTCCTTCCACGATGATTTCGGCGCGCACGCCGTGCGGCGGGTTCTCACTCAGTTCCAGCCGCGCATGGCCCTGGAAGACGGCCTGCAGCCGGGCACGCAGATTGGCCAGTCCTATGCCCGGCTGGGCAGACTCGGACAGGCCCACGCCGGTGTCGGCCACCCACACCTGCAACTGCTTGTGCCCGTCCGGACCCGCTTGCATGCGCGCGCCGACGTCGATGCGCCCGCCATCGCATCCGGGGTCTATGCCGTGGTGCACCGCATTCTCCACCAGGGTTAGCAGCGCCATGCTGGGAAAGTGCAGGCCACGCAGGGCCGGCTCCATCACCACCGAAAACTGCAGGCGGTCGGGCATGCGCATCAGCATCAGCTCCAGGTAGGCGCGCACCAGGTCGGCCTCATTGCCGAGCGTGGCGCCGTTCTGGTTGATCTGCGGCAGTGCCGCGCGAAGGTAGGCAATCAGGCTCTGGAACACTGGCGCCGCGCGTGGCGAGCCGCTCTCGATGAGCTCCTGCACATTGGCCAGGGTGTTGAGCAGGAAGTGCGGCTCGATCTGCGCCTGCAGCAGGTTCAGGCGCGCGTCGGTCGCCTGGCGCATCAGGGTCTCGCGCTCCAGCGCGAACTGCAGCGCCTGGGCCCGGGACTGGGCGTCGCGCTCCCGCACCAGGGCGCCCAGCGTGACCAGCAAACCAACCAGCGCGGCACTGACGGTGACCCACCAGAACCCCACCACCCGCGGACGCGAGCCCATGAAGGCGTACAGGTCGCCCTGCACCGAAACAAGCTGCACGATCAACGGCCCCAGCGGGGCGGCCGCCGCCACCGCCAGCACCTGGGCCACCCAGCGCGGCACCCAGGTCTGCTGCCAGGCGCCGGCCAGCAGGTAGGCCCCGAGCAGGATGGTCGACACCAGCAGGGTCTCGCCCAACAGTTCGGGAAACGAGTTGCGGGTGATGGGATAAAAGGCCAGCGCGCCGGCCAGTGAGGCAATGCCCACCACCGCCAGGTGGCGGCCATGGCGCGCCCAAAGGCTGCGGCGCGCGGGCGGGCGAAGCGGATCGGATGGTGCGTTGGAAGATGTCATGCGGGGACGATACTGAGCACCACCCACCCGGTCAAGGCCAACCGGGAGACGGCGCGACGGAGCGCGGGAATCAGGGTGCGAGCGGCGCGCCTGCGCGCAGAGCCCCCGCCTGTGCAACAGGGCGCAGGCGTTGACGGTTTTTTAAAATACCGCTGTGCGCTATAAAAACAATAGCTACTAATGCATATTCCACGGGGGCTAGCGGCATATTTCACTAGATCGACCAGCACCAAAACGGCACCTGGGTGGGTGCTACGGCAGGTGCGGGTAGCCGGTGATGGCCTGGATCGCCCGGTACAGCGGCTGCAGCCGGCCATACATCTTCTGGTAGACACGGCGGTACAAGGCGTCGTACGTGGCGTGGTGCTGCGGATTCGGCGTGAAGGTCTGCCCGATGCGCGTCATGGCTTTCACCGCGGTGTCAAAGTCCGGGTGCAGGCCCAGTCCCACCGCCGCGTCGATGGCGGCGCCCAGACCCGAGGTCTCGTACACATGCGGGCGCGACGTGGGCAGGCCGAAGATGTCTGCGGTGAGCTGCATGGCCGCGTCGCTCTGCGAGCCACCGCCCGAAACGCGCAGCTCGGTGATGGGCACACCACTGCGCTTCTCGATGCGCTCCTTGCCCTCGCGCAACGCGTAGGCCAGGCCTTCGAGGATGGCGCGGTAGACGTGGGCGCGGGTGTGCACATCGCCAAAGCCGATGATGGCGCCCTTGGCCTCGGGGCCGGGGATCTTGATGCCCGGTGACCAATAGGGTTGCAGCATCAGGCCCATGGAACCGGGTGGCACGGAGTTGACCAGTGCATCGAACAACACCTCGGGCGCAACCCCGGTCTCCAGTGACTGGTTCTGCTCATGGTGGCCAAACTGCTGCTTGAACCAGTTGACCATCCAGTAGCCGCGGAAGATCTGCACCTCGGTGCTGTAGGACCCGGGTATCGCCGACGGGTACGGCGGAATGAAAGGCGTGACCTCCAGATACTTCGCGCTGGTGGTGTTGATGGTGGCCGTGGTGCCGTAGCTCAGGCAGCCGATGTGCGGCTCGCGGCAGCCCGCGCCTATGACCTCGCAGGCCTTGTCGGCAGCGGCGGCCATCAGCGGCGTGCCCACGGGAATGCCGGTGGCCGCACTCGCTTCTGCCGTGATGGCGCCCATGCGCGTGCCAGGGGCCACCAGTTCGGGCAACCACTCGGCCCTGACGGCCAGGGCCTGCCACTTCCAGTCGTTGGCCTTGGCCCAGGCCAGGCCCTTGTAGTCGAACGGCAGGTAAGCCACCTGCGAACCCACAGAATCGACAAAACGCCCGCACAGCCGGTGATTCAGGTAGCCCGACAGCAGCAGGTAATGGTGGGTGCGGTCCCAGACCTCGGGCTGGTGCGCCTTGAGCCAGTTGGCCTCGGCCTCGCCGCGGAAGTAATTGATGGTGCTTTGCACACCGGCGAGCTTGAAGGCCCATTTCCACAGCGTGCCAATGGGCGGCACGGTGTCGGTGCGGCGCTGGTCCAGCCAGGTGATAGCGGGGCGCAAAGGCTTGCCGTCACGGTCCAGATTGATCACCGTGCCGCGCTGCGTGGTAATGGCAACGCCTTGGACGGTTTCCCGCGCGCCGGGGTTCTGCGCCCACAGGGTTTGGCAGGCGCTGCACACGGCCTGCCAGTAGTCCTCGGGGTCGTGTTCGGCCCAACCCGGATGCTCGGAAAAATAGGCCTCCAGATGCACCTGCGCCTTGGCGACGATGTTGCCCCGCAGGTCAAACAGCAGGGCGCGAACGCTTTGCGTGCCGTTGTCGATGGACAGGATGGTGGGTTCCGACATGGTCATGCCTCCAATGGTGGGGTCACCCAGGGCGTCGGGCTGTAATGCTGTTGCCACAGCGCCCGGTAGGCCGCTTGCTCGGCATCCCAGCGCGCATCATCCCAGCCGAGTTCGCCCTGGCAGATGGAGCGGATGCTGGGCAATAAGTCGGCACCACCACCGCGCAACAGCAGGCCCAGGCGGGTGCGGCGCAGCATCAGGTCTTGCAGGTGCACGACGGCCTCATGGCGCGCTGCCCAGCGCAACTCCACCCATAGCGTTTCGGTGCCGCTGATGGTCTGCAATTCACCACCCCGTGCCGCCGCCACGACGTCGTGGGCCTGCGGTCCGTAGTGGCCTTGCAGGCGCTGGCGCTGGTGGGTATTCAAACCCCGCAGCAATGGCAGCGCCGCAGCGGGTGCCAGCAGAGGGCCGTTGGAGGGCGGCTCCTGCCCGTGGGGCAAGCGTGCCGCCACGTGCCGCAAGGCGTCCAGCGCAATCAGCCGGAACGTGGTCAGCTTGCCGCCGGTCACGGTGAGCAGGCCCTGCTCCATCCAGACCGCGTGGTCGCGCCCCTCCTTGGACGGGTCGGCCTTGCCGGTATCCACCACCGGGCGCACGCCGGCGTAGGTGGCGATCACGTCACCGGGCGTGAGCTGCAATTGCGGAAACTGAAACTGCAATGCCTGCATCAGGTAGCCAACCTCGGCGGGCGTGATGGTGGCTTCCTGTTGCAGGTCGCCCGTGTGGTCGATGTCGGTGGTGCCCACCAGCGTGGCACCCTCCCACGGAAAGACAAACACCGGCCGCCCGTCCTGCGGGTGCATCAGGCTGCTGGCCTGTGCCACCGGCAGGCGCCACGCGGGCAGCACCAGATGGCTGCCACGCAGCGGGCGCATTTTTGCAGTGGCGCCTTGCTGCTGGCGCAGGCCGTCGGCCCAGGCCCCGGTCGCATTGATCACCACCGTGGCGCGCACGGCATGGGTCTCGCCGCTGACGGCATCGACCACGCGCACGCCATTCACATCACCGTCGGTGCGGTCATCGACACGCAACAATTGCTGCACCCGCAGGTAGTTGATGGCCACACCGCCCAGGCTGCGGGCCTCTTGCAGCACCCGCAGCACCAGCCGTGCGTCATCGGTCTTGGCGTCCAGGTAGCACATGCCGCCCTGCAAATCTGCGCGGTCGATGTGGGGTGCCAGCATCAAAAATTCATCGACGGGATAGTGGTGGCGCGCACTTTGCCGGGCCATGCGGTCGTAGACGGCCAGGCCCAGCTGAAACAGCCAGCGCCCCGGCGGACGCCCCCGGTAGTCGGCAAAGGCAAAGCTCTGCGGGTCCACCAGTCCCTGGGCCTGGTGCAGCAGGTGCTGGCGCTCGCGCACCGAATCGCGGGTCAGGCGCAACTGGCCTTCTTTCAGGTAGCGCAGGCCACCATGCACCAGCTTGGAGGAGCGGCTGGACGTGCCCCAGGCAAAGTCGCGCTGTTCCACCAGCAGCACTTTCAGGCCCCGGCGCGCCGCCTCCAGCAGAATGCCGGCGCCAGTGATGCCACCGCCAATGACGACGATGTCCCACGCGCGGGCCAGCAGCGGGGCCAGCGGCTGCGCCCTGGGCTCTGGCGGTGGAACGGCATGCAGCGTGGTCATGGCGTGGGGGTGAACGCGGGATTGGAAGTGGACGCGGGCAGCAGCTTGCCGGGGTTCATCATGCCCTCGGGGTCGAAGTGCCGGAACAGGCTGCGCATGGCCGACAGGCCCGCAGCGCCTTTCTCGGCCTCCAGATACGGCGCGTGGTCCAGGCCCACGCCGTGCTGGTGACTGATGGTGCCGCCAACGGCCACAATCGCCTCGCATACCGCCGTCTTCAGGCTGCGCCAGCGCGCCAGGTCGGTTGCATAGTCGCCCGAGAGCCGGTAGGCAAAGGTGGTGTACACGCTGGCCCCCTGGGCATAGACGTGCGACAGGTGGGTGTAGGTGTGCACGCGCTCGCCACTTTGCGCCAGCGCGTGCGTTGCGGCCGCTTCCATGGCCTGCATCATGGACGTTACGCGGGGCCAGTCGCAGGCTGTCTCTACCGTGTCGATGGCGTAACCTTTGAGCCACAACGCGTTACGCAGGTAGACGTTGCGAAAGCGATTTTCTTTCCACTTTTTGCCCATGGCCTGCCCGATGGCGACACCCTGGTAGCTGCGTGCGATGCGCTGGGCACTTTTGAGCGCGTGGGCCACGGTGTCACTTTGTCCGGTAGCACCGATCATCAGCATGCACTTCTGGTCTTTACAACCGCGCAACGCCAGGTAACGCTCCAGCAGGCCAATCAGGGTCTTGTGCCCGGCCATGGTCAGCGTGGTCAGCGTCTCGATCGGATTGGACAGGCGCAGCATGGAAAGCGGCAGCTTGGCCTGCACGATGGCGCGCACCGCCTCCTGGGCCCGCTCCCAGTCGGGGAAGAACAGCGTATGGAATTCCTCGCGCTGCGGCAGCGGTGTGATGCGCACCGTGGCTTCAGTCAGGATGCCGATGCGCCCCTCGGAGCCCAGCACCATTTCCCGCAGATCCGTGCCCGCCGCCGAGGCCGGAAAGGGAATGACCTCCAGGGTCCCCACAGGGGTTTCGACCGTGCCCCCGGCGAACAGCTGCTCGATCCGGCCGTAGCGCAGCGACTGCTGGCCCGACGAACGTGTGACCACCCAGCCGCCCAGCGTGGAGTATTCAAACGACTGCGGGAAATGCCCCAGCGTATAGCCCTGTGCCCGCAGTTGCGCCTCCAGATCGGGGCCCAGCACGCCGGCACCAAAGGTGGCCAGCTGGGCCTCACGGTCCAGGTTGACCAGGCCGCACAGGCGCGACAGGTTGATGGTCAGCACCGCCTGCTCGCCTTCGGGCGCCGTCAGGTGGCCGACGACGCTGGTACCCCCACCCATCGGAATCACGGCCGCGCCGCAGGCTGTGGCGTAGTGCAGCAGGGCACGCACTTGCTCGGAGCTCTCGGGAAAGGCCACGCCATCGGTCACCACGCCCACCCTGCCGCTGCGCATCTTCAACCAGTCGGGCAGGCTGTGGCCCAGGCTGTTGCGCATGCGGGTCTCGGCTCTGGTGTCGACCAATGGGTGGGCTGGCAAGCGGCTGGGTGGTATGCCGGCACAGGCCTGTGCCAGCGTGGCGTCCACCGAGGGCACGCCAGCCCCAATGCGTTGTTCCAAAAACTGCAGGGCTTCCCCCGGCAAGACCAGCTCCACCGCATCGTCCCCCCAACCATTCCAGCGCTTCATGGCTATCTCCTGTGCATTCGCGTGCAGCACCCGATTGCTACACTGAGCGCCACTGTAGCCACCCCCGCCCGCGGTGTATTGCGCTTTCATGCCAAGCAATTTGTTCAATCATGCCAACCCACCACTTCGCTGCGTCTAGCCTCACGGGTGGGCGGGTGGCGGGCGCATATGTGCAGCCCCTGCTGGAGCTGGCCGTGGAGTGCGGCGTGGGTTTGCCGGCACTGGCCGTTGCCGCCGGTATGCCGGAAGACGCGCTGTCCCCCATGCCCGAGTCTCTGGCCGCCGCAGACTATGTGCGCCTGCTGGATGCCGGTGCCGAGCTGGCCGGCCACCCGCACTTTGGCCTGCACGTAGGGGAGCGGGTCAAGCTGGGAACCTACAGCGTCTACGGTCTGATCCTGCTGAGCTGCCGCGACCTGGGACAGGCCTTTCAACAAACCCTGCGCTATGAAAGCCTGGCCCATGATCTGGGCCGTTCGGAACTGGGTGTGCACGGTGGCACCGCGGTTTACCAATGGCACAGCCATTTCCCCCACGCCAGCCGGCACCTGGCCGAGAGCGTGTTTGCTGGCGTGCGGGTGTTTGGCAACTGGCTGGCCGGCACGCCCTTGCCTGCGGCGCCGGTGTCCTTCACCCACGCCGCCCCGGCCGACGTCAGCGAACACCACCGCCTGTTTGGACCGGATGTGGAGTTTGGCGCCAGCGCCAATTGCGCACGCTTTGATGCCGCACTGCTGGCCTTGCCCGTTCCGAATGCTGACGTTGGCCTGTACCCCGTGTTGCAGCAGCACGCCGAACAGTTGCTGCAAGCCAAACTGCGCAGCCAGGGCGAGGTCGGCATCGTGGCCCAGGTGCGCGCCAGCATCGCCAGCCACCTGGCGCAGGACCGGGCCAGCCTGACCCAGATCGCCCAGGACCTGAAGCTGTCCCCGCGCACGCTGCAGCGCAAGCTCAGCGACGCCGACACCAGCTTTCAGCAGTTGCTGGACCGGACACGCCAGGCGCTGGCGCAGAGCTATTTGCTGCGGCCCGACTTGAGCCTCACCGATATCGCGTTCTTGCTGGGCTACCAGGACCAGAGCGCGTTCAACCATGCGTTTAGGGAGTGGACGGGCGACAGCCCCGGCAGCTACCGTGAACGGCGCGGCAAACCGGGATCGGTCTGACGGGCCTGACGCCCCGTTAAGTCATGAGGGCCACGGCACCGGCAAAGGTAAAAAACGCCGCCGCGGTGGACACCAGAATGATGCGCGCAATACGCCCGTTGTCCGCCCCAAAACGCTCGGCCAGCAGAGACACATTGCTGGCGCTGGGCAGCGCGGCCAGCAGCACCAGCACCGTCAACGCAAAACGGTCCATCGGCACGCCCATCTGGATGGCGCCCGCCCCCACCAGCAGCACCAGCAGGGGGTGCAGAAACAGTTTGATGGCGGCCACTGGCACCACCTCCATCCAGTGCACCGGGTGAGCCTCACCGGACTGCGCCATCATCTGGGAACGCGCCAGCACCGCGCCAATCGTGAACAAAGCCACCGGCGAGGCCGAATCGGCCAGCAGCCCCACGGTCTGCACCACCGGTTTGGGGAATTCGAGCTGCATCGCCGACACCACAGCCCCCAGCAAAATCGACCAGGGCATGGGATTGGTCGCAACCCCCTTCAGCGCGTTCCTGGCCGCCACTCCCGCCGAGCCGCCCGTTCCGCCGTGGTTGCCCAGTCGGGACAGGGCAATGCACAGCGAGGTGGTGATCACCATATCGACCAGGATGGTGACGATCGCCGGGCCAGCGGCCTTGGGGCCCAGCAGCGCCACCAGCAACGGCACCCCCATGAAGCCGGTATTGGGAAAGGCTCCCACCAAAGCGCCAAAGGCGGCGTCGTTCCAGCCAATTCGTCCGTGCCGCGTCACCGCCACGACGAAACCGACCATGACCAGCGCGCACGCCAGGTAGGTCAGCGCCACATGGGGGTCCAGCAATTGGGCAATCGGCGTGCTGGCGCCAAAGCGGTACAGCATGCACGGCAGTGCAAAAAACAATACAAAGCTGTTCAAGCCGGGGATGGCCGCCATCGGCAGCATGCCCCGGCGCGCGGCCACGAAGCCGCATAGGACCAGCGCGAAAAACGGGAAAGTGACGGTGAGGATTTGGAGCACCGGTGCATTGTCCGGTATTCGGTAAGATGGCGCGCTTGTCTGCCTGCAAAGTCTGAATGTCTGCACCCTCGTCTCCCAACGCATCCCCCCCCGTCTCCCATGGCCTGAACCTGGCCCAGCAAGAAGCCGTCAACTACATGCACGGCCCGTGTTTGGTGCTGGCCGGTGCCGGTTCGGGGAAAACCCGGGTTATTACCCACAAGATCGGCCGCCTGATCCAGGCCGGACTGGCGCCGCAGAAGATTGCCGCCATCACCTTTACCAACAAGGCGGCGGCCGAAATGCGCGAGCGCGCCAAGGGCCTGATTGGCAAGGCCGCCAAGGACGTGGTGGTGTGCACCTTCCACGCTCTGGGCGTGCGCATGCTGCGCCAAGACGGCGCTGTGTTGGGCCTCAAGCCCCAGTTCAGCATCCTGGACAGTGATGATGTGACCAGCATCCTCAAAGACGCCGGTGGCAGCACCGACGCCGCCACGGCCCGGCAATGGCAATGGACCATCAGCGGCTGGAAGAGCGCCGGCCTGAATGCCGAACAGGCACTGGCCCAGGCGGCCGACGACAACGAACGCATCACCGCCATCGTTATGGCCCGCTACGAAGAGCGGCTGACCGCCTACCAGAGCGTGGACTTTGACGACCTCATCAGCCTGCCGCTCAAACTGCTGCGCGACCATGAATCGGTGCGCCAGAAATGGCAGGGCATGATGGGCCACGTACTGGTGGACGAATACCAGGATACAAACGCCACGCAGTACGAAGTCCTGAAACTGTTGGTCGGTGGCAATCCCGCCGATGGCGCCCGCTTTACGGCGGTGGGCGACGACGACCAGTCCATCTACGGCTGGCGCGGCGCCACGCTGGACAACCTGAAGAAGCTGCCGGTAGATTTTCCTGCGCTCAAGGTCATCAAGCTGGAGCAGAACTACCGCTCCACCAGCGCCATCCTGCGCGCCGCCAACAATGTGATTGGCCCCAATCCCAAGCTGTTCCCCAAGAACCTGTGGAGCGACCTGGGCGAAGGCGAGCCGGTGCGCGTGGTGGACGCCGACAACGAGGAGCACGAGGCCGAGCGCGCCGTGGCCCGCATCCAGAGCCTGCGCGCCGAGGGGGCCCTGCTGCAAGAGGGCAAGCAGTACAAGGAGTTCCGTGATTTCGCCGTGCTATACCGCGCCAACCACCAGGCCAAGCCGTTTGAGAAGGCGCTGCGCAAGGCCGGCATCCCGTACAAGGTATCGGGGGGCCAGAGCTTTTTTGACCGGGCCGAGATTCGTGACCTGTGCGCCTGGTTTCGGCTCTGGGCCAACAACGATGACGATCCGGCTTTCCTGCGCGCCGTGACCACGCCCAAACGCGGAATAGGCCACCAGACGCTGGGCACGCTGGGCGTGTTTGCCAGCCAATACAAGCTCAGCTTGTTCGAGTCGCTGTTTTCCAACTCGCTGGGTTCGGTGCTCGCCGCCAAGGCGGTCGGCAGCCTGCACGAGTTTGGCCGCTATGTGAACGACCTGGAGTACCGAGCCCGCCACACCGAAGGCGCCGAGGCCGCCAAGATTTTCATGATGGATTGGCTCAAGGACATTGGCTACGAAAAACACCTGCTCGATGGTGAAGACAGCGACAAGGTGGCCGCCGCCAAGTGGTCCAACGTGCTGGAGTTTTGTGACTGGATGGCACTGCGCTGCGGCGGACAGTTGGACGATGTGGCGGGCATAACCGAGCGCGAGGTCAAGTCATTGCTGGAGGTGGCGCAGACCATTGCGCTGCTGTCCACCATCAGCGAACGCGAGAAAGACCAGGACGTTGTCACGCTGTCCACGCTGCACGCCTCCAAAGGCCTGGAGTGGCCGCATGTGCTGCTGGTAGGCGTCACCGAGGGCATGCTGCCCTTCAAACTGAACGACGGCGCCGACTCCCTGGGCGGGTCGGAAAAGGCGCACGAGTCTGCCAACGAGGATCTGGCGCAGCGGCTGCAGGAGGAACGCCGCCTGATGTATGTGGGCATCACCCGGGCCCAGCGCAGCCTGGCGGTGAGCTGGACGCGGCGACGTAAAAAGGGCCGGGAGATGGTTGCGGCGCTGCCCAGCCGTTTCATTGCGGAGATGGGGCTGGACAAGGCCACGGTGCGCGAAGACCCGCGTGAAAAACTCAAGGCCTTGCGGGCAGAGTTTGCCCAGAAAGCGCTAAGCAGCGCCGCTGCTGCGGCTCAGATCCGGTAAATCCGCGGTTTAGCGCAGTCCGTCGTAACCGGTGCGCACTGTGAAGTCGGCGAAGCCCGAGCCGCCACTGGGCGCGGAGGGCCCGAAGAAGTTGTCATGCAATTCAGACAGCACCATCATGGCAAGGGCTGCGTCCTGATTGAATCCGATGCGGGACTGGCCCATGCCATCGCCCCCGCTCAGAATCAATTTGGAAATGTAGTCACTGCATTCCTTGTGACCCCATAGGCTGCGTATGGTGTTGGCAATACGGTGGTGGTGCAGTTCAACGATTTGCAGTGCCGCATCCTTGCGCTGATTGGCTGCGAGGCGGTACAACTGATCCGGGTGAATCGGGGCTCCGTCTTCCATCATTGCCAACGGCACGGTCTGCAAGAAAGCTCCCGACTCGTCGGGCAGGTTATCAAGAACCGGCAGCGAACTGAAACGCGACTCCTGCTCGGCAACTGCGCTTTCCCACAATCCCCAAGTGGTGTCCGGGTCGTTCTCAACCACCTCCAAGCCACGGGAATCCACAGCATCCTTGCTCGGCGTGTCATCAGGCTGTTTGCCCTTGCCAAGAAAAATACTGAACATGAACCCACTCCGTAGTTTGTGTTAATGCTACTCCAGCCAGAGCAACTTTGCCACCCTTCCACACTTAGCGGCATATGGACGGGTCAAAAACGACATTGCCAATGGGTAGATTGTACGGAACGATAGTTTTTTCTCCATGCCCATCGCGTTCCATTGCCGTGAAGTTGTTCACACAATTGCACTTCTTTGGATCTGGTCGACATCCGTCAACTAACACCCCCAGAAAGCAAAAAGCCCGTCGCAGTGGACGGGCTTGGTGCATCGAGAACCATATGGAGCGGGAAAAGAGGCTCGAACTCTCGACCTATACCTTGGCAAGGTATCGCTCTACCAACTGAGCTATTCCCGCATGTGACCACGTTGCCGTGGTCAAAATAAAAACCCATCGGATGGGTTTCTAAATTTGGTGGCCTGGGGCGGAATCGAACCACCGACACAAGGATTTTCAATCCTCTGCTCTACCGACTGAGCTACCGGGCCTGAGCCTGAAATTATAGCAGGAAGATTTGCAATATCTGGCCGAGCACCTTTCAAATACCGTTGCGCTTGCCTCGCGTCAGGTCGACACCCAGTTGCTTGAGCTTGCGGTACAGGTGGGTACGCTCCAATCCTGTTTTCTCCGCAACCCGTGTCATGGAACCATTCTCACGCGCCAGATGGTATTCGAAATAGGCCTTTTCAAATTCATCCCTGGCTTCACGCAGGGGTTTGTCGAGCACGAAGTTTTGCGTCGCCTGCAATCCAGGTTCAACGGGCCCCGCCACAGTGACGGCCACATAACCCGAGGCTTCCACCGACGCAATCATGGGCCGCACTACAGCAACCGGCGTAGCCTTGTGCAGGCTGCTGCGCGCCAAGCCTTGTTCCACTGCCTTCAGGAGTTTTTGCAGGGTAATGGGCTTTTCAAGAAAGGCAAGCGCGCCAATTTTTGTGGCTTCAACCGCAGTGTCAATGGTGGCGTGGCCGCTCATCATGATCACTGGCATGGTTAGGACACCGGTAGAAGACCATTCCTTGAGAAGCGTTACACCATCGGTATCCGGCATCCAAATATCGAGCAGCACCAGATCCGGCCTCTCTCTGGAACGCGCAGCACGGGCCTGCGCCGCATTCTCAGCCAATTCGACGTTGTGACCTTCGTCATTGAGGATTTCCCAAAGCAAATCCCGAATGCCGTGCTCGTCATCAACAACCAGAATGTTTGCCATGGTGTTTGTGTTGTCCCTTTGGTGCCAGTATGTCTCGCTCAAGCCGGAGCGGTATTCTCAATCGCCAATGATAACGATACTTGGGCGCCTACCACTGCGCCACCAACGACCCGGTTAACGATGTCGACCCGTGAGCCATGCTCGTCTGCAATTTTTTTGACGACCGCCAACCCCAGACCGGTACCCTTCATCTTGGTCGTGACGTAAGGTTCAAAGGCGCGTTTGAGGATCTGGTCCGGGAAACCGCCCCCGCAATCCAGCACGCTCAAACGGACGCGCCCAGTCGTACGCAGGTATTGGGTGCGCAACACGACGCTGCGATCTTCGGTGCCAGACACCTGGCACGACTCACTGGCGTCCTGCGCATTCTGAAGCAGGTTGTGAATGACCTGGCGCAACTGCTGCGCGTCCCCCATCACCAGGGGGCAAGACACATCCAACTCCGGTCGCACGGGCACCGCTTGGCTTTCATCATCGTAGAGCTGCAAAACATCCATCACCAGCGCATTCAGATCTACTGGCTTGAGTTCGGCGGCCGGTAGTCGTGCGTAGTCCCGGAAGTCATTGACCAATCGTTTCATGGCGTCGACCTGGTCGACAATGGTTTTGACCGATTTGGTCAATACCGCCTGGTCCGACGCAGACAGTTTGCCGGAAAGTTTCATCTCCAGTCGCTCCGCCGACAGTTGAATCGGCGTCAGCGGGTTTTTGATTTCATGCGCCAGCCGCCGCGCCACTTCGCCCCAGGCCTGCGCCCGTTGCGCCGAGACAATGTCAGAAATGTCGTCGAACACCAGCAATCGCCCATTGCCCGGCAGTTCTGCACCGCGCGCCACCAGTGTCAGTGTGCGATCAAAGGGGCTGTGCATGGATATGGTTCCCGCGCCCAGCTCAAAAGACCTCTGCCAATGGTCTGTGTCCTGCTCTGCGCGCTGAACCAGAAATTCGGCAAACTGCGTCTGGACTTCGCGTCCAAAATCCTGCAGTCCGTCGATATCCTGCAATGTCCGACCTTCGTAGTCGGCCAGTGACACCTTGAGGATGCGGGCTGCACCCGGGTTGGATGAGCGGATCGCCCCATCGTTGTCCAGAACGATGACGCCAGCCGTCAAATTATCAAGAATGGTCTGCAGGTTTGCACGGGCAGCATCTACTTGCGCCATGCTTTGCTGGACCGCCTGACGGGCGTCGGACAACTGCTCCGTCATGGAAGCGAAGGCGCGTGTCAGCCCACCCAGCTCGTCTTTGCCCTGCAGCGCCAGTTTAGGGGTCAGGTCGCCCGCGGCAACCTGGCTGACGCCTTCGGCCAGCATCAGCAAAGGACGTGCAATCTGGTCGCCCAAAACAACTGCCAACAGCACAGCCCCGAATACTGCGAGAAACAAGCTCAGAGTCAGTGTCCCGATGTACATGCGCTTCAGGCCTTCACGCCCCAGTGCCCGTTCCTGGTACTCGCGGTTGGCGCTCTGCACGGCCAGGGCGTTGGCAACCAGATTCGGCGGCAACTCTCGCGTGACAAGCAGAAATCTGACTTCAGGCGTCAGGCCCAGCAGTGCGCTGGATAGGGGAACCAGAACCTTGACCCGGGCACTGACCTGCCCACCGGGGGACGCCTCGTCCAGGCCTTCCACCCAGGAAAGCGATCGCTCGGCCTTGGCGGCACGAAACTGCGCTGGCGATGGCTTGTCCGGGGTCAACTGAAAGCGTGACGGCCCGGCACTGGCCAGCAACTTGCCGGAGGCACTCCATAGCGCGACGTCGGCAGCGCTCAACTGGTCGACCAATCGATCCAGCAACAGCCCAACGGCGACATCCGGTGTTTCCGAGATTTGCGACGCCGCCGTGCGCGACTTGTTGCTTAGATCATTCTGCAGCGTGTCCAGGGTCACACGCCCCAGATTCAGCCCCGCCTCCAGAGCGCCCTCGACTTTGACGTCGAACCAGGTTTCAATTGAACGCGATACGAACTGGTAAGACACTCCATAGATGAGCAATCCGGGTGCCAAGCCCACCAGCGCAAAGATCGTCGCCAGCTTCACCAGCAAGCGGCTGCCAAACCGCCCCTGGCGGAACCGGACGAACAGGCGATACCCGACCCAGACAATTGCGACGAGCAGCGCCGACGCCACCACTACGTTAACGGTGAACAGCCGCGCATAGTTGCGCTCGTTCAGGGACAGGTTATTGGTCGCCTGCGTCAACAGAAACAGCAGCATCAACCCGATCACCACCATGACCAGTGCCCCTGCGGTAACCGTCAAGCGCAAGGCCCGTGAACTCCGCGGCGTAGTTGGAACGCGCTCGCTTGGCAGACTGTCCTTCATTTTGCAGCGGTCAGCGACAGGGCTGTACTTGCCGTCGCGGCAAGATCCCAGTCCGACTGTCCCAACGCCCCAATCTGAAACGGCCGCGGCAGTTGGGTCAAGTCCAGGCGGAAGCTGAAGTCAACCCGGTACTTCACGCCCATGTCAAGGTCAGACGCTTCCGCAATTTTCCAACGGGATATCCGCTTGATGGCGGACAGCGCCTCGGCCAGGGTCTCAAAGGTCTGGTTCAGTGCGAAGCCCAGACTGGCCTCGCGTCCTGCCCCGGCAGTGACGTTGAGCCGCCAGCGACGGGTCAGCGGCTGGTATGCCAGCCGCATGTGGCGTTGCGTGGAAACTACTTTTTTGTCGTACCAATACCAACGCTCCCGAAGCACCTGGGCCTCAGTCACAAAAAACATCGGGATTCCCTTGACCAGTGCGTCTTCAACCGCCGCGGGCAACTCAAAGAGAACCTGGGCCGACACCACGACCTCATCGTCCAGACGCTCCACCTGGAATGGGGAGATTTCGGTGGCGATCTGGGCATGGCTCAGGCCCGCAGCCAGCACCAATGCCAATGCCCATAGCGCGCGCAAGGCCCGATCAAGCCATCCGTTTCTGCAGCAGCGCGTAATAAAAGCCATCGTGGTCACAGGACTCATTGTCCGGGACGACCTCGCCTTTGGCGACACTTCGGGGCATTAAATGGCCAGGCGACGGCAGCAAAACGGCGTCTGTGTTGTGTGTGAGAAACGTTTGGACCTGTCCAGCGCCTTCGGCCTGGAACAGGGAGCAGGTGCAGTACAGCAGGCGTCCACCGGGGCGCAGCAAGCCCCACAGGGTTTCCAGCATGCGCTTCTGGATCCCGGCCAGTTGGGCAATGTCGGACTCGCGGCGTAGCCAGCGAACATCCGGGTGGCGGCGGACAATGCCGGACGCGGTGCACGGGGCGTCGAGCAGGATGGCATCGAAAAGCTGACCGTCCCACCATTCCTGGGGTCGGGCCGCATCGGCGGTCACCACAGTGGCCTGTAGGCCCAGTCGGGCCAGGTTCTGCCCGATCCGGGTGGTGCGTGCGGGATCAATTTCGAGGGCCAGAACCTGCCCATCCGTCAGCTCGAGCAAATGCCCGGTTTTCCCACCGGGCGCCGCGCAGGCATCCAGGATGCACGGTTCAGCCCCGGCTGCCAGCCCCTGCAGCAGCAAGGGTGCGGCCATCTGGGCAGCAGCGTCCTGCACCGATACCAAACCCTGCTCAAAACCGGGCAGGTGCTGTACGCCAACGGGGCGCTCCAGCACGATGGCCGCATCCAGCCCACCGATGGCGGCGATACCGGCCTGCTGCAAACTCGCCAGATAGGCGGTCGGACTGGTCTTTCGGACATTGACCCGCAGCGTCATGGGTGCATGGCGATTGGCGGCCTGAAGGATCTCACGCCACTGCCCGGGGCGTTCGTGCTGCAGGCGTTTGATCCACCACGCGGGATGGTTCCAGAACGCCACCGGATCTGCGTCGGTCGCCGCCACCAGCGCGTCCTTTTCACGCAGGAACCGCCGCAGGCAAGCATTCAAAAAACTGGCCTGCGCTTTGGTGGACGGGTTGCGTTTGGCGGCCTCGACGGTCTGGTTGACCAACGTAAACATGTCATACGGCGCTTCAGCATCGCGCCAAGCGAGCGCCAACGCCACGCACAGTAGCGCGTCGGCCGCGGGCGGTGGCGCCCTTGGAGCCAATTGCTTGCGCAAGGCCTGCGCCCGCCCTAGATTGCGCCACACATGAAACGCCAAGGCCTGCACGCCGGGGCGCAAGTCGGTTGGGACATGGTCAACCGCGGCCGTACCGGAGGCACCTTCTCCCACCGCCAGCACGACGCCAGACGTTGCATTGAGCTGACGCCACAGGGGAATCGGTTCTTCTTTGCGGTTCATCATTACCTCAGAGCGTACCGCCCGGTTTAAAGCCCATCCATCCCACCACCAGCCGCGCCGGAAACTGGTCCAATGCGGCGTTGTATTGGGTCAATATCTGATTGAAGCCGCCCCGCGCGGTTTCCACCCGCAGTGCGACGGCCTCCCACTGCGCATTCAATTCGTCGGGAATCACAGGTCCCGCCAGATCGGGGGGGACTGCTCGCAGTTGACGCCATGCCAGCTGCACCCCGTCAAATGCCGCGACCAGGCGGGCAAGGGGCTCGTTGGTTAACTTTGCAACCCCGTCGTCATTCAGTGCCTGTTCGAACACATGCAATGAGGACAGGAGCCCATCCCATTCGTCACGCCCATTTTTTGAACTGACCCCGTGGCTATTTGCCGCTCCGGGACCGCACAGCGTCACATGTTCGCGCACCAAGGCGGCGTACACCCGCATGTGCTTCTCCACCGACCCCAAGGCACCCAAGCCCCGGGCTCGCATGCGCATCAGCCGGTTGTACAGCCCAACACCCCAGAAGACGGACACCGCCAGCAACATCCACAACAACAGTGAAGCATCCATGGATTTCCCGAACAACTGAACCGTATTCTACGGTGTGACTTCAGAAACAAAAAACCCCAAGCCCCTCGTGAAATGGGCTTGGGGTGCTACGTTTAGTGTAGCAGTACAGACTTACTCGCCAACTCCGTCGTCAGCGCCGTGGGCCTCACCCACGGTCTCGGCGTCGCCCGCCAGTTCCGCCGCTTCGGCTTCGGCAATGGCTCGGCGCTCGGCGTCGTCCATGTTTTCGCGAACCTTGCGTGCTTCGTGGTAGGCCAGGCCGGTACCGGCTGGAATCAGACGTCCCACAATGACGTTTTCCTTCAAACCACGCAGCTCGTCGCGCTTGCCCATGATGGCGGCTTCGGTCAACACGCGGGTGGTTTCCTGGAAGGAAGCCGCGCTGATGAAGCTGTCGGTGGACAAGGACGCCTTGGTGATACCTAGCAGCAAGTTGGTGAAGGTGACCGGAATCTTGCCTTCAGCCCGCAGCGCGTCGTTGGTGTTGAGCATCTCGGAACGCTCGACCTGCTCACCATTGATGTAGCTGGAGTCGCCTGCGTTCTCGACCACCACACGGCGCAGCATTTGGCGAACAATCACTTCGATGTGCTTGTCGTTGATCTTCACGCCCTGCAAGCGGTACACGTCCTGCACCTCATCCACGATGTAGCGTGCCAGCTCTTCGGAGCCCAGCAGACGCAAGATGTCCTGCGGATCGGCCGGGCCGTCCACCACAGACTCGCCCTTGTTGACCACCTGGCCTTCGTGCACCAGCATGTTCTTTTCCTTGGGCACCAGGTCTTCCCAGACCTTGCCATCGGGATCGGTAATCTGCAGGCGAATCTTGCCCTTGGTTTCCTTGCCGAAGGACACGGTACCCGTGATCTCAGCCAGCGTGCCCTTGTCCTTGGGTGTACGGGCTTCGAACAACTCGGCAACCCGTGGCAAACCACCGGTAATGTCGCGGGTCTTCTGGCCTTCGATCGGGATACGGGCCAGCACTTCGCCGGGGCCCACGTCCAGACCATCGCGCACCTGGATCAGCGCGCCAACCGGGAAGCCGATGGTCACCGAGTGATCGGTTCCCGGAATCTTGACTTCATTGCCAGTCGCATCGATCAGCTTGACCTGTGGACGCACCACCTTGGTCGCGCCACGGCGCTTCGGATCGATAACCACCATGGTGGACAAACCGGTCACTTCGTCGACCTGCTTGGCAACCGTCAGACCTTCTTCCACATTCTCGAAATGCGCCTTGCCGGCGAATTCGGTAATGATGGGGCGGGTCAACGGATCCCAGTTGGCCAGAATGGCGCCAGCCTTGATGGACTGGTCGGCCTTGACCGTCAGAATCGCACCGTAGGGCACCTTGTGGCGCTCACGCTCGCGACCATGTTCGTCGTGGATGATGATTTCGCCGGAACGGGCAATCACCACCAACTCCTTCTTGCTGTTGGTCACATAGCGCATGGTGGCGTTGAAACCAATATTGCCGTTGGACTTGGCTTCCACGCTGGAGGCGATGGCGGCGCGGGATGCGGCACCACCGATGTGGAAGGTACGCATGGTCAACTGGGTACCGGGTTCGCCGATGGACTGGGCAGCGATCACACCGACGGCTTCGCCGCCGTTGATCAGGCCACCGCGGCCCAAGTCGCGTCCGTAGCACTTGGCGCAAATGCCAAAGCGGGTTTCGCAGGTCAGCGCCGTGCGCACCTTGACTTCGTCGACACCAGCCAGTTCCAACTCGTCGATCAGGTCCTCGTCCAGCATGGTGCCGGCGACCGCCAGTACGGCACGGTTCTCAGGATGCAACACGTCCTCGGCGGCGGTACGACCCAGGATGCGGTCACGCAGGGACTCGATCACTTCACCGCCTTCGACGATGGCGCGCATCAGGTAACCACCGTGCGTTCCGCAATCTTGCTCGGTGACGACCAGATCCTGCGTCACGTCGACCAGACGGCGCGTCAGGTAACCGGAGTTCGCTGTCTTCAACGCCGTATCGGCCAGACCCTTACGGGCACCGTGGGTGGAGATGAAGTACTCCAACACGTTCAGACCTTCGCGGAAGTTGGCGGTAATCGGTGTCTCGATGATGGAGCCGTCAGGCTTGGCCATCAGACCCCGCATACCAGCCACCTGGCGAATCTGGGCCGCAGAACCGCGGGCGCCGGAGTCGGCCATCATGTAGATGGAGTTGAAGGATTCCTGCTGGACCTGGTTGCCGTGGCGGTCGGTGACCATTTCCTTGGACAACTTGGCCATCATGACCTTGGACACTTCGTCACCCGACTTGCCCCAGATATCCACCACCTTGTTGTAGCGCTCACCGGAAGTCACCAGACCGGACACATATTGCTGTTCGATCTCTTTGACTTCCTTCTGGGCACGGGCAATGATGGCGTGCTTTTCCTGCGGCACCAGCATGTCGTCGATACAGATGGAAATACCAGCGCGTGTCGCCAGGCGGAAACCGGCTTGCAGCAGCTTGTCGGCAAAGACCACCGTGTCTTTCAATCCGCACTTGCGGAAGGACACGTTGATCAGCTTGGATATTTCCTTCTTCTTCAACGCCTTGTTGATGTTGGAGAACGGCAAGCCCTTGGGCAGGATTTCGGACAACAACGCGCGGCCGGCCGTGGTTTCCCACAGCTTGGTCGAAGCGGTGAATTCACCGGTTTCCTTGTCCTTGGTGTACTCGGTCAAACGAACATTGATACGGGCGTTCAGTTCGACTTCACCTGCGTCAAAGGCGCGCTGGACTTCGCCAGTGTCCGAGAAGATCAGCCCCTCGCCCTTGCCGTTGATGCGTTCGCGGGTCGTGTAATACAGACCCAGCACCACGTCCTGTGACGGAACGATGGAGGGTTCGCCGTTGGCGGGGAACAGCACGTTGTTGGAGGCCAGCATCAGTGTGCGGCATT